>NZ_DFLY01000008.1:0-32233 GCF_002375525.1 Marinobacter sp. UBA3607 | reverse complement strand
GCCAAGGACCTGAACAGCATGTCCAAGGAGATCTACAAGTATCTCAACTTCGACCAGATGGAAGAGTACACCCAGAAGGCATCTGAGGCTTCCGTAGCCTGAGATCCTCTGAGGTAGCTTTACCTCTGATCTGAAACGCCAGCCCTCGGGCTGGCGTTTTTTTGTGTCTTGATTTCGGGGTGGCCCGCCTCTGGGACTCCGGCTCTGGAGTTTTGCCAGCCCCGCGGCGGGGGGAGTCTTTCTTCCGGGAAAAACAACTCGCTTCGCTCAGACATCTTTTTCCCTGCAGAAAAGGCTCCCCCACCCCGTGGCCAGCGCAGAACCATGTGTGGGTTTCAGGTACAAAAAAGGGCTCCCCTTGGGGAGCCCTTGTCAGAACACTGATGTGAATCAGTGGATTCTGTTACCGCTGGATATGCTGGTACTCACCAGAATCCTTGGTGGCCAGGCTGACCACTACGATGGCAATGAAGGCGGCAACGAAACCAGGGATGATTTCATATACGCCCGGGCCACCCATGAAGCTGCCATTCCAGCCCAGGGAGATCCAGATCATTACCGTGGCAGCACCCACGACCATACCGGCAATGGCACCGGCGCCGTTGGTGCGGGACCACATCAGGGACAGCAGGATCAGCGGGCCGAAGGCGGCACCGAAGCCTGCCCAGGCGTTACTGACCAGGGCCAGGACCTGTGAGTTCGGGTCAGAGGCGATAACTGCCGCCACCAGGCCAACGGCTACAACGCAGGCACGGCCGACGTTTACGCACTCTTTATCGGTCGCTTCTTTGCGCAGGAACAGGCGGTAGAAATCCTCAGTCAGTGAGGAAGACGATACCAGCAGCTGACTGGAGATGGTGCTCATGACCGCCGCCAGCAGGGCTGCGTAAAGGAAGCCGGTGATCAGCGGGTGGAACAGCAGGTCAGACAGGATGATGAAGATGGTTTCCGGGTCTGCGATGTCCATACCGTTACGAACGGCGTAGGCACGGCCGAAGATACCCAGTGAGATGGCACCGATCAGGGAGATACCCATCCAGCCCATACCGATGTTACGGGCGGTCGGAACGTCTTTCAGGGAGCGGATAGCCATAAAGCGCACAATGATATGCGGCTGGCCAAAGTAGCCAAGACCCCAGGTAACCGCTGACAGCCAACCGATAAAGGTCAGGCCTTCGGTCCAGGACAACAGGGTTGGGTCGACGCTGTTCAGGGTTTCAGAAGCCTGGGCGAAGCCGCCACCGCCTTCACCGAACAGAACCACCGCCGGCATGATCACCAGTGCCAGCATCATGATGCAACCCTGCACGAAGTCGGTCATGCTCACTGCCAGGAAACCGCCTACTACGGTGTAAGCCAGAACCACGCCGAGGGTGATTACAATACCCACTGCATAATCGCTCAGGCCGCCGAAGTTGAAGATGCCGGCAAAGGCACTTTCAAACAGCTTGCCACCGGCAACCAGGCCGGATGCGGTGTAAACCGCAAAGAAGATAACGATAACAATGGCAGACACGGTTCTCAGGGACAGAGCCTGAGTCGGGAACCGGTTTGCAAGGAAAGACGGGATGGTGATGGCGTTACCGTAGTGAACGGTTTGTTCCCGCAGGCGGGGTGCCACCAGAACCCAGTTAAAGAATGCGCCCACAAACAGGCCGATACCGATCCAGGCTGAAGCCAGACCGGATACATACAATGCCCCGGGCAGACCCAGAAGCAACCAGCCACTCATATCGGAAGCACCGGCAGACAGTGCCGCTACTTTCGGGCTGAGTGCCCGCCCACCGAGCATGTAATCTTCAGATGAAGACGTAGATCTCTGCATTGCATAAATGCCAATGGCAATCATGATTGCAAAGTACGCAAATAGACTGATCCAAACGCCAATAGCCATAAGGCTCCTCCGGTTTAAGTGAGTCGGACCTCGGTCCGCTCTCAGAGCACAGCGCCGGCACGCGGCCTGCGGACTGCACTGTTTTTCTTGTTTACCTGAAATCTTCCTGACTGGAGCGGGACTTACCCGCACGGATACTCCTTCACTATAGTCGACCGCCGCTGGTTTGCGACAATCGCCTACCCTGCTTCCGCAAGGCGGGAATACAGACGCTATAAGTTAGTATTACTACGGATTCCCGGCTTACAAAATCCTATGATTGTTTTGCACAATCCTACGGGACTGTCAGTTTTACGGGCAGATCAGGCTACCCGGTCACCAATCTGTAACCGGGACGGGGTCGTTCCCTTGTATTTGCGCAGGGCATTGGTGAGTGCGCTCTGGGAGGAAAAGCCGGTCCGGTAACTGATTTCAGACACCGAGAGGGACGTTGACGACAACAGGCGCACGGCCTGGTCGAGCCGGGTCTGTATCAGAAACTGATGCGGGGTAATGCCCGACACTTCGCGGAACACTTCGTGGAAACGGCTGGTACTCAGGCAGGCTTCCCGGGCCAGGTCCTGCACGGTGATCTTCCGGTGCAGGTTATCGACGATATACCGGCGAATGGCGTCCGGGCTGATGCTGTGCCGGCTGGCACGGGTGGCCTGCCCGTCTACAATCCGGTCGGCCATGGAATACAGGATACTGGCCGCAAGGTGCCGGTGCAGGGGTTCGTTATCCGGGGAGCGGTCGAATTCTCCGGCAGCAAACTGCACAAGGCCCTGCAGCCGGTTGTCCATCTGGATAGTCCGGGGCTTCTCGAAGATCCCGGCCATGCGTTCGTAGTCGGCATGGGCCGGGGAATCCAGGACAGGGCTAAGCGGGTCCAGGTTAATCACCAGCACGTGGTTCTCGTGGTCCCCGCAGTAGTCGTGCCGGGCTTCGGTTGGCACCAGGCAGGCTTTCCAGGTGTCCAGAAACGAACCCACGCCGTCGACACTCAGTTCGGCAGCGCCACGCACGCCCACCACAATCTGGTGATGTTCGTGATGGTGTTGGTGTGAATTGACCGGCAGTTTCAGAAGCTTTGCGTCAAGCATTCAAGCTGCACGCCTTTAATCGAGAATGTATTTCAATTAAAGCAGATCGCGACAGAAAGTGCACGAAATCAAGCATCAACGCGGGCCAGGGCCGACAGCAATGCCGTCACACTTTCCGAAACCTGCGCCAGGGGTAAGGCGGCATTCACGACATGGTATTGCATGGGTGCAGCGGTCGCCCGGGCCAGGTAGGTATCGCGAATCCGCTGGAAAAAGGCCAGTTCTTCCTGCTCGAACCGGTCCAGTTCGCCCCGCTTCTTTGCGCGGGCCATGCCGGTTTCTACCGGTGCGTCCAGAAGGACAACATGGTCCGGCCGCACATCGCCCTGCACCAGGGTTTCCAGCAGCGCTATGCGCTCCTCAGGCACCCCCCTGCCCCCGCCCTGATAGGCGAAGGTGGCATCGGTAAAGCGGTCACACAGCACCCACTTGCCTTCCGCCAGGGCAGGCAGAATCCGGTTGTGCAGGTGCTGGGCACGGGCGGCGAACATCAGCAGCAGTTCGGTGGTTTCATGCACCGGTTCTTCCCTGGGGGCCAGCAACAGCTCCCGGATCTTTTCCGCCATGGGCGTGCCACCCGGTTCGCGGGTAACCACCACATCAATCCCCAGCGATGTCAGCGTGTCTGCCGCGTTCTGCAACTGGGTGGACTTACCAACCCCCTCGGTGCCCTCAAAGGTAATAAAGCGGCCTCTGGCAGCCATCAGTTTTCCTCGTTGTCATCTGCGCCGGCATCCGGTGCCGGGAAGGATCGGTAATCTTCTCTGCGGTTCAGCTGGAACTCCCGGACCGCTTTCTGGTGTTCGGCCAGGGTGCGGGAGAACGTGTGGCTGCCGTCACCACGGGCCACAAAGTACAGGGCGTCGCCGTCGTCCGGGTGCAAGGCGGCATGTACCGAATCCCGGCCGGGCAAGGCAATGGGCGTGGGTGGCAGGCCGTCAATCCGGTAGGTGTTATAGGGCGTGTAGGCGCGCAGGTCCCGGGTACGGATACGGCCGTCGTAGCTGTCACCCATGCCGTAGATCACCGTCGGGTCGGTCTGCAGGCGCATGCCTTTCTGCAAGCGGCGCACAAACACACCGGCCACCTGCTGTCGCTCATAGGCTACACCGGTTTCCCGCTCGACAATCGAGGCCATGATCAATGCTTCGTAGGGGGAGCTGTAGGGCAAGCCTTCTTCCCGGTTCTCCCACTCTTCTTCCAGGACAGCCGTCATCCGGTTATAGGCGCGCTTGAGGATGTCCAGGTCGGTCTCGCTGCCACTGAACATGTAGGTATCCGGGAAGAACCAGCCCTCAGGGTGTTGGCCTTCGGCGCCAACGGCTTCCATAACCTGCTCGTCGGTCCAGTCTGTGGTTTCTTTCCGGAGCTGCCCGGAGTTGGCCAGGGCGGTTCTCATGTCAGAGAAGGTCCAGCCCTCAATAAACTGGACGGACCAGAGTTTCACCTTGCCCTGTACCATGGTGTCGAGCATGGCCAGTGGTGTCATCCCCGGTTGCAGTTCGTAGTCACCAGCCTTAATCCGGGTCTGTTCCGGGTTCAGGCGGCCGTATAGCTTTAACCAGAGCGGATCGCTGACCAGGCCGTCGTCCGACAGCTTCTGCGCCAGCCGGCCAAAGGAGGTGCCCTGCTCTACACTGAACAACACCGGCTCATCCAGGGCAACCGGTTGCTTCAGGGTCTGCAGGCCCTGCCATAGCCACAAACCGGCGCCAGCAGCCGCCAGGACCGCGAGGGCCACAATCAGAATCAGTAACTTCCTGAACACACGCATTATTCCAAAGTTGTGGAGAGACGGCAGATTGTCGCAAGGCACCGCTCTGCAGGCAAATCCTGGCCCGCCAGGTTGCGAACCCTCACTACCCCGAGCACGCTGTTGGTGAGGTACAGGCCCCGGCAAACTTCCGGCTGCAACTGTTCCCTGGTGATGGGTGCTTCCTGGAACGGCTCCCCGGCCTGCTGCAAGCGCTCGATAACCAGCTGGCGCATAACACCAGCCACGGCCACCGAATTCCCGGGGGGTGTTATCCAGCCTTCATCGGTGAGTACAAACAGATTGGTTCGGGTGCCCTCGACAATATGCCCTGCGGCATCTGCCATCAGCACCTCAAAGCAGTCACCGGAGAGCTCCCGGGCCGCCATCACCTGTTCCAGGCGGTTGAGGGATTTGATACCGGCCAGCAAGGGATTGACCGTAAGGGGTACTGATGAGAACTCCACCACCACGCCGGCAGAATCGGGCATCGGCGGCGCATCGGAACAGGAAACCAGCAGGTTGGGCTCCATACCGCCCCCCGGGCGATAGCCTCTCCCACCCGCACCACGGGTCAGGATCAACTTCAGGACCCACACCTTCCCGGGGCTTCCGTAACGCTCAAGGGCTTCGCGGCTGGCCGCGAGCAGTTCGTCCTGACGCACCTCAATTCCCAGCCGGGCAGCATCCCGCACCAGTCGGGCCAGGTGGTAATCCAGCCAGGGGGCTGAGCTCCCTTCTGCACGAATGGTTTCAAACAGGCCATCGCCGTAGGCCAGGCCCCGGTCTGCCGCCGGCAAACCGGTTTCATCCGCCCAGAAGCGCTTTACCACAGAGGTCTCAGCCTTCGTAACGGCGGAAAATCAACGTACCGTTGGTACCGCCAAAGCCGAAGGAGTTGGACAGCGCCACCCGGGCATCGGATTGGCGGCTTTGATTGGCCACGAAGTCCAGGTCGCAACCTTCATCCGGGTTATCCAGGTTGATGGTTGGCGGCAGAATGCCTTCGCGCAGGGACAGCACCGAGAAAATGGCCTCAACGGCACCGGCAGCGCCCAGCAGGTGACCCGTCATGGACTTGGTGCTGCTCATGGCCAGCTTTTGCGCATGGCCGCCAAACACCGACTTAACGGCAGCCACTTCGGCTACATCCCCCACCAGGGTCGATGTGCCGTGGGCGTTGATGTAATCCACTTCTTCCGGCTTCAAGCCCGCATCCCGCAAGGCATTGGCCATGGACCGGGCAGCGCCGTCGCCGTCTGCAGGGGGTGCGGTAATGTGATGGGCGTCATCGCTCATGCCAAAGCCGACCACTTCGCCGTAAATCGTCGCGCCACGGGCTTTTGCATGTTCCAGATCTTCCAGGACCAGCACGCCAGCGCCATCACTCAACACAAAGCCGTCGCGCTCCTTGTCCCAGGGGCGGCTGGCCTTTTCCGGCTCATCATTGCGGGTCGACAGGGCACGGGCGGAAGAGAATGCGGCAATGCCGGAACGGGTGGTGGCCATTTCGGCGCCGCCGGCCAGCATCACGTCAGCATCGCCGTAGGCGATGGTGCGGGCCGCATAGCCAATGTTGTGGGTACCGGTAGTGCAGGCGGTCACAATGGCGATGTTCGGGCCTTTGTAGCCAAACCGGATAGCCGCATTACCGGAAATCATATTGATCACAGACGCCGGCACAAAGAACGGAGATACCTTGCGGGGGCCGGCCTTTTCCATCTGGATAATGTTCTTTTCGATGTACTCCAGGCCGCCAATACCGGAACCGATGGCAATGCCCACCCGCTCCTTGTCGAGCTTGTCGAACTGTTCCAGGCCACTGTCGTCCACCGCCTGCTGGGCGGCAATCAGGCCATAGTGAATGAAAGCGTCAAGCTTGCGGGCTTCTTTGGAAGACAGCCAGGGTTCGATATCCAGGTCCTTCACCGCCCCGCCGATACGCGTGCCGTATTCACTGGCATCGAACCGGTCGATCTGGCCAATGCCACTGCGCCCGGCACACACTGCGTTCCAGGAGGTACTGACATCGTTCCCTACCGGGGACAACATCCCCATGCCTGTAATGACAACCCGTCGCTTGCTCATAACCCCACTCACCTGAATATTCCGTGTCGTTTTTAACCGAAATGCTGATATTCAGCCAATAAAAAAGCCGTCCTTCAAGAAGCCTAAAGGACGGCTTTTAGCCTGGCTATCTGATCTACTGAGTATCAGGTATGCGCGACAATATAGTCGATTGCGTCCTGAACGGAGCCCAGCTTCTCAGCCTCTTCATCAGGAATTTCAGTTTCGAATTCCTCTTCCAGGGCCATAACCAGCTCAACAGTGTCCAGTGAGTCAGCGCCAAGATCCTCTACAAAAGAAGATGTGTTCTGAACTTCGGACTCTTTAACGCCCAGCTGCTCACAAACAATCTTCTTCACGCGCTCTTCAACTGTACTCATAATGTCCTCACTTTAGTGTCAACCAAGCAACTCAATGGCTGCCAGTTTAGTTTAAACCCTACCTGCAAACAAGCAGGGATTCAGTTAAACATGTTGTGCGACAAGGGGTTGCACTACAGCCCGAAACGGGCTCAACCCATGTACATGCCGCCATTCACATGAATGGTTTCTCCGGTAACGTAAGCTGCGCCCTCAGAGGCCAGGAAAGCCACCACAGAAGCTACTTCTTCCGGCTCGCCCAAACGCCCTGCCGGAATAATTTCCAGCATAGCGTCACGCTGCTTGTCGTCCAGTTTTTTGGTCATATCGGTGTCAATAAAACCGGGCGCTACACAGTTAGCGGTAATGCCGCGGTTAGACATTTCTTTGGCCAGGCTGCGGGTGAAGCCCTCAACCCCGGCCTTGGCAGCGCAATAATTGCCCTGCCCCGGGTTGCCCATGCCGGCAACCACGGAACTGATATTGATAATCCGGCCCCAGCGGGCCTTGGCCATACCACGCAAAACGGCCTTGCTGGTACGGTAAACGCTGGAAAGGTTGGTTTCCAGCACCGACGTCCAGTCGTCGTCTTTCAAGCGCATCAACAGGTTATCACGGGTGATACCCGCATTGTTGACCAGGATCTGCGGAGCACCAGACTGTTCGGTCAGCTGCTTCAGGCCCGCCTCGATGCTGTCGGCATCGGCTACGTTCATCACAATGCCGTAGCCCTTGAAGCCAGCAGACTTCAGGCCTTCGGTAATGGATTCGGCACCTTCAGCACTGGTAGCCGTACCCACAACTTCCGCGCCCTGCCGGGCCAGCTCATGGGCAATGGCCTTGCCAATCCCCCGGGTAGCACCGGTTACCAGTGCAACTTTGCCTTCCAAAGACATAAACAACTCCGTTTATCAGGACTGGCCAAACGCCTTCAGGGCGGCTGCCAGAGAATCGGGATCTTCGATGCTGTTCACCGCCAACTGGCGATCAATGCGCTTGGCCAGCCCGGCCAGAACCTTGCCGGCACCACACTCAACCGACACGTTAACGCCCTCGGCAACCAACGCCCGCACAGAGTCTGTCCAAAGCACCGGAGAATACAACTGCTTCAGGAGGTTTGCCTTGAGCGTATCGGCATCTTTAACCACGGCTGCATTCACATTCTGAACCACCGGAATGACAGCATCGTTAAAGCGGACATCCTCCAGTGCTTCAGCCAGCTGCTCGGCAGCGCCTTTCATCAGGGAGCAGTGGGAAGGCACGCTGACTGGCAGCGGCATGGCCTTGCGGGCACCCTTTGCCTTGCAAGCCTCGATTGCGCGCTCTACCGCCGCAGCGGAACCGGCAATCACCACCTGGCCGGGTGCGTTAAAATTCACTGCTGCAACCACGTCGCCCTGGGCGGCTTCTTCACAGGCCGCAACCACATCGGCGTCTTCCAGGCCCAGGATGGCTGCCATCTTGCCTTCACCGGCAGGCACGGCATCCTGCATCAGCTCGCCGCGCAGTTGAACAAGCTTTACAGCTTCAATGAAGTCGAGGCTCTCAGCCGCCACCAGGGCGCTGTACTCACCCAGGCTGTGGCCAGCCAAGAAGTCCGGGCGCGGGCCTTCAGACACGCACCACTGGCGCCACAAGGCGACACTGGCGGTCAGCAACGCAGGCTGGGTTACCATGGTCTGATTCAGCTCTTCAGCCGGCCCATGCTGGCACAGGTGCCACAAGTCATAGCCCAGAACATTAGACGCTTCATCAAAGGTTTCACTGATCATAGGCCACGCCTCGGCAGCAGCAGAAAGCATGCCTACCGACTGGGAGCCTTGTCCGGGGAAAATAAACGCTGATTTCATGGGCGGAATCTTATCGTCATTGAAGGGTGGGTGGAGATTAGCCAATAGTACAACTCAGGCCAATTATCCGCGAATAAGGGCGCAAATGCGGGCAGACTTTAGTCTCAGCAGCCGTTGGCGACCTATAAAATCAGGTCATCGAGCCGTTCGTTGATGCGACGGGGCACTTCCAGCTCCACTTCGCGAACTGCCTGCCGGATTGCCGCCAGCATCGCACGCTCGTTGGCGTTGCCGTGGCTCTTGATAACGACTCCCTGAAGCCCCAGCAAACTGGCACCGTTATGCCGTGAAGGGTCCATCAACTGCAACAGCCGGCCGATAATCGGCTTGGCCAGGAGCCCCACAAAGCGGCCCCAGAGCGAACGGGTAAACGCCTGCTCCAGCAGCTCAATCAACAACCCCGCAACACCTTCACCGGTCTTCAGGGCAATATTGCCTACAAAGCCGTCACACACTACAACATCGGCCACATCACGGAAAAGGTCGTTGCCCTCGACATACCCTATGTAGTTCAGAGTGTCGCACTGGGCAAGCATATGGGAGGCCAGGCGAACCTGTTCGTTGCCCTTGATCTCTTCCTCACCCACGTTCAGCAGGGCCACGCGAGGTTCGGCCAGGCTACAGATGGCGGTGGCCATCAGCGATCCCATCAAGGCGTACTGGTAGAGGTTTTCGGCACTGGAATCCACGTTGGCACCAAGGTCGAGCACGTGGCAACGGCCCCGCAACGAGGGAACCAGCTTGGCAATGGCCGGCCGTTCAATGCCGGGATACATGCGGATAATTGATCGCCCGAAAGCCATCAGCGCACCGGTATTTCCGGCACTGACACAGCCCTGGGCTTCGCCGTCGCGCACCAGGGAGAGCGCAATGGCCATAGAGGAGTTTTTCTTGTGTCGCAGCGCATGGGAGGGGCGCTCGTTCATGCGCACCACATCCGCCGCTTCAACAATGCGGATTCTGGCATGCCCATCACGCAACAAGGCCTCGAGCTCGCTCCGGATACCTACCAGAACGAGACTCAAGGCCTCATTTTCGCGCACTGCTTCCAGCGCTGCATGGACCACCACTGAAGCGCCACGATCACCGCTCATGGCATCAATGGCTATGGTGACTGGTTTACTCACCACGGGTCCATGCGACACAGGTCAGAAGAGTTTCCCGACGATCTTACTCGTCGCGAGCTTCAACAACCTGCTTGCCGCGGTAGAAACCGTCCGGAGATACGTGGTGACGACGATGTACTTCACCAGTAGTTGCGTCGGTGCTCAGAGCAGCAGTGCTCAGGGCATCGTGTGAACGGCGCATGCCGCGCTTGGAACGGGTCTTGCGATTTTGCTGTACAGCCATGATTATGCTCCTGACCTGATTACGAAAACGTTAGTGCTTGGTGTTCTTGAGGCCCGCCAGAACACTGAACGGGTTATCCTCGCGTTTCTTTGCCTCGGGCTTCTCGGTGGCCTGCTGTGGTTCCAGTGCTTCCAGTTCCTTGCTCGCCGGGCAATCCTGGCGTTCATGCAGGGGGAACGGCGGCAGAACCAGCAACAGTTCATCTTCCACCATGGCCCAC
Source organism: Marinobacter sp. UBA3607 (assembly GCF_002375525.1). Lineage (NCBI taxonomy): Bacteria > Pseudomonadati > Pseudomonadota > Gammaproteobacteria > Pseudomonadales > Marinobacteraceae > Marinobacter > Marinobacter sp. UBA3607. The sequence goes on along the minus strand of NZ_DFLY01000008.1, from coordinate 21,658 downwards.
AAATCTGCGTTGTAGTCTTCCATCGGGAAGGGTTCCAACGCCTTGGGCAACCTCTGAGCCTGCTCATCGTTGAGCACAAGCCCCAAATCAAAACGGGATTCCAGCGTTGTCTGCATGTTGTTCATGCAACGCTGGCATTCCAGTATCACCGGTGCGGATACTTCACCCGACACCAACCGGCGACGTTCGCTATCCATATAAAAGGAAAGCTTAACGTGGCACTCGCTGCCTTCCGGCAACCCCGGAACCGCTTCGGAGAAACGAACAAGCCCCGCGAGCGGAATAATTCCCTCCAGGGTCGTGTTCTGTTCCGCCAGCCGGTTAGGGTCTACGGATTTTGGCAGTTGAGCATTCGGTGCTTCAGACATAGGCGCGCAATTTTAGGGGCGAGACCGCCTGCTGTCAAAGACTTAATCGCTTTTAACCCACCCCTTCCCGTTTAAGTAGGGGTATTTTACGATAACCTCCGGCGTTTCCGCCTGAATCACCGCACCATACACCGGAACCAGAAGGCATTCATGAACCAACCGCCCCTGCTGCTCGCCTCATCCTCCCCTTACCGCAAAGAGCTGCTGGCAAGGCTGGGGCTACCCTTTAACAGTGCGAGCCCGGACATTGATGAAACACCGGCTCCCGGCGAATCCGCCGAACAACTCTCGCTCCGGTTGGCCACCGGCAAGGCCCGGGCGCTGGCAGAACACTATCCGGACACAATCATCATCGGTTCCGACCAGGCGGCCACACTACCGGACGGCACCTTACTGAACAAACCCGGCAGCCACCAGAAGGCCCGGGAACAACTAGACCTCAGCAGCGGCAACAGCGTGAGATTCCTGACCGGGCTTGCAGTACTGGACACCCGTACCGGCACCCTGAAAACCCGGTGCGAACCTTTCGAGGTCCACTTCCGGGAACTGACAGCTGAAGAAATCGAAAACTACCTGAACAAAGAACAGCCCTACGACTGCGCCGGCAGCTTCAAGATGGAAGGGCTCGGCATTGCCCTGTTCCGAAGCATGGAAGGGCGAGACCCGAACAGCCTGATCGGCCTGCCGCTGATCGCGCTGATCGACCTGCTCAGGGAACTGGGCGTTAATCCGCTGCTGCAGCCCTGATCAAACCGGGTCAGGGCTGCTTCACCCGAAAAGCCTGGCTCACCGAATCTCCAGGCGGGACTCCAGCATGCGACTGGCTACACCCTCACCCACCGCAACACCAAGCTGGTCCACCAGTTCCTGGAACGGCGAACGGTTGCGGCTGTAATCAACCAGTTTTTCTTCGCCCACCAGCTGGCGAGCCACCCAGGAGGTGCTACCCAGCCCGTCAATCAAGCCAAGCTCCAGCGCCTGCTCGCCGCTCCACACCAGGCCGGAGAACAATTCTTCGTTTTCGGCCAGGCGGTCACCCCGGCCAGCCTTAACGGCTTCCACGAACTGCTTGTGGGTGTTTTCAAGCACGCTCTGCCAGAAGGCAACCTCGCCTTCACGCTCGGGTGAGAACGGATCGAGGAACGCCTTGTTTTCGCCAGCGGTATACAGCCGCCGATCGACACCCAGCTTCTCCATCAGCCCGGTAAAACCGAAACCACCGGCAACCACGCCGATAGAACCCACCAGGCTTGCCCGGTTGGCGTAGATTTCATCAGCGGCCGCAGCAATGTAATAGGCACCGGAAGCCCCAATATCGGAAATCACCGCATACAGCTTTTTATCCGGGTATTCTTCCCGCAGGCGCTTGATCTCGTCATAGACATAACCGGACTGCACCGGGCTACCGCCCGGGCTGTTGATGCGCAGCACAACCGCCCTGGAGTTCTCGGCCTCGAAAGCCGACCGCAGCGCACCCACCAGGTTGTCGGCGCTGGCCAGCTCACCCGCCGCAATCGTGCCATTCACTTCTACCAGTGCCGTGTGGGCACCGGTGGCACCCGCCATGCCATCACCGATGGGAGACCGGATCAGGAACAGCAACGCGAACAGGTAACCGAAGGTCAGAAACTTGAAAAAGATACCCCAGCGCCGGCTGCGTCGCTGCTCTGCCTGCAACGACATCACCAGCTTCTCGATCAGCCGCCAGTCCCGGCCAGACTCCGGCGGCATAGCCGGTTGCTTCCTGCCAAACCAGCCTTTCTTACCGGAAGACGCACCCTGTCCTTTTTCTTCAGGTTGCGTCGGCTCATCGCCCCAGCCGGGCTGCTTGTCCGAATCCCACTCGCTCATCCGCTATCCCTTAACCGACCAATGCGGTAACAAAACCGTTAAAGCCCAAGAACCCGCCGCAACTCGTCTACCGACGTAACTACCGCGTGGGGGTCGTATTCCTGCAGCACATCCCGCTGGTGCACGCCCCACTCAACGCCAATGGACGGCATACCAATACGCCGGGCCATATCCAGGTCGTAGCGGGTATCACCAATCATCACCGCCTCTTCCGGCTCATAGCCGTAGAAAGCCAGGATCTCCTCCAGCATCAGCGGATCCGGCTTGGAACGGGTTTCGTCCGCACACCGGGTGATATCGAAGTGCGGGCCCAAGCCACTGGAGGTCAGGGCCCTCGCCAGGCCGCGCCGGCTTTTGCCGGTCGCCACAGAGCAGCCGCGCCCGGAACGCCGGATATCGGTAACCACGTCGGCCATACCGTCAAATACGTTCTGCGGGGTGGTCACCTTCTGGAAGAAATACCCTGCGTAACCATCGCGGATGCGCTGCATTTCGTCGCGGGTCAGCCCCGGATACAGCTTTTCCAGAGCCTCGATCATGCCCAGGCCGATGATATCCCGGTAGGCCTCACGCTCCAGTTCCGGATACCCAAGCTCAGTGGCAGCCTGGTGCAGACTGTCAGCAATGTGGTCTACGGAATCAATCAGGGTTCCGTCCCAGTCAAAAATCACTACTTTTACATTCATCAGAACTTACCTTTACTGCGACGGGCAAGCGCATCAACCAGCTTGCCGAAAGGGGTATCATACGGAGCTTCCAGCCGCATTGCCTCACCTGAACCGGGCAATGTGAACTCCAGCGCCCGGGCGTGCAGCATCAACCGCTCACCGCCCACGGCACGAAACGCCTTCAGGCTGGCGTCATCCATATACTTGTCGTCTCCGGCAATCGGGTGGCCCGCCCAGGCACAATGCACCCGGATCTGGTGGGTACGGCCGGTAACCGGTGAAGCCTCAACCAGCGAATAACCCTCAAACCGCTGCAAACACCGATACAGCGTGAGCGATTCCTTGCCCTCGCCACTCACCTTCACCCGGCGCTCGCCGTTAGGCATCTCGTAACGCAACAGCGGCTCGGCCACCCGCGCCAGCTTTTCCGGCCAGGTGCCCGCCACCAGCGCATGGTAGTGTTTACGTATCCGCTTGTGGCGCAGTTCATCCTGCAGAAAACGCAGGGCTGATCGTTTCTTCGCCACCATCACCAGCCCGGAAGTATCACGGTCAAGCCGGTGCACCAGTTCCAGGAACTTCGCCTGTGGCCGGGAAGAACGGAGCACTTCGATCAGCCCGAAGCTCAAACCGCTGCCGCCGTGCACGGCAATACCGGAGGGTTTGTTCACCACCAGCATATCGTCGTTTTCAAACACCACGGCGGCTTCCATGACGCCCTGCACCCGGTCACCGGGCTTTGGCTGCTCCGCTTTCGCCTGCTGCACCATGGGCGGAATACGTACCACATCACCGGCCTGCAAGCGGGTATCCGGCTTCACGCGCCCTTTATTAACCCGCACCTCGCCCTTGCGGACAATCCGGTACACCGTGCTTTTGGGCACACCCCGCAAGCGGGCCATCAGAAAGTTATCCACCCGCTGGCCGGCCATATCCTCATCTACGCTGATCCATTGCACCCCCTTCTGCACCGTGCGCTCCGCCGGCGCGGCAGCCGGCGCAGGTGCCGCAGCCCTGCCCTGCCCTGCCCGGGAAGAGCCCGGCCGGCCCGGTTTGCCAGCCCTGGACGGCTTGTTACGGGAACCAGAATTACGCGCCATGGGAAACCTTTTGCGGTGGATGAATGCAGGATTGAATGATCAGCCCTTTACTGTTATATTCCGGCGTGCTCTGCCGTTTGTCTACGGCCTGACGAACTCTGGTCAGAAGCCGGAGCGGCAGCAGTATACCGACACTGATTAAGAGATTGAACGCCGCAAGCCCAATCATTACCGGGCACGGCGGGAGACAAACTTCCGGACTCACAGGCCAGACCCAGAGAGGCTGCACCTGACCGGGAGCTGAAACAACCGAACGGAAAACCGTCGGGCGACATCGCGAAGAATCATTGCCACGCGAACCCGGGCCGTCTGCAAACCAATACGACGTGAGACCCAGGAGTTTGTGTGAACCTGAAAACGGATATTATGCGTCAACAGACACTCAACCTGAACGAACTCTCCCTGCCCACAGGCAGGCGAATCACAGGCGGTGGTCTCAGACTTACAGGATCTCACCCCATAAGGGTATGATCCGTCTGGCCGCCGGCCCCTCCCTGCTGTAACAGGGCCTGCGGCACGCACATCCTGCTTCGCTGATGCGAACCCTCCGGTTTTCTGTCACTAACAAACGACAGGAACCCTTTCTTTCCATGAAAAGAATGCTGATCAATGCAACTCACCCCGAAGAGTTGCGCGTAGCGCTTGTAGACGGCCAACGGCTGTTTGACCTGGATATCGAATCCAGCACCCGCGAACAGAAAAAATCCAACATTTACAAAGGCCGCATCACCCGCGTAGAACCCAGCCTGGAAGCTGCCTTTGTCGACTTCGGCGCCGACCGCCACGGTTTCCTTCCCCTGAAGGAAATCTCCAAGGAATACTTCAAGAAGTCCCCGGGCCAGATCGAAGGCAAGATCAACATCAAAGATGTGGTCTCCGAAGGCCAGGAAGTCATCGTACAGGTCGATAAAGAAGAGCGTGGCAACAAGGGCGCAGCCCTGACCACCTTCATCTCCCTGGCCGGTCGCTACCTGGTGCTGATGCCAAACAACCCCCGTGCCGGCGGCATTTCCCGCCGTATCGAAGGTGAAGAGCGGGCCCAGCTGAAAGAAGCCATGAACGGCGTCCAGGTGCCCAAGTCTATGGGCATCATTGTGCGTACTGCCGGCATCGGCCGTACCACCGAAGAGCTCCAGTGGGACCTCGACTACCTGGTGCAGTTCTGGGAAGCCATTACCCAGGCGGCCGGTGAGCGCAAGGCTCCGTTCCTGATTCACCAGGAAAGCAACGTGATCATCCGCGCCGTGCGCGACTACCTCCGCCAGGACATCGGCGAAGTCCTGATCGACGCAGAAAGCGTTTACGAAGACGTCCTGAGCTTCGTTCGCGCCGTCATGCCCACCTTCGAAAACAAGATCAAGCTGTACAAGGATGAAATCCCCCTGTTCAGCCGTTACCAGATCGAAGGCCAGATTGAGACCGCATTCCAGCGCGAAGTAAAACTGCCGTCCGGCGGTTCCATCGTGATCGATCCGACCGAAGCGCTGGTATCCATCGACATCAACTCCTCCCGGGCCACCAAGGGCCACGATATCGAGGAGACTGCCCTGCAGACCAACCTGGAAGCGGCCGAAGAGATCGCTCGCCAGTTGCGCCTGCGCGACATGGGCGGCCTGATCGTGATCGACTTCATCGACATGACCCCGGCCAAGCACCAGCGTGAAGTCGAGCACAAAATGCGCGAAGCCCTGGAAATCGACCGGGCCCGCGTTCAGGTTGGCAAGATCTCCCGCTTCGGCCTGCTGGAAATGTCACGACAGCGCCTGCGCCCGTCCCTGGGTGAAACCCGCAGTGAAGTGTGCCCGCGCTGTGAAGGCCAGGGCACCATCCGGGGTATCGAATCCCTGGCCCTGAGCATCATGCGCCTGATCTACGAAGAGTCTTCCAAGGAAAAAACCGCCGAAGTCCGCGCCATGGTGCCGGTCTCTGTGGCCACCTTCCTGCTGAACGAGAAGCGCAAGCAGCTGGCCGATATCGAAGCCCGCCAGGGTGTCTCTGTTGTGGTTGCCCCGGTGCCCAACATGGAAACCCCGCACTTCGAAATCATTCGTCTGCGCCAGGATGAAGCCACCCCGGAACACGTTTCCAGCCACCAGGTTGCCCAGCAGTACAACGAGCGCGAAGAAGAAACCGTCGTTGAAATGCCCGGCACCGAAAAGCCGGTACGCGAACAGGCCGCTGTAAAAGCCATTCGCCCGGCGGCTCCTGCGCCCACTCCGGCAGCGGCGCCGGCCAGCCAGGAAGCCAGCGAGCAGGAAGAAGGCCTGTTCCGCAAACTGGGCAAGAAGATTGCCTGTTTCTTCCGCGGCGACCAGCCGGAAAGCGAAGGCACCACCAACCAGCACAGCACCACCCGCGAGCGTACTGACGACCGTCGGCCCCAGGCCCGCCAGGATCGCCGGAAAACCCGCGTAGCCCGTGGTGATCAGCGCAGTGGCGGTGGCAGCAGTAACCGCAACGGCAACGATCGCCGTCAGGGCGGTTCCCAGAACCGCAGCGACGACAACCGCAGCCGTAACCGCAACAACCGGAGCGACGACCAGTCCCGCAGTAGCGGCAGTCGCCAGGGTCAGCAGGACAAGTCTGCCGACAACAAAGGCGCGGATAACCGCGGAAACGACAACCGTCGCGATAACCGCCGGGATTCCCAGAACCGCAGCCAGAACCGTAACCGTCCGCAGCGGGATCCGAAGGACCAGAAAGACCAGAAGGAAACCCGCGACCAGGCTGACAACCAGCAGCCGCAGCAGGCCAGCGACAAGCCGGTAGCCGATGACAAGCGCCGCAAGCCGCGTCGTCAGCGTAACCGGGACGGTTCTCCGGCCGAGGCTCCGGTGTCTACTCCGGCTGAGCGTAAAGCCGAGCGTAGCGAAAAGCACCAGAAAGACACCCAGCCGGAAAAAGCCGTCGAGCAGGATACTGCCGAGGTGAAAAAAGCTGAGGTAGCCAAGACCGAGGTGAAGCAAGAGGTTGCCAAGCAGCCCGAGAAGGCTCCGGCGGCTGAAGAAACCAAGCCTGCAGAGCCCAAGGCTGAAGAGACCAAGCCAGAAGCGGAAAAGGCTGAGGCGAAAGCTGAGCAGACTGAAAGCACCGAAGCCAAGGCCGAAGACAAAGCGGAAGCCAAGGCCGAGGAAAAACCTCAAGCCAGCGAAGACAAGCCAGCCCGCAAACCCCGCTCGGGCGGCCGCCCGCGCAAGCCCAAGGCTGCAGAGAAGGCAGAGAAGGCAGACAAGGCGGATAACGCTGACAAGCCGGAACAAGCCGACAAGGCAGAGGCAGCTCCGGAAGCTACCAGCAAGCCGGCCGAAGCCGCTGAGCCTGCCAAGGCACCTGAAGCGAAAACCGAGCCCAAGGCTGAGGAAAAGGCTGAAGCCAAGCCAGAGCCCAAGCCTGAAGTGAAGGCCGAAGAAAAACCGGAAGCAAAGGCCGAGAAGGCGGAAGAGCCAGCTCCTGAAGCCCAGGCCAAGCCGGAAGACGTACCGGTAACACCGGGCCGCGCTTACAATGATCCAAGAGAGGTCCGCAAGCGTCAGCGAGCGGCCGAAGAAGCTAAAAAGGCCGAAGCTGAAAAGCAGGCCGGGAGTAATTGATTATGCTGACCAATTCGGACATCGAAGCGCTGGAAGACATCCTCTTCGCCGAGCCCTGGGGCGACGACGCCCTGGACTTCTTCGGACTGCACGGGGTGGTATGCGCCAGCGTCGTTGGCCCGGTCAGCCTCGGGGCGGAAGATATCTTCCGCCTTGCCACCGGCGCAGATAACCTGCCCGAAGGCGGGGTACCCGAGATCTTCGCTCACTGCGTGAACGAACTCTCCAGGGAAATGGGCCACCTGCTGGATATGGGCCAGTCGCTGGAACTCCCGGAGCCGGAAGACGGCGACCCCATGAACGCACTGGAAAACTGGTGCGCAGGGTTCGTAGACACCTTCCTGGATCACGAGGAAGAATGGCTCGAAGCCGCCGGTGAAGAAGAAGTGGCAGACCTGATGGTGCCCATGCTGACACTGTCTGGCCTGTTCGACGATGAAGACTTCCAGAAAGTCCGCAACGACGAGAAACTGGCCAGCCGGATGGCAGAAGCCATCCCGGATTCACTGACCGATCTGTACCTGCTGTTCCACGCGCCGGATTAAACCCCGGCGCTGACCGGCTGCTTGAAATGATGCCAGACGGGCTCCAGCCCCTCTGGCATTTTTGTTATCTTGCCCAGCTCGCACCAGGGCGCACCGGGAAAGTGGAAATCACTGCCCTGCGATGCCAGCAGCTTCTCCCGCCTGGCCAGTTCCGCCACAAAGCCCAGGTCACCACTGGACTGCCCGGAAACAGACACCTCAATACCTCGCCCCCCGGCTCTGCGGAAATCCGCCGTCAGCTCCCGCAACTTGGTCGCGGTCAGCTTGTACTTGCGGGGATGGGCCAGTACAGAGATCCCCCCGGCCCGCTCAATCCAGCCAACCACCTCGTCCAGTTCCGGCCAGCAGGCCTTCACATCACCCGGCTTGCCGGTACCCAGATAGCGCTTGAAGGCGGCATCCATTCTGGATACCACACCCTCATCAATCAGCACCCGGGCAAAGTGGGGGCGGCCCGGCACATCCCCGCCGGCATGGGCGGTGGCCTTTTCCAGTAATCCGTCCACTTTCAGCTTGGACAGCTTATCGGCGATCAGCCGGGCACGTTGCCAGCGGTTGTCATGCTGGCGCGCCAGCGCTGCCAGGAAATCGGCATCCTCGTGATCAAAATCCAGCCCGACGATATGAATGGTCTGGCTGCGCCATACGCAGGACAGCTCAGTGCCGTTAACCAGTGTCATCCCGTGCCCTGCAGCCGCCTGTCGCGCCGGCTCCAGGCCGTTGATCGTATCGTGGTCAGTCAGGGCCAGGTGGGTAACGCCCTGCTCTGCCGCGCGCTGAACCAGCTCTTCGGGAGCCAATGCGCCATCCGACGCGGTGCTGTGGCAATGCAGGTCGATGCATGGATTCTGGTGTTGGGGTATAGTCACGGGCATTCCTGTCATAAAACGTGGCCACAGTGTATCAGCCTTGGCCTGCGGGCCGTTACCCCGGCCCACGATAACCGGAGCACCCATGTATTACGCCATTATCAGTGAAGACATCCCGGACAGCCTGGCCCTGCGCAAACAGGCGCGCCCGGCCCACCTGGCCCGGCTTGAAGACCTCAAAAACCAGGGCCGCCTGCTGGTTGCCGGCCCGCACCCGGCCATCGACTCACCGGAACCGGGCGATTCCGGCTTTACCGGCAGCCTGGTAATTGCCGAGTTTGAATCCCTTGAGCAGGCACAGGCCTGGGCCGATGCCGACCCCTATGTGGATGCCGGTGTTTACAAGGAAGTGAAAGTGAAACCCTACAAGGTCGTCCTGCCCTGAGCAGCATGAGCGGATTGTAACCCTCGGGCGCTTTTGAACCACGGCCATCCTGTGACAAAATTGACGCCTTGATTTTCAGGCAAACTAAAGCAACAACCGTCAAACTCAGGGAAACCCGCCCGTGACACCGTTTCGTTTATTTCTCAGCTTACTGCTTATCATCAGCTCGGTTGCCGTGGCCCAGGCCCGAACGGTTTGGGTAGACGACAAAGTTTACCTGCCTGTCCGCACCGGCGCCGGCTCCCAGTTCCGCATTATCGAGAACGCAGTCAGCGGCACCCGCATGGAAGTGCTCGAAACCGGAGACGGCTACACCCGGGTACGCACCTCCAAGGGTAACGAAGGCTGGGTAGCCAGCCAGTATCTGAGCAACCAGCCTATCGCAGAAGACCGCCTGCAACAGGCAACCCGAGACCTTGAAACCGCCCGGACAGAACTGGCCCAGGCCCGGGAACAGCTCAATGCCGTTACCTCCGAGCGCGACGAACTGGAGAGTGCCGAAAGCAACCTGTCCAGCCGGTCCCGGCAATTGCAGACAGAACTGGAGCGCATCAAGAACATCGCCGCAGACTCCATTAACCTGGAGCGCCGCAACCGGGAGCTGCTGGAAGACAACCAGAAACTGCGTAACGACCTGGAAGTACTGACCGCAGAAAACGAGCGCCTGGAAGCCGGAAAAGAATCCGACTTCATGCTGCTGGGCGCAGGCCTGGTGTTTGCCGGCGTGCTGCTGGCGCTTCTGGTGCCCATGCTCAAGCCTACCCGCAAGACCGACAACTGGGCCTGATCACCGGCCCTTCAAATTCCAGTCCTGCAAACAAAAACGGCGGCCAGGTGGCCGCCGTTTTTGTTTCTGCTTCCTGCCCCGGAATTACACCAGGGGCTTCTCGGAAACAATGATGCCGTTATTATCGGCATAGACATACTGCCCCGGGTGGAACGTCACCCCGTGGAAGGTCACCGGAATGTTCAGGTCACCAATGCCACGCTTCTCGGTCTTGCGCGGAATGGTACCCAGCGCCTGAACACCCAGATGGGTCTTGCCGATCTCGTCTACATCGCGGATGCAGCCATAGATAACCAGCCCGGCCCAGCCGTTCTCAGCGGCTTTCTCGGCCAGCATATCGCCCAGCAGCGCATTCCGCTTTGAGCCGCCACCGTCAACCACCATCACCCGGCCGTTGCCCGGCAGGCCAACCTGCTCTTTTACGATGGAGTTATCTTCGAAGCACTTAACCGTTACGATTTCGCCGCCAAACTGGCGAACACCACCGTAGTTGTTGAAACCGGCTTCCACCACCTGTACTTCCGGAAACTCGTCGCACAGATCCGGCGTAATAATATTGCTCACCTTGCTACTCTCCTTTTTCCGAAGCGTTCGTAATCAGTCAATCTTTTCGTCGGCCAGGAAGAACCAGGTATCCAGGACAGAATCCGGGTTCAGGGATACCGTATCGATACCCTCGTCCATCAGCCACTTGGCCAGGTCCGGATGATCCGACGGGCCCTGACCACAGATGCCGATGTACTTGCCGGCTTTCTTGCAGGCCTGGATAGCGTTGGACAGGAGGATCTTCACCGCATCGTTCCGCTCATCGAACAGGTGGGCAATGATGCCGGAATCCCGGTCCAGGCCCAGGGTCAGCTGGGTCAGGTCGTTGGAACCGATAGAGAAGCCATCGAAGTGCTCCAGGAACTGATCCGCCAGCAGAGCGTTGGCCGGCAGCTCGCACATCATGATCACCCGCAGGCCGTTCTCGCCGCGCTTCAGGCCGTTCTCGGCCAGCAGGTTCACCACCTGCTCGGCTTCGCCTACCGTGCGCACAAACGGAACCATCACTTCCACGTTGGTGAGGCCCATCTCGTTGCGCACCTTTTTCAGGGCACGGCATTCCAGCTCGAAACAGTCACGGAAGGTTTCGGAAATATAGCGGGACGCACCACGGAAGCCCAGCATCGGGTTCTCTTCGTCCGGCTCGTACAAAGTACCGCCAATCAGGTTGGCGTACTCGTTGGATTTGAAGTCAGACAGGCGAACAATCACCTTCTTGGGCGCAAAGGCTGCGGCCAGGGTGGAAATACCCTCAACCAGCTTGTCCACGTAGAAGTCCACCGGCGAGGTGTAGCCGGCAATGCGTTTGTCTACGGTCTGCTTGATATCCCGCGGCAGGTTGTCGTAGTTCAGCAGTGCTTTCGGGTGCACGCCGATCATCCGGTTGATGATGAACTCGAGGCGGGCCAGGCCCACACCTTCGTTCGGCAGCGCCTGGAAATCAAAGGCACGGTCCGGGTTGCCCACGTTCATCATGATCTTGAACGGAATGTTGGGCATGGAATCGACGGTGTTCTCACGCAGTTCGAAGTCCAGCGCACCCTCGTAGATCATGCCGGTGTCGCCTTCGGCGCAGGACACAGTCACTTCCTGGCCATCGTTCAGCAGCTCGGTGGCATCACCACAGCCGACTACCGCCGGGATACCCAGCTCACGGGCAATGATCGCCGCGTGGCAGGTACGGCCGCCACGGTCTGTCACAATGGCAGACGCACGCTTCATGACCGGCTCCCAGTCCGGGTCCGTCATGTCTGTTACCAGCACGTCGCCGGGCTGCACACGGTCCATCTCGTTAATGCTGGTGATAATCTTCACCGGGCCACTGCCGATCTTGTGGCCGATACTGCGGCCTTCTACCAGCACCTTGCCGGTTTCTTTCAGCAGGTAGCGCTCCATTACGTTGGCAGACGCACGGCTCTTGACGGTTTCAGGGCGGGCCTGAACGATGTAGATCTTGCCGTCATCGCCGTCTTTGGCCCACTCGATGTCCATCGGGCGCTGGTAGTGCTTTTCGATGATCATGGCTTGCTTGGCCAGTTCTTCTACTTCCGCGTCGGTGATGGAGAAGCTGTTGCGCTCGTCGTGGTCTACCTTCACGGTCTCCACAAACTTACCTTCGCCCGGCTCGGAATGGTAAACCATCTTGATGGCCTTGCTGCCCAGGTTACGGCGCAGCACAGACGGACGGCCCGCTTCCAGGGTCGGCTTGTGTACATAGAATTCGTCAGGGTTTACCGCGCCCTGTACCACTGTCTCGCCCAGGCCATAGGAAGAGGTAATAAACACCACGTCACGGAAACCGGATTCAGTATCCAGGGTAAACATGACGCCGCTGGAAGCGGTTTCACTGCGCACCATTTTCTGGATACCGGCAGACAGCGCCACCAGCTTGTGGTCAAAGCCGTGGTGAACCCGGTAGGAAATCGCACGGTCGTTGAACAGGGAGGCAAATACTTCTTTTACAGAAACACGAACCTGCTCCAGGCCAACCACGTTCAGGAAGGTTTCCTGCTGGCCAGCGAAAGAGGCATCCGGCAGGTCTTCCGCAGTCGCAGAAGAACGAACCGCAACCGCCATGGACTCATTGCCATCCCGGAGTTTCGCGTAGGCTTCTTTCAGGGCATTATCAAGAACGTCGGGGAACGGGGTGTCGATCACCCACTGGCGAATCTGTGCGCCAACCCGGGCCAGTTCGTTAACATCGTTAACGTCCAGGGCATCCAGGGCTTCATCAATGCGGTCTTTCAGGCCATCGGTGGCCAGGAATTCCCGGTAGGCGTGTGCAGTTGTTGCAAAACCGCCAGGAACGGTAACACCTGCATTGGCGAGATTACTGATCATTTCACCGAGGGAAGCGTTCTTGCCTCCAACACGGTCAACATCGGACATTCCCAGGTGGTCAAACCAGATAATGTAATCTTCCAAAGCGTGGTCTCCCTTGAGTCTGTGTGGCGCGGAGTCTCGAATATGGCGGCTATGATACTGTAAGCTGCGGGAATTACCTAGGGACTAGCCTAAAACTGAACGGAAAGAAATCATGAAAAGAACGGCTTTTTTTATCTCGGACGGCACAGGGCTGACCGCCGAAGCACTGGGCCACGCGCTGTTGGCACAGTTTGAAAAAATCGATTTCGAACGGGTAACCGTGCCCTATATTGATGACGAAGACAAAGCCCGCGAGATGGTCATCCGCATCAACAAGGCCGCTGAAGTGGATGGCGAACGGCCCCTGGTGTTCGACACCATTGTGAACAGCACCATCCGCGAGATTATCAGCGATGCCGAAGGCTTCATGATCGATATCTTCGGCACCTTCCTGAGCCCGCTGGAGCAGGAACTGAGTTCGTCGTCCTCTTACTCGGTGGGCAAGTCCCACTCCATCAACAACGAAGGCAGCTACGAGCGGCGCATCCATGCAGTCAACTTTGCACTGGATAACGACGACGGCGCCCGCACCCGCCACTACGACGAAGCAGACCTGATCCTGGTAGGCGCATCCCGCAGCGGCAAAACGCCTACCTGCCTGTACCTGGCCCTGCAGTACGGCATCAAGGCCGCCAACTATCCGATCACCGAAGAAGACCTGGACGACCAGAAAATGCCGGCGGCCCTGCGGCCCCACAAAGAAAAGCTGTTTGGCCTGACCATCGACCCGGAGCGGCTGGCCACCATCCGTAACGAACGGCGGCCCAATTCCCGGTACTCGTCCATCCAGCAGTGCATGCACGAAATCGAAGAAATCGAGCTGATGTACAAGCGGGAACGCATCCCCTACCTGAACACCACGGCCTATTCAGTGGAAGAGATTTCAACCCGGATTATGGTAACCACCGGGTTGAAACGTCACCGTTAAAGCTCCTGGATAGCCAGCCCCAGCCCTTCGGCAACTTCCCGGTTGTCCGGGCTGGTGACTACCGCCACGCTGGCGTTTTCCGGCTTCAGCCAGGTGTCTGCCACCCGGCGCAGCTCATCCATCGTCACGCCCAGCACCCGCTCCCGGAACCGGGCACGCTGCTCCGGTGACCGGCCAAACAAGCCATTATGGAACGCATGGCGAGCCGCACCGGCCGGAGAACGGGGCCGGTCAAGCTGGCCGATCACGCCCAGAATAGCTTCTTCCAGGGATTGGTGATCATGCTGTTCGGTGCGCAGCCATTCGAGCGCCGCATCGAAATCATCCAGGGTTTCCGCCAGGCGTGGATCGCGGTACGAGAAGAACCGGAACACACCGTTCACACTGTCCTGCCCGGAACCACCACCGTAGGCGCCGCCCTTCTCACGAATAGCCCGGTGCAGGTAACCGTTACGCAGGAAGCCACCCAGTACCGTCAGCGCTGCTGCATCCGGATGGTCCACGGCAACAGTGCTGTAGGCCTTGGCGCAGAAGTTCACCTGGGTAGAGGTCAGCCAGGCTTCGCGGGTGTTGTAGTTCACCGGCTCCATGCTCCAGCTTTCGCTGGTTTCACCGCTGTCGTTCTGCCAGCAGGCTTTCAGGTCGTCCAGCATAGGCGCCAGCTGGCCATCTTCGCCAATCAGCAGGAACTGGCGACCCTGGTTGCGGATCTTGTCATGCAGCGCGGCCAGGCTGGCACAGAAATCCTTCAGGGCCTGTTCGTCTTTCAGGGACTTGTCCAGGGCCTTGGTACCCCGAATCCCTTCCAGGCCACCCAACCGGAACGTCAGCCAGGCGCCGGCGCTCAGACCCTGGGCGGCAGCACCCATGGCCAGTGCGTGGCCACTGCCGGTGACCGCCTGTTCGCGGCGGGCACGGGCCTGGGCCACGATTTCGCGGATGCGATCGTGCTCGTCAAACCGTACACCGGTATACACATCTTTCAGCAGGCGGGTCAGCGCCGCACTGTTGCGGGCCAGGGCCTTGCCGCTGAAGATCAGGTAGCCGGACATAGCCTGTACATCGTCAATCCGGCCCTTGGCGGTGAAGGATGCGCCAATGCCGCCGGATTCTGCGGAAATACGATCCTGCATCTGCAGGTAATCCAGGTCGCCACAACCCAGCTCGGAAATCAGGGTGGTGTAGTAAGGCAACAGCAGCAGTTCGTCTTTGCTCAGGGCCGGAAGTGGCAGCACAACCTGCTGGTACACCAGGCCGTTGGTGCCGCGGGCATAAACCGTAGCGCCAATTTCAGCATCGTAACTGCCGACTGGCTCCGGCATCTGCAGGGGCACATCGTCCAGCCCTACCTTCGGCAGAATGGAATCGTCGTCTTTGCGCAGCTGGCGCTCTTCCAGCGCCTGTGCCCGCTCGACAATCTGCTGCACTTCCTCTTCGCTCAGGCTGGCCTTGCGCCTGGCCAGGGTTTCCCGGATCGCCTTCTGATGCTGGCTTTCCAGGTTTTCGTCCGGGCGCAGGGTCAGGGTTACCCGGTGCGGGTTATCCAACAGTTTGCGACGAATCAGGCCTGGCACGTAGTCCGGGTCTTTGATCTTTTCACGCAGGGTAGCCAGTACCGGCTCAAGGTCCAGCAGCTCCACCGGATCCCCGCCGTGCACCATGGGTGAAATCGCGTGCATGATCAGCTGCAAACCATAGGGGAAGCTGTCGCCGGCGATCTCCCGCTGATGCAGTTCCAACTGGTGCAGAATGGCTTCCAGCCGCTCCTGGCTGATGCCTTCGTCGACCACCTTCTGCAAGGTGGACTCCACCAGCTGCTCCAGCTCGGCACGGCGTTCCGGCTCACTACCTTCAATACCGCACACAAAGGTCATTTCCCGGTTGGAATCTTCCAGCCCGCACATGGGCGATGGCGCGTGGCCCAGATCGGTGGTTTCCAGTGCCCGCATCAGCGGTGATGCACTGTTTTCCAGCAAGACGGAAGACAGCAGCTGGCCTTCAAGGTTTTCCTGCAGGTCAAAGCTGTGGCCCAGCAACCAGCCCATCACAATGTGGGTTTTGTTCTCGGTGCCTTCGCCGTCATTCACCGCATAGCCCTGCTCTACCCGCATAGGGGCGAACATGCGCTTTTCGTCCCGCACCGGCAGCTCGATATCCAGCTTGTCGAACCGCTTCAGGGCCTGCTCTTCGAACTTCTCGTGGTGCTCGTGCGCGGGAATATTGCCGTAGGTGGCAAAAATCGCGTTGCTCGGGTGGTAGTGGTGCTTGTAGAACTTCACCAGGTCATCGTAGCTCAGGTCTACAATGTGGTCCGGCTCACCGCCACTGTTGTAGTGGTAGGTGGTGGTCGGGAACAGGTGGCTGGTCAGGTTCTGCCACAGCTGGGAAGTGGGCGCACTCATGGCCCCCTTCATTTCGTTATAGACCACGCCCCGGTACACCAGGTCGCTGGACGGGTCGTCCGGCTTGTCGAACTCCAGGCGATGGCCTTCCTGGGCAAAGTCCAGCGGGTCCAGCCTGGAGAAGAATACCGAATCCAGGTACACCGACAACAGGTTGTCGAAGTCCTTGCGGTTCATGCTGGCGAACGGGTAGGCGGTCCAGTCGCTGCTGGTAAAGGCGTTCATGAAGGTATTCAGGGAACGCCGGATCATCATGAAAAACGGGTCGCGAACGGGATAACGCTCACTGCCGCACAGTGCCGTATGCTCGAGAATGTGCGCAACACCGGTGGAGTCCATCGGGAAGGTACGCAGGGCCACGAAAAACACGTTCTCGTCGTTATCTGCCGCCAGGTGAAGATGGCGGGCACCGGTTTTCTTGTGGCGATACTCCTCAACCTCCAGGTTAAGGGTGCCAATCCGGTGACTGCGAATTTTCTCGAAAGCCGGATGGATTGCGTTGTCTGTCGCTGCAGCCATTAAAACGATCCTGTGTATTGAACAATTGGAGAATTACAGGGTAACACGTACTATCGGATATGATGCACGGAACGGACTCAACAAGGTAGCCTGCCGATTTATGACAGACCATACCCAGAAGCACATAGACTCTCCTGAAGTAGCCGCCTGGTGGGCCGAACGCCGCCGGTACCTGGAGCAGATCCGCAAAACACCGGAACTCAGACAGCAGTTTCGCAAGGAAGTTGCCCTCTACCTGCTGCGCCGCGCCCTGTGGTGTTACGGTTTCTTCCCCGTGGTGATCGCCTTCTGGCTGCCCTTTGTACTGTCCAGCTTCAACCCGGTGGTTATGGCCAACAGCCTGATCCCCATGCTGCAGGAGTTCGTTGCCTCCAACCCGGAACAACAGGCCACCACCCTGAGCACCCTGACCATCGCCTGGCTGTCCATCGGCAGCTTTTTCCTGGTGTTCGACTTCGTTCTGACCCCGTTCCGGTCACCCTATGAATATGAAGCCGATGTGTACATGAAGGCGTGGGAGCAGGTTAACCATGACCAGCTTCCGGACAAAGTGTGATTTGGCCAGCATTCTGACCAACTACAGGCGGTTTCTGTTACATAACGTTGCAGACAGTGGTTAAGATGAAACCATAACAAAAGCATCCGGAACGTATGGATCACGAGGTTTCATCATGGTCGATTTCAGACCACTGCTGTTCATCAACGCGCTTGCCCTAATGCTGCTGGTTACCGCCGGATTTGCCTCGGTACGCAAAGACATCAGCCTGCCCATAGTCCAGGCGCCCGAGGTGGAAGCCGTCATTACCAAAGCCAGTGCAGAGCTAGGCCCGGAGCCCGCCGAAACCCCGGAACCGGTCTTTGCCGATGCAGAACCCGAACCTGAGCCCGAACCAGAGCCTGCCCCACAGGTTCAACCCGAGCCGGCCCCGGAACCCGAACAGCCCCTGATTGCCGAACCCTTCTCGGTTGAACCCATGCCCGAAGAGCCGGAAATGCTCGCCATGGCCGAGCCCGTGGCTGCTATCTCAGCCCCGGCTGCCACGCCGGCACCAAAGGCCGAACCCGAAACTGCCGCCAAACCTGCACCGGAGCCCGAGCCGGCCACCACCGGCAAGCTGGTACTGCGCTCCAACGTGGTGGGCGATGTGGTCACCATTAACGGCCGCAACTATGGTGCCACCCGCCTGGACCTGGAACTGGACCCCGGCCGTTACGACGTCACCATTGCCAAGCCCGGCTACCAGCCCTGGACCAATTCGGTGGCCCTGAAAGCCGGTCAGCAGATGACCCTGGTTGGCCAGCTGGAAGAGCTCACCCGCGTTGAATTCCGTAATGGCCAGTGGCTGGGTGGCGTTAAAACCGGCGATGGCACTTACGAAGACGATACCGGCCTGCGTTACGAAGGCCACTTTATCGATGGCAAGTTCCACGGTGAAGGCACCGCCTGGTATCCGGATGGCAGCCGCTACAACGGCCTTTTCGAACGCAACGAATTCCATGGCAAGGGCACCCTGGCCCGGGCCAACGGCGACACCCTGACCGGCAACTGGGCCCAGGGCAACCTGCACGGACAGGGTTCCCTGACCACCACCGGCGGCATGCTTTATGTGGGCGGCTTCCGCAATGGCGAGTTCCACGGCCAGGGCGCACTCACCTACCCCGATGGCCGCACCTATGAAGGCGAATTCTCCAATGGTGAATTCCACGGCCAGGGCACAGAAATTTTTGCAGACGGGAAGAAGTACGATGGGCAATACATGGAAGGAAAATTCCATGGCAAGGGGCTGCTGCGCAACCCCAACGGAAGCTCCATCGAAGCCACTTTCCGCCACGGTGAACCCTACGGACAGGTTCGCCTGACAACCGCAGCCGGCGAAATATTTACCGCCCGCTCAACGGAACCCGGTGTGTGTTATCGGGAAAAAAGCTATCGGGCCACCCAGTGCCCGCAACTGGAAGGCTGGTAATCAAAAACCCGGTCGCAGCACCCACGCGTCAGCAGTAACAGGTTGAGGAAGTGACATGCCAATCAAGAATGCTCTGCTTGTGGACGACTCCAAGGTAGCCCGGTTTGCCCTCAGCAAACTGCTCGAGAGTCGTGACATGGAAGTGAACATGGCAAGCTCTGCCGAGGAAGCCCTGGACTTCCTGAAAAACAACGGCCGCCCGGATGTGATCTTCATGGATCACCTGATGCCCGGCATGAACGGCGTAGAGGCCACCAAGGCCATCAAGGGCAACCCGGACACCGCCGGCATTCCGATTATCATGTGCACCTCCAAGAAATCCTCCGATTTCACAGATGAAGCCAGGAACTTCGGCATCTACAGCATTCTCACCAAGCCGCCCCAGACCGACCGCCTGGAGCTCGCCCTGCAGGAGCTGGCCAACGACGTAGAGCACGGCACCCTGCCGGAGCCGCCGGCTGAGGTGGAATCCGCCGAGGTCGAGCCGAAATCCGAGATCAACCTGAACGGCCACGCCGGTGCTGATGTGGTGCCGCTGACCAGCGACCTGATCGAACAGATTTCCCGCTCGGCGGTTAAAACCCACATCAACAATCGCCTGCACGAGCTGCTGAGCGACCTGTTTGATGAACAGTACGACCACTTGAAACGGGCCCTGGACGACTCCCGGAGCAAGCAGGAAGCAGAGCTGGAAGAACGCCTGAACGCGCTGTCTGCCATGGTAGACGAGCGCACCCGCAACCTGCGGGACGACGTAGCCGCCGAGGTAAACATTAACCTGGGCCGGGAACTGTCGGCCCTGAAGAAAGAACTCTCGAAAACCGCCGGCTTTACCCCCGATCACATGGCCGAGCTGAAAGACCACATCACCAATGTGCAGACCATCGACACCGAGTTCTGGCAAACCCTGCAGTCTGAAGCCATTCAGCAGGCCCACGAAATCTCCCGCGAAACCGCGGAAGACATCGCCCAGCGCACCATCGACCTGTACGTCTCGCAGCAGCGCTCCGCCAACTCCCGCATGTACACGCTGGGCCTGGCCGTGAGCCTCGGCATTTTCAGTGTGGGTATCGCCTGGCTGTCAGGCCTGTTCGGTGCTTAACACCGCACGTACCTGACGCCAGTCGCCGGGGGTGTCGACATCCTGTTGCACCCCGGCAATCTCTACCCGGCCGGCTCCCGCACGGTTCAGGATAACACCCGCTCCGGCATCCCCTTCCAGCTGAAACACCTGCGGCCACAGGGCCCTCGGAATCCACGCCGGCACTCCCGTTCTGCGCCCGTAACTGGCACCCAGGGCTTTTGCCGGGTTATCCCGGGCCTGCCGGGCCAGCTGCTTCAGGCCGTCCACATCCAATAACGGCTGATCCCCCAACACCACAAACACCCCCAATACCCGCGGCCCCAGGGCGGCCACACCCGCCTTCAGGGATTCCGCCAGCCCGGCCTGCCAGTTGTCGCACACAATCCAGCTTGCCGGCTGCCTGCGGCAGCGAAAACGCACCAGCGGATATCCGGCACCGGCCACCACCGTGATCTGCGCCGACAACTGCCGGGCCTGGCCAATGGCGTTATCCAGCAACGTGCCCCGCCCCGGAACCCGCAACAACTGTTTGTAATGCCCCATACGGGAGGCACGGCCCGCCGCCAGCACCAATGCCGGAAACTGCTGATCGTGAGAACAAGGGTTGATGGTTAAGATGCCGGATTCCTTAATAGCGTGGATAGCTGCAGTAAACTGCTGAATCACGCGATTTTTGCTAGAATTGCGCCACCATGCAACCAAATCAGCCGGACCATTCATGAACCACCTCTTTGTCGACAACCTCACCGTGATTGACTTCGCCTACCTGGACCCAAGCCGGGGCCTTGTGGGTGAAAGCTGGATTGCCGACGTGGTTCTGGGCGGCGAACTGGACGAACAGGGCATGGTGTTCGATTTCAGCCTGGTCAAACGCACCATCAAACGGGTGATTGACGAGCGGGTAGACCACCGCCTGGTGATCCCCCGTGGCTATGAAGGCCTGCACTGGGACGAAGAAACCCCGGACACCTTTGTCTGGGACCTGACCGACGGCAGCCGCATCGAACACCGCTCACCGGATGAAGCCGTGGTGTGGCTGTCCTCAGACCGCGTAGTCCCCTCGGCCGTAGCCGCCCTGCTGGAAAAAGAACTGATGGCAGTACTGCCCGGCAACGTCACCTCTGTGGAAATCAACCTGCGGGAAGACGTGATTGAAGGCGCTTACTACCACTACGTACACGGCCTGAAGAAACACCTGGGCAACTGCCAGCGCATCGCCCACGGCCACCGCTCCCCCATCCGCATCGACCGCAACGGCCACCGGGACTACGACCTGGAAAACCGCTGGGCCAAACTGTGGAAGGATATCTACGTAGGCACGGAAGAAGACGTAACCCGCCGCTTTGTAGGCGACGACGGCGCGGCGTACATCACCTTTGAATACGAAGCCAACCAGGGCGAATTCGCCCTCACCCTGCCGGAAAGCCGCGTGTACATGCTGGATACCGACACCACCGTAGAGCTGATTGCCGCGCATATTGCCGACACGCTGAAAGCGGAGTTTCCGGAAGACGAGATTCGGGTCAAGGCTTATGAAGGCGTGGGCAAGGGAGCGATTGCTGCCCGCTAAGGGTCCAACTCTCCCAGGGGGCAAACTTTCCCAGGGGTCAGACTCCCCAACGGGG
>NZ_DFLY01000020.1:4470-27659 GCF_002375525.1 Marinobacter sp. UBA3607 | reverse complement strand
TCGCCGGTTTCACACACCGGGCCCACCAGGTCCCAGGCTTGTTCTTCGCCCTCCCGGTGCGGCTGGACCGGAATGATCGCCTGCCAGGCGCTGTACAGGGCCGGGCGGATCAGGTCGTTCATGGCCGCATCGATGATGGCAAAGTTCCGGTGTTCGGTGCACTTCAGGAATTCCACCCGGGTCACCAGGATGCCGGCATTGGCGGCAATGGAACGGCCCGGTTCCAGGATCAGCTCCAGCTGACGGTCGCCCATACGCTCGGCCAGCGCTTTCACATAGTCCGCCGGCTGGGGCGGCTGTTCCTGGTCATAGGTAACGCCCAGGCCACCGCCCATATCCAGGTGGCGAATGCGGATGCCCTGCTCCGCCAGCGAATCAATCAACGCCAGCACCCGGTCCAGCGCATCCAGGAACGGCGACACGGAGGTCAGCTGGGAGCCGATGTGGCAGTCCACACCGTGAATGTCCAGGTTCGGCAGGCTGGCCGCCCGGGCATAGACCTGCGGAGCTTCGGCAATATCAATGCCGAACTTGTTCTCTTTCAGGCCAGTGGAAATATAGGGATGGGTGCCGGCATCAACATCCGGATTCACCCGCAGGGAAACCGGCGCCTTCACTCCCAGCTCGCCGGCCACCTTGTTCAGGCGATCCAGCTCGGTGTCGGATTCCACGTTGAAACAACGAACGCCGGCTTCCAGCGCCCGCTTCATTTCCCATTCCTGCTTGCCGACACCGGAAAACACCACTTTTCCGGCCTCGCCACCGGCCTTGAGCACCCGCTCCAGCTCACCGGCCGAGACAATGTCGAAACCGGCACCAAGCCGGGCCAGCACATTGAGTACAGCCAGGTTGCTGTTGGCTTTCACGGCGTAGCACACCAGGTGCGGCCGGCCAGCCAGGGCGTTGTCGTAGGCCCTGTAATGGCGCTCCAGGGTAGCCCTGGAATAGACATAGGAGGGCGTACCGAAGCGCTCGGCAATCTGTGCTACGGGGACGTCTTCGGCGTAGAGTTCGCCGTCACGGTAATTGAAATGATCCATGGTGTTCCTGACTGTTCGGGCAGAATCGGGTTGAGTGGTCAGCTTTCCGGCTTGTCGTCGCTTTGCTGTGTTTCAGCACTGTTTTCAAGCGCCGGCACCGGCGCTTCCCGGTACAGGGGGCCTTTCTGGCCACAACCGGAAACCATCAGCGAAACCAGCACCAGGGCCGCCAGCCCCGGCCAGCGCACCTGCTTGACCTGCATACCCAATCCCCTGAGTGAATAATGGGCGAAGTATACCCGACACCCGGCCATTACGGCGAGGGAACCGGCTCCACCCAGGGCAATCCGATAACCGGGACGCCATCCACTTCTTTTCGGGTAAAGAGCCAGTATCATGGGAGCCATTCTGTCATTTACAGCCATAACGGCAATCCGGAGACCCGCAAGGGACAACCGCTGTGAAAGAATTCCTGATCCAACGCTATCGCCAGGACCCGCTGGGCCCCGCCATTCCGCCCACGCTGGTACAGATCGATGACACCGGCCGGGTCATCCGGGCCGATCGCCATACCGATACCATGTTCGGCTACGAACCGGCGGAACTGATCGGCAAGCCGGTGCAACAGATTCTCGCCTCGCGCCAGGACGACCCTTTTGCACCGGCTAACCGGCACCGACTGAATGACGGCCAGAAGGTCCTGGTGACCTTCCGCCACAAGGAGGGATTCTTCTTCACAGCCCGGTTGGGCCTGCACACTGAAATGCGGGATTCCGACCAGGCCGCCAGCGCCGCGATTACGCTGCGGGACAGCATCGCCATGGACAGCAGCCTGTTGACACTGGCGGAGCAGAGCGCCGGTTTCGGCCTGTGGGAACTGGATATCGCCAGCAACGAGATCGGCTGGACCGAAGGCGTTTACCGGTTACTGGAACTACAGCCCGGCACCGAGCTGACGCCCGAGCAGGCCCTGTTCTACTGCCAGGCCGGCCAGAACCGGGTCCGGGCCCTGTTCCGCCGCAGCATCCGCACCGGCAAGCCGTTCCGGATTGACCTGTCCATCCTCACCGGTAAACAGAACCCGCAAACCGTCACCCTCGCCGGCGGCCCTATTGGCAACAGCCGGGAACCGCAGCGGCTGGGAGGCGTCATCGTCAATCACAGCGAAGCCATGCGCCACGATGACGAAAAACAACGGGTACAGAGTATTCTGGAAGCCACCAGCAACGCCACCGAAGACCTGGTACTGGCAGTGAATACCCGCCTGGACCTGCTGCACTTCAATAAGCCCTGGGCCCGCCAGTTTTATAAAGTCTTCGGACTGGCCCCTTCTGTCGGCGACAACCTCAGCAAACTACTGGGCGACTTCCCGAATGAACGCCGGCTGATCGAACGCCTCTGGCAACGGGCACTGGAGCGGGACAGCTTTGTTGCCGAGATGCCGCTGAACCGTCAGGGCGAAGGCTTTCCGGTGTACGAATTCCATTTCCAGAGCCTGCGCGGCCCCCATAACGAAGTGGTTGGCGCAACCCATGTGGCGAGGGATATCAGTGACCGCCTGAAACGCAACCTGGACGATGACCGGCGCACCCGGTTTGATCCGGTCACCGGCCTGCTCAACCGTCGCGCGTTTCTCGAACACCTGGAACGGGCTCTTACCCACCAGCACCGGCGCCAGTTCACCGACAGCCTCCTGTTGCTGGACCTGGACAACTTCGAGCAATGCCAGGAAAACACCGACAGCGGCGCCTGCGACCGTTATCTGCGGGAGCTGGCAGCCACACTGGGGTTGCGGGTCCGGCAACGGGATGCCCTCGCCCGGCTGGCCGGCGACACTTTCGCGCTGTACATCGAGAACTGCCCGGAACCCAGGGTGCGCAAATTGGCGGATGAAATCCGCGAGCAGATAGCCCGCTTCCAGTTCGACTGGCAGGGCCAGCAACTACAAACCACCGCCAGCGGCGGGCTGTTGATTCTGGGCGGCGAGCAGCCGGAACAACCGGAACAGCTGCTGAGCCAGGCCGCCAACCTGTGCCACACCGCCAAGATCTCCGGACGCAACCGGATTCACGCGGCCCACGCCAGGCATGGTGAACAACCGGCGGGAAGTTCCGACCAGCAACTGGAGCAGCTTCGCAACGCCCTGGACAACAACCACCTGCTGCTGGAATTCCAGTCCATGAAACCCGTGGCCAGCGTAACCTGGGGCGACCACATTGAAATCCTGTGCCGGATTCCGGGTGCCAACCCGGACGACACGCCACTGACACCGAACCAGTTCCTGCCCATCGCCGAACGCTTTGACCTGGTAAAACGGCTGGACCGGCAGGTCATCCGCCAGACCCTCGACTGGCTGGACCGGCATCCATTGCTGGAGCCGCGGCTGAAGTACTGCGGTTTCAACCTGTCGCTGGCCAGCATCCTGGATGACAGTTTTGCGGAATTCATGGAACAGACGGTGGCACCGCTGGCCTACAAACCGGAGTGTTTCTGCCTGGAAATCCGGGAGGCCCATGCCACCCAGTATCCGGATGAAGTGGCGGTGCTGTGCGATGCCCTCCACCGGGCCGGCTTCAGGGTCGCCCTGGAAGGGGCCGGTGCTTCGGTGGAAAGTTACAGCCTGGCCGCCAACCTGCCGGTCGACATCATCAAGCTGGATCAGCGGGTAATGAAGCACCTGGAAAAAGATCCGGTACAACAAATTATGGTGGATGCCCTGCACCGCATTGCCGAGGCTGCCGGCAAGGAAACCGTAGCCACCTTCATCGAAAACGATGAAACCTTGCGCAAGGTACGAACACTGGGAATTCACTTCGGCCAGGGCTTCCGGCTGGCAGAACCGCAACCACTGGAACAACTGAAACCGGCGGTGGTGGAGCTGAGTACCGGGCGTATCGGGGGCTGAGTTCCGCCGGCACAGAGGTTACCCCAGTGCCGGCGGATGATCAGGGCAGGATTACTTCAGGGCCGCGCGGGCCCGGGCTACGGCGGCACGCACCTGGTTCGGCGCGGTGCCACCCAGGTGATCACGGGCCTGCACGGAACCTTCCAGGGTCAGCACGTCAAACACGTCCTCGCCAATCACGTCAGAGAACTGCTGCAGTTCTTCCAGGGTCATCTCGGACAGGTCCCGGCTTTCCGCTACGCCAAAGGCGACAGACTTGCCGACAATCTCGTGGGCATCCCGGAAGGGCACACCTTTCTTGACCAGGTAGTCCGCCAGGTCGGTGGCCGTGGAGAAGCCCCGCTTGGCCGCCACCCGCATGTTGTCCGCCTTGGCCTTGATGGCCGGGATCATGTCGGCGTAGGCCTTCAGGCAGCCCTTGATGGTATCGACGGTGTCGAACAGCGGCTCTTTGTCTTCCTGGTTGTCCTTGTTGTAGGCCAGCGGCTGGCTCTTCATCAGGGTCAGCAGACTGATCAGGTGGCCGTTCACCCGGCCGGTCTTGCCACGCACCAGTTCCGGTACGTCCGGGTTTTTCTTCTGGGGCATGATGGAAGAACCGGTGCAGAAACGATCCGGCAGGTCGATGAAATCGAACTGGGCGGAGGTCCAAAGCACCAGCTCTTCACTGAACCGGGACAGGTGAGTCATCAGCAGCGCGGCGAAGCTGCAGAATTCAATGGCGAAATCCCGGTCAGACACCGAATCCAGGCTGTTTTCAGTGGGCCGGTCAAAGCCCAGCAGCTCGGCGGTCAGGTTGCGGTCAATCGGGTAGGTGGTGCCAGCCAGGGCGGCAGCGCCCAGGGGCATCACATTCACCCGCTTGCGACAATCCTGCAGGCGATCGGCATCGCGTACCAGCATTTCGTACCAGGCCAGCAGGTGGTGACCGAAGGTGACCGGCTGGGCGGTTTGCAGGTGGGTAAAGCCGGGCATGATGGTATCGGCTTCGCGCTCCGCCAGGTCCAGCAGGCCGGCCTGCAGGCGAGCCAGCTCTTCGGCGATCACGTCGATTTCATCGCGCAGGTACAGGCGAATGTCGGTAGCGACCTGGTCGTTACGGCTGCGACCGGTGTGCAGCTTCTTGCCGGTGATGCCGATGCGATCGGTCAGCCGGGCTTCGATGTTCATGTGCACGTCTTCCAGGCTGACGGACCACTCGAAGCGACCGGCTTCGATGTCTTCCTTAACGCCTTTCAGGCCTTCGATGATCTGATCCCGCTCGGCGTCGGTGAGCACACCCACCTTGGCCAGCATGGTGGCATGGGCGATGGAGCCGGTAATATCATGGTGGTAAAGGCGCTGATCAAAACCCACCGAGGCGGTGAAGCGTTCAACAAAGGCATCGGTAGGCTCGCTGAAACGGCCACCCCAGGGTTTTTCGGAGGATGTGGCCTGGTCAGATTTCTTCTGATCCGTCATGGTCTATCTTTCCTGCTGACAGCCCGGCATCATCGTGCCGGCAGTGAATCGGTAAAAAGTTGCCGCAGTATAGCATTCTGACCCCGGTTAAGGAGACACCCCTGAAACCAGACCATGGCATAGGCAAGCAACAGCCTGGCAGCTTTTACGTTCCCGATCTGTGCCGGGTGCGGGCGGTGTTCCTGATGCTGGTCACCAGCGAACTGTTCGTGCTGGTGTTATCCATTGTCCAGGCGGAACAGGGCTGGATTGACTGGAACTACTTCGGGCTGCTGTCGCTGTTTGTGCAATGGACCACCCTCACCAGCGCAGCGCTGATCTGCCTGCT
Organism: Marinobacter sp. UBA3607; assembly: GCF_002375525.1. Lineage (NCBI taxonomy): Bacteria > Pseudomonadati > Pseudomonadota > Gammaproteobacteria > Pseudomonadales > Marinobacteraceae > Marinobacter > Marinobacter sp. UBA3607. Next base: position 21,985 of record NZ_DFLY01000020.1, on the reverse strand, counting down.
GCGGCCCCGGCTGGCGCACATGGGCATAGCCGGCGCCACCCTGGCCATCGTCACCCTTGTCTTGCTGGATGTACTGGCGTTCAGCCTGTTTGCCGACAAGGTTCTCAACCCGCAGCCCGGCGGCATCCTGTGGCAAAGCATCGCCAAGAAACTGCTGCTGGCACTGCTGATCACCCTGATGGTGCTGCGCTACTTCTATCTGCAACACCAGTGGCAACAACAGCAGGAAGCCGAAATGCAGGCCCGGCTCACCTCCCTGCAGGCCCGTATCCAGCCCCACTTCCTGTTCAACAGCATGAACACCATCGCCAGCCTGATCGACAGCCACCCCGAACTGGCCGAGGAAGCCGTACTGGACTTGTCCGAACTGTTCCGGGCCAGCCTGAGAACCACCGAACAGCTGGTCCCCCTGAGCCGCGAACTGGAACTGTGCCAGCGTTACCTTGCCATTGAAGGGCTCAGACTGGGCGAACGGCTGGCACTGGACTGGGCCATCGAGCCCGGGCTGGAGCAACAGGCAATCCCGCCGCTGACCCTGCAACCCCTGGTGGAAAACGCCATTTACCACGGCATACAACCCAGGGCGGAGGGCGGCACCGTGCGGATTGAAGTTTCCGCCAAGGATCGGTTTGTCTATCTGCTGGTACAGAACCCGGCCCCGGAGGCCGGCGAAAGCCGGCACAGCGGCAACCACATCGCCCTGGACAACACCCTGGCCCGGCTCCGGGCCCTGTTCGGGGAGTCCGCCGTGCTCAAGCGCAGCCGCCAAAATGACATTTATACCGTTACACTGAGGCTGCCCAGGCAGACGGTAAGCCAGTACAAACGCCTTGTTTCACGGTGAGACGATGGATTCACAACCGCAGCAAACCATATTGATTGCCGACGACGAGCCCCTGGCCAGGCAACGGATCCGCAGGCTGCTGGAAGACCTCCCCGGTTACCGGGTGTGCGGCGAAGCCACCGACGGCCACGACACCCTGCACAAAATTGCCGCACTGGAACCGGATATCCTGCTGCTGGATATCCGCATGCCCGGCATGGACGGCATGCAGGCGGCCGGCCAGATCAGCCAGCTGGATAGTCCGCCCGCAGTGATTTTCTGCACCGCCTACGACCACTTTGCCATCCAGGCCTTTGACGTACAGGCCTGCGGCTACCTGCTCAAACCCGTACGCAAGGAAGCCCTGGCCCAGACCCTCGCCCGGGCCGGGCGCACCAACCGGGTGCAGCGCCGCAGCCTGGCCGGACAGACCGGCCAGGGCGCCGGGCAACTGGCGGTTCGCACCCACCGGGGTACCGAGCTGGTCGACCTGGACACCATCCTGTACTGCGAAGCCGACCAGAAATACGTCACCCTGCACCATACCCGGGGTGAAACCCTGTGCGATTACACCCTGAAGGAACTGGAGCAGGCCTATCCGCAGCAATTGCTGCGCATTCACCGCAATACCCTGGTGGGCGTGCACTTTATCCGTGGGCTGCAGCGCACATTTGACGGAAGGCACCTACTGTCCCTGAAAGAAACCGAAAGCCTTCTAACTGTCAGCCGGCGCCATGCCCCCCATGTTCGCCAGTGGTTGGAGCAGCGCTAAAACATTGATGTGTGAAGCCGCTTCACTCCTGTCCATTTGTTATGATGCGGGCTTGAATCTATCAGCAACAACCGGGAATACTGAATGGCTATTAAAAAATCGGAACTGTACTCGTCTCTTTGGGCGTCTTGCGATGCTCTGCGTGGCGGCATGGACGCTTCGCAGTACAAGGACTATGTCCTGTTTATGCTGTTCATCAAGTACATCACCGACAAGTATGCGGATTCGGATGACTTTGCCCCTCCGGTCACTATCCCAGCTGGCGCCAGCTTCAACGACATGGTCAAGCTCAAGGGCAAGCCCGATATCGGTGACAAGATCAACACCCAGATCATTCAGCCGCTGATCGACGCCAACGACCGTCTGTCACGCAGCGACTTCCCGGATTTCAACGATCCCAACAAGCTGGGTGAAGGCAAGGCGATGGTGGATCGCCTGACCGATCTGATCTCCATATTTCAGAAGCCGGAACTCAACTTCGCCAAGAACCGTGCCGAGCATGATGACATTCTGGGCGATGCCTACGAATACCTGATGCGTCACTTCGCCAGCGAGAGCGGCAAGAGCAAGGGGCAGTTCTATACCCCCTCCGAAGTGAGCCGCATTCTGGCGCAGGTGCTGGGCATAGGGCCGCACAACACCACCGCCCGCACCGTGGCCTATGACCCGACTTGCGGCTCCGGCTCGCTGCTGTTGAAGGTGGCTGCCGAGGCGGGCAAGCACATTACCCTTGAAGGGCAGGAAAAGGATGTCAGCACCGCCGGTCTGGCGCGCATGAACATGATCCTGCACGACTTCCCAACCGCCAATATCGTACAGGGCAACACCCTCGCCAACCCCAAGTTCAAGGATGGTGAGCAACTGCGTACCTATGACTATGTGGTGGCCAACCCGCCGTTTTCGGACAAGGCCTGGAGTACCGGCATCTCCGTGGATGATGATCCCTACCAGCGTTTCAGCTGGGGCGTACCACCGGCCAAGCAGGGCGATTACGCCTACCTGCTGCATGTGATCCGCTCCATGAACAGCACCGGCAAGGCGGCGGTGATTCTGCCCCACGGCGTGCTCTTCCGTGGCAATGCCGAGGCTGTAATTCGCAAGCAGCTGGTGCGCTCAGGCTATCTGAAAGGCATCATCGGCCTGCCCGCCAACCTGTTTTACGGCACCGGCATTCCTGCCTGCATTCTGGTGTTGGACAAGGAAAATGCCCAGGCGAGAGCCATCAGCGGTGATAAAAAGAGCGGCATCTTTATGATCGATGCCGCCAAGGGCTTCATCAAGGGTGGCAACAAGAACCGGCTGCGCGAGCAGGATATCCACCGCATTGTGGACACATTCAACAAGCTCAACAGTGTGCCCGGCTATGCGCGCATGGTGCCCTTTGACGAGATCACCGATGCCAAGAACGATTACAACCTCAACCTGCCGCGCTACATCGACACCAGCGAGCCGGAAGACCTGCACGATATTCACGCCCATCTGAACGGCGGTATTCCCGTGCGCGATATCGACGGTGATGCCAGCGCTCTGCCGCCCATTCCGGGGCTGTCGGCCTACTGGCAGGCGCTGCCGGGATTGCGTCAGGCGTTGTTCACTGCCAATGCCCACCCAGGCTATGCCGATCTGGCGGTGGAGCCCGGCGCACTCAAAACCACCATTCTGCAGCACCCCGAGTTTGCCGATTTCCGCAGCACCATTGATGGCCTTTTTGCCCAATGGCGCACACGCAACACCCCGGTATTCAAAGCCTTCGATATCGATGACAACCCCAAGACGCTGATCACTCAAGTGGGCGAAGACCTGCTGGAAACCTTCCGCCAGGCGCCACTGCTCAACCCCTACGATATCTACCAGCACCTGATGGATTACTGGGCCGATACCCTGCAGGACGACGCCTACGAGATCACCGCCGATGGCTGGGTGGCCGAACCCAAGCGCATTGTTGAAGAAATCACCAGCGGCAAAAAAAAGGGCCAGACCAAAGACAAGGGCTGGGCCTGCGACCTGATCCCCAAACCCTACATAGTGGCGCGCTACTTCGCCGACGAGCAGGCCGAGCTGGATGCCTTGCAGGCCGAGCTGGACAGCGCCGGCAGCCGACTGACCGAGCTGGAAGAAGAGCACGGCGGTGATGAAGGTGCCCTGCGCGATGTCTCCAGCAAGGGCGATGCGCAGGATGCCTTCACTCAGGCGATGCTGGATGCCTTGAAAGAGGATGCGCCCGCAAAACACGCCCATTACGCCAGCCTGAAAGCCGATCTGGATGCCGCCGATGCGGAGCTGACCGAGCTGAGCGCCCACGCTTTCGTGACACCACTGAAAAACACCAAGGGCAAGCTGGTGCTCAAGGATGTCAAAGACCGCCATGACTGCACCGACAACAGCGGCGAAAAGTCCGTTCTGGCCAGCTATATCGACACCGACAAGGCCTGCAAACAGCACAGCAGGCAGCTCAAGGCATTGCTGACCGAACTTGAAACCGACTACCGCACACAGTTGGCCATCGAGCCGCTGCGCGAACAGCTCACCGATCTTAAAGTGGTTGCCGACTATCTTGAACTGATCGACCTGCAGGCCGAGCTGAAGAAAACAATCAAGGAGAAGGACGCCGCTCTGGATCAGCTCGCCTACGATCGGTACGCCAAACTCAGTGTGGACGAGATCAAAACCCTGGTGGTGGATGACAAGTGGCTCGCCGCACTGGAAGCCGCGCTGCAGAACGAGCTGGAGCGCGTATCCCAGGCCCTCACCGGCCGCGTGCGTCAGTTGGCTGACCGATATGCTACGCCGCTGCCGGAATTGACCCGGCGGGTAGGTGCCCTGTCGGCCAAGGTGGATGAACATCTGAAGAAGATGGGAGTACGCTGGGGATGAACATGGACGTGTTGGGCGTGCAGGAAGTGTCGCCGGGGTATGAATTCGTGGCCGAGAATTCGGCGGTGCCGGTGGGGTATAAGCAGACTGAAGTAGGCGTTATCCCTGAGGATTGGGATGCAGTTCGAATTGACCAGCACGCGGTGATCAAAACTGGAGGAAAAAATACTCAAGATAAAATTGAGGATGGTCTTTTCCCCTTTTTTGTACGCTCACAGCAATTAGAAAGGATAAACAGCTATTCCTATGACGGTGAAGCTGTACTGACTGCTGGTGATGGGGTTGGTACCGGCAAGGTATTCCATTACATAAATGGAAAATTTGACGTACACCAGCGGGTCTATCGGATTAGTGAGTTTTCCTCCGAACTAGATGGACGGTATTTCTTCTACCAGTTCAGCTCTCATTTCTACGACAGAATTATGTCGCTGACTGCAAAGTCATCCGTAGATTCAGTGCGTATGGAAATGATCGCAGGGATGCAAATAGCATTGCCACCACAAGCAGAGCAGCAAGCCATTGCCACTGCCCTGAGCGATGTGGATGCCCTGCTGGAAGAGCTGGATCGCCTGATCGCCAAAAAGCGCGATATCAAACAGGCCGCCATGCAGCAGCTCCTGACTGGCGAAACCCGCCTGCCGGGGTTTGAGGGTAAGTGGGACTCACGCTCTCTCCTCCAGATCGCAGACAGTCAGAAAGCCTTGTTTGATGATGGAGACTGGGTAGAAGCAGAGCACATTACCGATCAGGGTATTCGATTAGTTCAAACAGGCAATATTGGTGAAGGCGTTTTCGTAGATAAGGCCACCAAGAAGTACATTTACGATGCCTCATTTGAAAAGCTGAGATGCAAAGAATTGAAGCAAGGAGACATCTTGATTTGTCGACTTGCTGAACCAGCAGGGCGTGCATGTGTTTTTCCAGATATTGGCGAAAACCGAGCTATAACATCTGTTGATGTTACAATATTCCGTCCACGCCCTGAAGTCGCAGATAGGCAATACCTTGTTCAGTATTTCTCGACAAGTGATTGGTTCAAAATGGTGCTTGATCATGTAGGCGGCACCACGCATAAACGTATTTCTCGTGGCGCTTTAGGAAAGCTGAAGGTTCCTTTTCCTCCTATTGAAGAGCAAAAGGCCATTGCCGAAATACTTTCTGACATAGACACCGAAATCCAGGCCCTCGAGCATCGCCGCAGCAAAACCGCCGAGCTGAAACAGGGCATGATGCAGGAGCTGCTGACAGGGAGGACACGTCTGGTATGAGCAACAAGCCGGTATCCCTGACCACGCCGCCGGATGGTTACAGCGACTGGCTGACCGATCTGAAAGATCGTATTCACCATGCTCAGCAGCGCGCCAGTCTGGCGGTGAATCGAGAGCTGGTGTTGCTTTACTGGCAGATCGGGCAGGACATTTTGCAGCGTCAGGCGGCGCAAGGTTGGGGCGCCAAGGTCATTGATCGACTGGCCCATGATCTGCGCAATGCTTTCCCGGATATGAAAGGCTTTTCGCCTCGCAACCTGAAATACATGCGTGCCTTTGCCGAAGCCTGGCCGGATAGCGAGTTTGTGCAAGGGGTGCTTGCACAATTGCCCTGGTATCACCAGCTGGCCTTGCTGGACAAGTTGCCGGACGCTGAAAGCAGACGCTGGTATGCCGCCAAAGCCATAGAACACAACTGGTCGCGCAACGTGCTGGTGATGCAGATCGAATCTGGCCTGCTGGAACGCCAGGGCCGGGCCGTAACCAACTTCGAGGCACGCCTGCCCAAGGCCCAGTCAGACCTGGCCCGTGAATCACTGAAAGACCCCTACCGCTTTGACTTTCTCAATCTAGGTGAAGAGGCGCAGGAGCGTGCTGTCGAAAGCGCACTGGTACGCCACGTCACCGAGTTTCTGCTGGAGCTGGGTGCAGGCTTTGCCTTTGTCGGGCGTCAGGTGCTGGTGGACGTGGGTGGCGAAGAGTTCTTTATCGACCTGCTGTTCTATCACCTGAAGCTGCGCTGTTACGTGGTCATTGAACTCAAGACCGGTAAATTCAAGCCCGAACATCTAGGGCAGCTGGGCTTCTATCTCACCGCCGTGGACCGCCAGATCAAGGGTGATCAGGATAACGCCAGCATCGGCCTGCTGCTTTGCAAGAGCAAAAACAAGGTGGTGGCCGAATATGCGTTGAACGACAAGAGCCAGCCGATGGGTATTGCCGAGTATAAGCTGCAAGAAGCCCTGCCGGCCGAGCTCGAAACCGACCTGCCCAGTATCGAACAGATTGAACGTGAGCTGCAGCCCCGGAACACTGACTGAGCCGCTAACAGGAATAATGACACCCCGTCACAGGAGAGGATGCCATGACGTACGCTGTACCTCGCCCCGAACGCAAGACACAAAACCGTGTCGTCAGTTTGTTCACGACACCCGTTAAACAAGGGGGGCTGGGTTATGGCAACCTTGGCGAATGGAGCAAGCGAGAGCTGAATCGCTGTATAGAGCCGGAGCTCCTGGGCGCCAACCTTCGCAGTCGTGGCTATTCCGACCAGCATATTGCTGCCGCCGTGTTACGGCTGCAAACCGCAGCCGAGGTGGGGAGCGATACTCTCTACCAGGCCAATATGCGCGTTTATAACCTTCTGCGCTACCCAGTCAAAGTACAATTGTCGCCCGGCAAGCCTCACGAGGATGTTCAGTTAATTGACTGGCAACATCCGGAACGCAACGATTTTTCCGTGGCGGAGGAGGTAACGCTCAAAGGCGGCCATGAGCGCCGGCCGGACCTGGTGATTTATCTCAATGGCATTGCCATAGTAGTGATAGAGCTGAAGCGCAGTTCCGTCGAAGTGGGTGACGGCATACGTCAACTGATCAGTAATCAGGAAAAAATCTTCAACCGGGACTTCTTCGCCACCTCGCAACTGCTGCTGGCCGGCAACGACTCCCAGGGCCTAAGGTATGGCACCACCGGCACGCCAGAACAGTTCTATGTGCAGTGGAAGGATGAAACCGGCAGCAGCGAGCGTACCCCCGGCACCTTGCTGGATCAGCCGCTGGCGCAGATCTGCGATAAGACACGGCTGCTGGATCTAATCTACAACTTCATTATCTTCGATGGTGGGCTGAAAAAAGTGCCGCGCCAGCACCAGTATGCCGGTATCAAGGCGGCGCAGACACGCATCGCCGAACGCGAAGGCGGGGTCATCTGGCATACTCAGGGCAGTGGCAAGAGCATCCTGATGGTACTGCTGGCCAAGTGGCTGATGGAGCATGATCCCGAAGCCCGCGTGCTGGTGGTGACCGACCGTGACGAGCTGGACAAGCAGATCGAGGGCGTGATGCGCAACGCCGGGGTGGTCGGCGAGGATGATCCTTCACCACGCATCGCCTCCCGAGCAACACTGGTCAGCACTGTGGGTGCGACGACGCCCCGCCTGCTGTGCGCGCTGGTGCACAAGTTCGACCCAAGCGATCTGGATGGCCCACCACCGCCGATTCATGGTCGTTTCTATGTGTTTGTGGATGAGTGCCACCGAACCCAGGGCGGGCGCATGAATAAGCAGATGAAGCGCTGGCTGGAGGGTGCCATCTTTATCGGTTTTACCGGCACGCCGCTGCTGCGCAAGGATAAGCAGACCACCCGCGAGGTGTTTGGCCGCTATATTCACACCTACAAGTTTCCGCAGGCCGTGGCCGATGGCGTGGTACTGGACCTCAAATACGAAGCCCGCGATGTTCCCCAGCGGCTGATCTCGCAAAAGTCGATTGATAACTGGTTTGAAGAAAAAACCAAGAACCTGAACAACTACCAGAAGGCAGCATTGCGCAAGCGTTGGGCCAAGCTGGAAGAACTGATGAGTGCCAAGGAACGCAAGGAGCGGATCATTGCCAACATCATCGAAGATTTCAGCCTCAAACCGCGCCTGAATAACAACCGGGGCACTGCCATACTGGTTGCCGCTTCCATCTACGATGCCTGCCATTACTTCCGTCTGTTTCAGGGCACCAGCTTCGGCAAATACTGCGGCATCATCACCTCATTTGAGCCGAATCATAATGCGATTTCCCGTGAACCGGCCGACAGTGACGAGCGCTACAAGTTTGATACTTACACCGAATACGTACTGAAGGGCTTTCCTGGCACCAAGCAGTACGAAGAAGAGATGAAACGGCGCTTCAAGGAAGAACCCGCCAACCTGAAGTTGTTGATCGTGGTGAGCAAACTGCTAACGGGCTTTGATGCGCCGTCCTGTACCTATATCTATCTCGACAACGAACTGCGCGACCACAACCTGTTCCAGGCGATCTGCCGCACCAACCGGCTGGACGGCGAAGACAAGGAATACGGTCATATCGTTGATTTTGTACATCTCTTCGGTGACGTTCAGAACGCCATCTCAGTTTACAGCTCGGATGAGCTGGATCTGGACAGCGGTGGCGGTGCGGCTGAAAACAATGTGGAGCTGAAAGACTGGCTGAACGAAGGTTGCCGCAAGCTGGAAGAGGCCCGCGAAGCCCTGATGTACCTGTGCGAGCCGGTGCTGGCACCACGCGAGATCGAGGATTACATTCATACCTTCTGCGGCGATATCAACGACCCCAAGGCGCTGGATGACACCGAAGCGCTGCGGATTACCTTCTACAAGGCGACGGCGGCGTTTATTCGCGCCTTCTCGGATGTATCCCAGCACCTGGAAGAAGCTGGCTATCCAGCCGCTGAGATCGACAAACTGAACCGCGAAACCGCATTCTTTGCCGACGCCCGCGATGCCATCAAGCACTACTCCGGTGAAGAGCTGGATATCAAGCCGTTTGAAGCGGATATGCGCCACCTGATCAACACCTACATTCAAGCGGATCAGCCGAAGGATCTTGGCTCTGTAGACAACTATTCGCTGGTTGAGCTGATTATCGAAACCGGTGTCCACGACGCCATTGCCAAGAAGCTCAATACCAAGGGCAAACTCTCAAAGAATGCGGTGGCTGAAGGCATCATCAACAACATGCGCAAGACCATTATCCGAGATCAGCTCACCGATCCACGCTTCTATGAAAAAATATCCAAACTGCTCGACGACCTGATTCTGGAGTGGCGCAAGGAGACCCTGAACTATCAGGAGTTCCTGCAGCGTGCTGAAGATCTGGTCAAAAACATGGTGGGTGGCAAAGGTGATAGTCCTGTACCGGATGCACTTGAGGGTAATCGCGCGGCCCAAACCCTCTACAACAACCTACCGAATATTCTGGCGCTGGCGTTTCCAACCTGGGAAATCCGCGACGGTGAGAATGACGAAGAAAATGATCTGCTGCAGATTACTTTAAAGATCGACCGAGCCATGCGCGAGCACGCACCGGCCAACTGGAAGGGTGACGATACCCGTGAAAAGCAGGTACTCAATGCTCTGCACCCAATTATGGGCAGAAACCGAAAAGCTACGCTGGCCCTGTTTGAGCTGATCAAACAGCAGGAAGGCTATCAATGACTGAGGTGATTGAGCTGGGCGAAGTCCGGATTCGGGTTACCCGCAAGGCAGTGAAGAATGTGCACCTCAGCGTTCACCCGCCCCATGGAGAGGTCACGCTGGTCGCACCAACCAGTACCCGGCTGGATGTGGCCCGCGCTTACGCCATTACCAAACTCGGCTGGATTCGTAACCAGCAGGCCAAGCTGCGCCAGCAGGCACGTGAAGAACCGCGCCAGTTCGTAACCCGGGAAACACTGTACCTCTGGGGCCAGCGCTACCTGCTGGAAGTGGAAGAAAAAGACACCAAGCCCGGAGTTACCTGGAACCATACACGCATCCTGCTGACCGTGCGGCCGGGCAGCGACCACGCCAAGCGCACTGAAGTGGTTCACGCATGGCACAAGCAATTGCTGCACAAGGCGGTGCCGCCGCTGATCCGAAAATGGGAACAGCAACTGGGAGTCAAGGTGACCGGTTATTACCTGCAGAAGATGAAAACCAAATGGGGCAGCTGCAATCACCGTGCTGGTAACATCCGCCTGAATACCGAGCTGGTGAAGAAACCCAAGGAGCTACTGGATTACATTGTGCTGCATGAGATGGTGCATCTGCTGGAACCCACCCACAGCGAGCGGTTCACCGCCATTCTGGATCAACATTACCCAGGTTGGCGTACCGCGAGGGATGAGCTTAATGCTTTACCACTGGAAACACTTAACCCGGTGTAGAGTCATGCCTCATACACTCCCCCAAAGGTGATAGAAACACCCCGGCGGCGGGACTTTTTTACTGCCACAAGGTAACCTTGGGGCACATTTTCCCGAACGACAGTGAGTGCCATGTCCAAACGAACCCTTCGCATCGCAACCCGTAGCAGCGCACTGGCGCTGTGGCAGGCAGAATTCATCAAATCCGAGCTGGAGCGGCTGTACGACAACGTCACCGTGGAGCTGGTCAAGATCAAGACCCAGGGCGACAAGATCCTCGACGTTCCCCTGGCCAAGATCGGTGGCAAGGGCCTGTTTGTGAAGGAACTGGAAGAAGCCATGCTGGACGGCCGCGCCGACCTTGCCGTGCACTCCATGAAAGACGTACCCATGGAGTTCCCGGAAGGCCTGGGGCTGGTCGCCATCTGTGAGCGCGAAGACCCCACCGACGCCTTCGTCAGCAACCACTACGACAACCTGGACCAGCTGCCCCAGGGCGCCGTGGTTGGCACCTCAAGCCTGCGCCGTGAAACCCAGCTCAGGGCCAACCGCCCGGACCTGGAAATCAAGATGCTGCGAGGCAACGTGAACACCCGGCTGGCCAAGCTGGATGCCGGAGAATACGACGCCATCGTGCTGGCCAGCTCCGGCCTGAAGCGGCTGGGTTTCCACGACCGCATCCGCTACTGCATGCCGGATACCGTCTCGCTGCCGGCCGTCGGCCAGGGCGCACTGGGCATCGAATGCCGCCTGAGCGATGATGAACTGCAGGACCTGCTTGAGCCACTGAACCATACCGACACCGCAGACCGGGTAAAGGCCGAGCGCGCCCTGAACCGCCGGCTGGAAGGTGGCTGCCAGGTACCCATTGCGGCCTATGCCCTGCTGGAAGACGACAACACCCTTTGGCTGCGAGGCCTGGTGGGTGCAGTCGACGGCACCCGGATTTTCCGGGTGGAAGGCCGTGCGCCCCGCGCTGAAGGTGAACGCCTGGGCCGGGAACTGGCAGAACAGCTGCTGGCCATGGGTGCCGACAAGGTTCTGGCTGAAGTCTATGGCCACACCCCGAGCTGAAGCCCACCAGGCTCAACCGGAACTTGCTGGCCGGCGGATACTGATCTGCCGGCCGGAGCCGGAAGCCGACCGGCTGGCCGAAGCTTTCCGGGCGGCCGGCGCGCGGGTTCGGGTATTGCCCACCGTGGTTCGCGAACCCTTGCCGGAAACCCCGGAACGCCGCAGCCTGCTGCAGGAACTCGATAACTTCCACCATATCATTGCCGTCAGCCCCTATGCCGCACGGCTGCTGCTGGATGAGGTAGATCAGTGGTGGCCGCAGCCACCGGTTGGCGTGCACTGGTATGGCGTAGGCGCCGGCACTGCGGCGGCGTTTGCCGAAGCAGGGCTGCCGGCCGAGAAGCCGGATGACGGCTGGACCAGCGAAGCCCTGCTGGCGCACCCGTCGCTGCAGCACCTGGAACACGAAAAGGTTTTGCTGGCCCGGGGCGAGCAGGGTCGGGAGCTGATTCGCCAGACCCTGGAGCAACGGGGAGCCCGGGTAACGGTTCTGCCACTGTACCGACGCCTCCAGCCGTACTATCCTGCAGATAAGCTAAGCGAGATTTTTACCGGGTTCCGGCCCGAAGCGGTGATCGCCCTGTCCGGCGAAACCCTGAATAATCTCAAAGACATGGCCCGGGAATACCCGCATGCCCTGGACACTGCCTTGGTGGTTGTCCCGGCAGACCGGGTGGCCGAGCAGGCCAGGGCGGCCGGATTCAGCAACCCGGTGGTTCCGGATGGCCTGTCCGACCGGGAACTGGTGAATTGCGTGGCTGTGCGGCTCGGGCCGCAGGCCGGTAACAACGGATAACCAAGTAAGGATGCCCGTGACTGAAACAACAGAACAACTACCCGCCACCATCGAGCCCGACAACAACGCAGAAAAACCGCGCCTTTGGCCAATCTGGGTGTTCGCCGGTATTGCCCTGCTCATTACGCTGATACTGGCACTGTGGAGCTGGCAGCAGTGGAACAACCACCAGGCCACCCTGCAGGTGATTACCGACCTGCGCCAGGATACCGCCCAGCTGGAAGACCTTTACGGCAGCCGGGGCAGCGAGCAGAGCCAACGCATGCAGGCCATGGAGCAGAAGCTGACCGAACAGCGTGAGCTGATTGCCACCCAGCAGCGCCAGATTGACCACAACGCCCGGGAACTGCTGGAAGCCGGAAACCGCACCCGTACCGACTGGTTGCTGGCCGAGGCCGAATACCTGCTGCGCATTGCCAACCAGCGCCTGCTGATTGAAAAAGACATCAAGGGTGCCCTGTCGGCCCTGGAGTCTGCCGACGAAGTGCTGGCAGAGTCTGACGACATCGGCGTGTTCCCGGTACGCCAGCAGCTGGCCAAGGAAGTGCTGTCCCTGAAGGGTATCGAAGGGGTCGACCGCACCGGCCTGTACCTGAAACTGGAAGCCGCCATTGCCAGCCTCCATGACCTGACCGACCAGGCCCTGATCCACGACCGTGCGCCCGGGTTCAGCATGGTCGGAGACGACCAGGCCCCGGAAGACGGCAGCAATATGCTCACCCGCGGCTGGAACCGGTTCGCCGATACCATGAAACAGGTGGTTGTGGTGCGCCGGCTGGACGAACCGGTCAAACCGCTGTTGTCTCCTGACCAGAGCGCCTGGGCCCGGCTGAACCTGCAACTGATGCTGGAAGAAGCCGAAATGGCGGTATTGCGGGGCAACCAGCCGCTGTACGAACGGGCACTGAACAAGGCCATCAGCACCGTCAACGACTGGTATGACAACACCAACCCGGCTATCCAGGGCATCAGCGGCACGCTGACCGAACTGGCAGACCGGAATGTGGATCCCCAGTTGCCGGATATCAGCAAGTCCCTGGACCTGCTGAAAGAGCGCCTGGCCGGGCGCACCGCTGCCGGCAGTAACGGAGGCGATGAATCATGATCCGCCTGCTGCTGATCCTGCTGATTGCCCTGCTGGTGGGCACCGGGCTGTCTCTGGGGCTGGCCTATGATCTCGGCTATATCCGTGTCAGCCTCGGCAACTATCTGATCGAAACCAATTTCTGGGTTGGCCTCGGGCTGATCGTTGTCCTGGTGATGCTGAGCCTGTTCCTGATCGGCCTGCTGAAGCGGTTCCGCCAGGGTACCGGCCTGATGGCCACCTGGGTCAGCCGCGGCAACGAACGCCGTGCCCGCCGGCGCACCACCAAGGGCCTGCTGGCACTGGCCGAAGGCAACTGGCCACGAGCCAGGAAACTACTGGTGAGCTCCGCCAACCATGCCGATACACCGCTGATCAACTACCTGGCGGCAGCACAGGCCTCGTTCGAATCCGGTGACCACGACTCGGTCGACCAATTACTGCGCCAGGCCTTTGAAAGCACCCCCGGCTCCAGCCTGGCGGTCGGCCTGACCCAGGCCCAGCTGCAGCTGGCGGGTAACCGGCTGGAACAGGCCCTGGCCACCCTGCTGCGCCTGCGTAAAGAAGCACCGCACCATCCGTTCGTACTCAAGCTGCTCAAGAACACCTACCTGCGACTGGAAGACTGGCGGGAATTGTCAAAACTCCTGCCGGACTTGCGCAAGCGCAGCGTGCTGACGGAAAAAGAACTGGATGACCTGGAACGACAGGTATGGCACAACCTCCTGGAACAGGCTGCCGCCGACTGCGAACGCCGGCGTAAGGAAGATCCGGAAGCGACCCTGGAACCGCTGACCCGGCTATGGGACGAACTGCCACGCTTTGTCCGCCGCGACGAGTACACCATCCGGGACTACGCGGGGTTACTGGCCCGTCTGGGCGATGAGGGGCAGGCCGAAACCCTGCTGAGAAAAGTGCTGCGTAACCACTGGAGCGACGAGCTGATCAACCTCTACGGGCGGCTTGAGGGCCACCAGCCGGATGAGCAGTTAATCATTGCCGAACAGTGGCTGAAAGACCGCCCGAACAATCCGGAACTGCTGCTGGCACTGGGCCGCCTGAGCCTGCGCAACGAACTGTGGGGCAAGGCCCGGGAATATTTCGAAACCAGCCTGCGCCTGAAGCGCAGCCGTGAAACCCTCGCGGAACTGAGCCGCCTGAACGCCCATATGGGCCATGAAGAAGCCAGCATCAAGCTGCTGATGCAGGGGCTGGAGACCGACAACGGCCTGCCCGAGCTGCCGATGCCCCGGGCCTGAGCCCTCAGCGCACAACATGAGCCTTCAGCGCCGAACTCTGAGAGAGTCAGACTAAGCAATCAGGCCCTGGGGGCATACTCCAGCACATCCGAGAAAAACGCCTGCGCAGGCAGGCCTTTTTCCAGCAGCGCATCCATCAGGGTATACACCATGGTGGGCGAGCCACTGGCATGCACTTCCACGTTCTGCCAGTCGGCCCCGGTCGCCAGCACAGCCCGCACCAACTGGTCATGGTGACCACCCCAGTCATTATCCTCATCATCCCCGACGACAGGCACAAAGCTGAAATTGCTCCAGTCTTCATGCCACTGCTGCGCCAGCAACCTCAGATACATGTCCTCGTGCTTGCGCACGCCCCAGAACAAGGTAACGGGGTGGCTGTACCGGGTTTCCTGGAGGAATTCGACCAGGCTTTTCATCTGGGCAAAGCCGGTTCCGGCCGCCACCAGCAGCAACGGCTTGTCTGGCGCCGCAGCCAGGCAGGCCTTGCCATTGGGCAGTTCTACCGATACATCCTGGCCGGAGGTGAGCGTATCAATCACCTTGCGGGCCGAAACCCAGTCCGGGGAAGCCTGGATGTGCAATTCGATATGCTCGGCGGCGGGGCTGCTGGCGATGGAGAAATAACAGGGATCTTCCCCCGGCAGGATGACCGAAAGATACTGACCGGCATGGAAGGCCACATCGCGGCGCCTCGGCAGCTTCAGCTCAACCCGGAACACATCGTGACTGATCGAGCGTACATCAACTACTTTGGCTGCATACTGACGGGGCGGATGGTTCGCAGTTGCCATAATGGCAGGTATCTCCAGTTTCAGGTCGGTCAGGGCAAGCGTCCGGCACATCATCAGCCGATCACCCACCGATAAGGTTTGTTGGTTCCGGGTATTCAGGGCCTGCCCCGTTATCAGGGTTGCCTCACAGATCTCGCAGACACCGTTGCGGCAGGCTGCCGGCGCCTGGATACCCGCAGCTGCGGCAGCGGACAGCAAATCCTCATTGCCCGCTACGCCATAGCCCAGCCCGGCCGGCTGCAACTCAACCCGGTGTACAGCCTGTGCCTTGTCAGTCGGGGCGGGTGTCACGATCTTCAATACCGAGACTGTCCCAGATCTCATCCACCCGCTGCTTGACCTCATCGGTCATGGTAATGGCAGTGCCCCACTCCCGGTCGGTCTCGCCGGGCCATTTATTGGTGGCATCCATCCCCATTTTCGAGCCAAGGCCAGACACCGGCGATGCGAAGTCCAGGTAATCGATGGGGGTATTCTCCACCAGCGTGGTGTCCCGGGCCGGGTCCATACGGGTGGTGATCGCCCATATTACGTCTTCCCAGCTACGGGCGTTCACATCATCGTCGGTCACAATCACGAACTTGGTGTACATGAACTGACGCAGGAACGACCACACCCCCATCATCACCCGCTTGGCGTGGCCAGGGTACTGTTTCTTCATGGTGACCACCGCCAGCCGGTAGGAGCAACCTTCCGGGGGCAGGTAGAAATCCACAATCTCCGGGAACTGCTTCTGCAGGATGGGTATGAACACTTCGTTCAGCGCCACCCCCAGCACCGCCGGCTCATCGGGCGGGCGGCCGGTGTAGGTGCTGTGATAGATCGGGTCTTTGCGGTGGGTAATGCGCTCCACGGTAAACACCGGGAACTGATCCACCTCGTTGTAATAACCGGTATGGTCGCCAAACGGGCCTTCAGGCGCCATATCATCCGGATAGATAAAACCTTCCAGCACAATCTCGGCACTTGCGGGAACCTGCAGGTCGCTCAGGCCGGCTTTCACCAGCTCGGTACGGCTGCCCCGCAGTAACCCGGCAAAGGCGTATTCAGACAGGGTATCCGGCACCGGCGTAACAGCGCCCAGAATGGTGGCCGGATCAGCCCCCAGGGCAACCGCAACCGGATAAGGCTTGTCCGGATTGGCCCGGCGAAACTCCTGGTAATCCAGCGCGCCACCGCGATGGCTGAGCCAGCGCATGATCAACCGGTTACGGCCGATCAGCTGCTGCCGGTAAATACCCAGGTTCTGCCGCTCCTTGTTCGGGCCGCGGGTAATCACCAGCGGCCAGGTCACCAGTGGGCCAGCATCCCCGGGCCAGCAGTGCTGCACCGGAATCTGGTACAGGTCGACCTTGTCTTTCTCGATCACCACGTCCTGGCAGGGCGCAGAACGGAGCACCTTCGGGCTCATGCGCATCACCTGCTTGAACAGCGGCAACTTCTCAATCGCATCCTTGAAGCCCTTGGGGGGATCCGGCTCCTTCAGAAACGCCAGCAGCTTGCCGATCTCCCGCAATGCCGACACATCCTGCTGGCCCATGCCCATAGCCACCCGCTTCGGCGTGCCGAACAGGTTGGCCAGCACCGGCATGTCGTAGCCCTTGGGATTTTCAAACAACAACGCCGGCCCACCGGCCCGCAGCGTGCGGTCGCAGATTTCGGTCATTTCCAGGTGGGGGTCGACTTCTGCGCTGATGCGCTTGAGCTCGCCCTGCTTTTCCAGCTGGGCAATGAAGTCTCTCAGGTCGTTGTATTTCATGCTGTGCTCCGCTTCTGATCTACGGTACTACGGAGTTCGGGCTTCTCCGGACTGCCCTTGTAGTTGGTCTTGATACTTTTCTGTTCGGTGTTGGAACAAGGCCGGGAGGGGGTGTC
>NZ_DFLY01000020.1:0-4255 GCF_002375525.1 Marinobacter sp. UBA3607 | reverse complement strand
GACACCCCCTCCCGGCCTTGTTCTTCCGACTTCTTTACTCGCGCCCCAAAATCAGGCGCGCAGAGAAATCAGTATCAACGACGCTTCATAGACTGGAAGAACTCGTCATTGGTCTTGGTATCCCGCAGCTTGTCGAGCAGGAATTCCAGAGACGCAGTGTCGTCGTCCATGGAGTGCAGCAGCTTGCGCAGGATCCACACGCGCTGGATTTCCGCTTCGCTCATCAGCAGGTCTTCGCGGCGGGTGCCGGAACGACGGATGTTGATGGCCGGGTAAACCCGCTTCTCGGCAATCTTGCGGTCCAGGTGCACTTCCATGTTACCGGTACCCTTGAACTCCTCGTAGATAACCTCGTCCATCTTGGAACCGGTATCCACCAGCGCTGTGGCCAGGATAGTCAGGCTGCCGCCCTCTTCTACATTCCGGGCTGCACCGAAGAAGCGCTTGGGTTTTTCCAGGGCGTGGGCATCCACACCACCGGTCAGCACCTTACCGGAAGACGGAATCACGGTGTTGTAGGCGCGGGCCAGGCGGGTGATGGAGTCCAGCAGGATGATCACATCCTTTTTGTGCTCCACCAGGCGCTTGGCTTTTTCGATCACCATCTCGGCTACCTGAACGTGGCGGGCCGGCGGCTCGTCAAAGGTAGAGGCCACAACCTCGCCGCGCACGGTACGCTGCATTTCCGTCACTTCTTCCGGGCGCTCGTCAATCAGCAACACCATCAGGTGACATTCCGGGTTGTTGCGGGTGATGGACTGGGCGATGCCCTGCATCAGCAGCGTTTTACCGGCCTTGGGCGGAGATACGATCAGGCCACGCTGGCCTTTACCGATCGGAGCCACCAGGTCCAGTACCCGGGAAGAGAGATCCTCTGTACTGCCGTTACCCAGTTCCAGGGTCAGACGCTCCTGGGGGAACAGCGGGGTGAGGTTCTCGAACAGAATCTTGTTACGGGCGTTGTCCGGCTTGTCGAAGTTAATCTCGTTAACTTTCAGCAGGGCAAAATAACGTTCGCCGTCTTTCGGCGGGCGGATCTTGCCGGAAACGGTATCGCCGGTACGCAGGTTGAAACGGCGGATCTGACTGGGAGAGACGTAGATATCGTCCGGACCGGCCAGGTAAGAGGCATCGCCGGAACGAAGGAAGCCGAAACCGTCCTGCAGAATTTCCAGTACACCATCACCGTAAATGTCTTCGCCGCTTTTGGCGTGTTTCTTCAGGATGGTGAAGATCACGTCTTGCTTGCGCGAGCGAGCCAGGTTATCCAGACCCATTTCTTGCGCAATATCGAGCAATTCGGGCACGGATTTCTGCTTGAGTTCAGTAAGATTCATAGTTTGTTGGATTTTCAGGAATGGAAGTAAACGACAGTTGGAATGACAGGGGTGCCCCTGAACGCATTGATCTGATTAAGCTGAAACAAGGTGCTGGCTCGATGGAGCTACCGGTGCAGATGAAATCCGGATTAAGTATGCTGAAGCCAGAGAGTGGGAACAATCGTTCGCCGGGCAAGCGGCATAATCGACCACCTTGAAGGCTGATGTCAAGACCTGTGACCAAATTTAAACCAGTGGCTTGCCCTGCATCAGACCAATGTCGACACCGGAAATCTCTCTGGCAGGCACCCTCTTCCATTTACCAGCGCCAATCCGGATACTGACTGTATTGTTGATACAGCCTTCTGGAGTCTTTCCATGAGCAGTGACCTTACCAGCGAACTCAAACCCCTGAACGTCGCCCTGTTAACCGTATCAGACACCCGCGGCCCCGCCGAAGACACCTCCGGCCAGTACCTGGAAGACCAGGTTATCGAAGCCGGCCACCGGCTGCTGGCCCGCCGTATCCTGCCGGACGACGTCTACCTGATCCGTGCGCTGATGTCCCTGTGGATTGCCGATCCGGAAGTTCATTCAATCATTATCACCGGCGGCACCGGCTTTATGGAACGGGACAGCACCCCGGAAGCCGTTGGTGCGCTGCTCGACAAGGAGATTGTCGGCTTCGGCGAAGAGTTCCGCCGCTTGTCCGCCGCCGAGATCGCCAGTTCCACCATTCAGTCCCGGGCTTTCGGAGGCATGGCCAATAACACGGTCATTTTCTGCCTGCCCGGCTCCACCGGCGCCTGCCGCACCGGGTGGGAAGGCATTCTGAAAAGCCAGCTCGACAGCCGCCACGGCCCCTGCAATTTCTCAGGGCTGACCTTGCGCAAGCCGGATCGTGCCTGCCAGCGGCTGCATGAAGTAATCGGCTCCCGGGCCGAACGATAAGGAGACGTTATGGCTGGCCAGAACCTGATCTCCCTGGACGATGCCCTGAACCACCTGCTTGGCCGGGCCACCCCGGTTACCCGTGCCGAGGCCGTCAACCTGACAGACTGCCTGGGCCGGATCCTGGCGGAAAACCATTATGTGCCGGCGGATGTGCCGCCGGCCGACAACAGCGCGGTGGATGGCTACGCGGTTTGCCACGGTGATGTACGGGATGGCGAAGCGCTGACCGTGTCTGACCGGGTTCCCGCCGGCACCGCCCCGGCACCGCTGCAGCCGGGCACGGCAGTGCGCATCTTCACCGGCTCGGAGATCCCCGAAGGCGCCGATGCGGTGGTGATGCAGGAGCGGGTAGAACGTAGCGGCGACAGCATCGTGATCAACGCTACGGTCAGCTCTGGCCAGAACATCCGGCGCCGTGGGCAAGACCTTACCAAGGGGGCCCTGGCCCTGGCCCGGGGTACACGAATCCGGCCACAGGAAATGGGCCTGCTGGCGTCCACCGGCATCAACCGGGTGCCGGTGCTGGCGAAGCTGAAAGTGGCCATCCTGACCACCGGCGATGAGCTGGTAGACCCGGGCCAGCCACTGGCACCGGGGCAGATCTACAACACCAACCGGTATACCCTGCTGGGTCTGCTGGCCGAGGCTGGCTGCGACGTAACCCTGTGTGAAAGCCTGGAAGACACCCGCGATGCCACCCGCCAGACCCTTGCACGGGCTGCGGCAGAGGCCGACCTGATCATCACCAGTGGCGGGGTATCGGTGGGCGAGGAAGACCATGTGCGGGCCGTGCTCGAGGAATCCGGCAAGCTGTCACTCTGGCGCCTGGCGATCAAACCGGGCAAGCCGCTGGCCTTCGGCGAAGTGGCGGGCACGCCGGTTATCGGACTGCCCGGCAACCCGGCGTCGGTACTGGTTACCTTTATGGTCGTGGCCCTGCCCTACATCCGCAAGCGCCAGGGCCGCTCCGATGTTGCGCTGACCGGTGAGCGCTTGCCTGCCGCGTTCGAGATTACCGAGACCTCGGTGCGCCGCGAATTTGTCAGGGCCCGCAAGGAGAATGCCGGCTCCGAAGTGCAGGTTGCGGCCTTCCCCAACCAGAGTTCCGGGGTAATGAGTTCCGCCTGCTGGGCTTCGGGATTGGCAATAGTGCCCGAGAATACCCGGGTGGGCCGGGGCGACCTGGTTACGTTCTATTCCTTTAACGAATTGCTGAGCTGATGATGACCGAGCCTACCCTGACCGTTCGCTTCTTCGCCCGCCTGCGGGAAGAGCTGGATACCGATTCCCTGAGCCTGCCCGCCACTGACGGGCAAACCGTCGACGACCTCCTGACCCAACTGGCCAGCCGCGGCGGCCGGTGGGCCCAGCTTAAGGGCGACCAGCCGGTTATGGTGGCGGTCAACCAGGCCATGGCAAAACCCGCCACGGCGGTGAAGGCCGGTGATGAGGTCGCGTTTTTCCCGCCGGTAACCGGAGGTTGAGATGATTTCTGTGCAGACCGGGGATTTTGATACAGGCGCGGAATATGCCGCGCTGAGAGCAAGCGGTTCAGGCACCGGTGCCATTGCCACTTTCACCGGACTGGTCCGGGATTCCGGAGACCTGTCCGGCGTAACGGGGCTGTTCCTGGAACATTATCCGGGGATGACGGAGGCGGTTATTCAAGGGCTGATTGACGAGGCTTCCCGCCGCTGGGATGTCCGTGATGCCCGGGTGATTCACCGGGTCGGGCGACTAGCGCTTTCCGACCAGATCGTATTTGTTGGCGTGTGCAGCGCCCACCGGGGCGATGCCTTCGCCGCCTGCTCGTTCATCATGGACGCCCTGAAAACTTCCGCCCCGTTCTGGAAGAAAGAGATGACCTCTGACGGCGAGCACTGGGTGGAACAGAAGGCGTCTGATCGTG
The DNA here is from genome assembly GCF_002375525.1 of Marinobacter sp. UBA3607. Classification (NCBI taxonomy): domain Bacteria; kingdom Pseudomonadati; phylum Pseudomonadota; class Gammaproteobacteria; order Pseudomonadales; family Marinobacteraceae; genus Marinobacter; species Marinobacter sp. UBA3607. The sequence continues at coordinate 73 of NZ_DFLY01000020.1, read as the reverse complement.
AACGGACCCAGGCCTGGTCTTCAGACTGACAGGCTCAAGGCACAAAAAAGCGGTTCATCGCGCTTTACCGGGA
>NZ_DFLY01000018.1:9768-43697 GCF_002375525.1 Marinobacter sp. UBA3607 | reverse complement strand
CGGAAGGACACGGAAAAATGAAAAGATAAAGACGGTTTTGCCACGAAATCCACGAAAGAACACGAAAGGAAAGACAAAGAATTTTTTAGTTTTTATCCGTCATCTTTGTTCGTGTTTTTTAGTGGATTTCGTGGCAAAAATAATCTTTTCGTCTTTTCTTTCCGTGTCCTTCCGTGGATTCCGTGGCAAAAAAAGGCCCTAAACCATGAAACTATACGGCATCAAAAACTGCGACACCGTCAAAAAAGCCCGCAAGTGGCTGGACGAAAACGGCACCGCCTACGAGTTCCACGACTTCAAGAAAGACGGCCTCTCCAGCGAGAAGCTGAGCCAGTGGGAACAGGCCATTGGCTGGGAGGCGCTGATCAACAAACGCGGCACCACCTGGCGGAAACTTCCCGATGAGGTTCGTGATACCATTAGCGCCCAAAGTGCCCACCAGATCATGCTGGAGAACACCTCCATCATCAAACGCCCGGTGGTTGAACGGGGCGACGAGGTAAGCGTGGGCTTTAACGCAGACCAGTGGGCTGCGTGGACTGACTGACTTTTTTCGGCCACGGAAAACATTCTTTAATTTTTAGTACAGGAGCAGATCAGATGAGTTTTGCATTCGGCATTGGCATCGGCAGCCAGAACAACCAGGGCGAGTGGCTGGAGGTTTACTACCAGCAGCCGATCATGACCCCAGGCAAAGACCTGATCGACGTGGTTGAAACCGCGCTGGACTACAAAGGCGGCAACCAGGCCATCGAAGTCGGCGCCGAGCAGCTGAGCCAGTTTGCTAACGCCCTGCGCCAGCTGGGCCAGACCGAGCAGGCCAGGCTGGCCGAGCAGGCCGCCAACAGCAAGCGCCCGGTGGTGGTTACCGTACTGGCGACAGACGACACCGCCTCCAGCACCCCCGAGGTGTACCTGAAGCTGCACCTGATTTCCCATCGCCTGGCCAGGCCACACACCCTGAAGCTGGACGGCATTTTCGGCCTGCTGCCGAACCTGGCCTGGACCAACGAAGGTGCCATCGACCTGAATGAGCTGCCGGAGCGCCAGCTGCAAGCCCGTATTGAAGGCCGCACCCTGGAAGTAAAATCCGTAGACAAGTTCCCGCAGATGACCGATTACGTAGTACCCAAGGGCGTGCGCATCGCCGACACATCCCGGGTTCGTCTGGGCGCCTACGTGGGCGAAGGCACTACCGTAATGCACGAAGGTTTCATCAACTTCAACGCCGGTACCGAAGGCACCAGCATGATCGAAGGCCGCATCTCCGCCGGCGTGATCATCGGCAAGGGCTCCGACCTGGGCGGCGGCTGCTCCACGATGGGCACCCTGTCTGGCGGCGGTAACATCATCATCTCCGTAGGCGAAAACTGCCTGCTGGGCGCCAACGCCGGCATCGGTATCCCCCTGGGCGACCGCTGCACGGTTGAAGCTGGCCTGTACATCACCGCCGGCACCAAGGTGAACCTGCTGGACGACAACAACGATCTGGTAGAAGTCATCAAAGCCCGCGACCTGGCCGGCAAGAACGACCTGCTGTTCCGCCGCAACAGCCTGACCGGCGCGGTCGAGTGCAAGACCAACAAAACCGCGATTGAACTGAACGAAGAACTGCACGCTAACAACTAAAGGCCGTCACATGTCCCTGTCCCCTACCCTAGAACTCGCCATGGACCTCATCAGCCGTCCGTCGGTCACTCCAGACGATGCTGGCTGTCAGGAGTTGATGATGTCACGCCTGGCACCTCTGGGCTTTGCTGGCGAGAACATGCGGTTTGGTGACACCGACAACCTCTGGGCACGCAAGGGTTCAGAGGGGCCTGTGCTGGCCTTTGCCGGCCATACCGATGTGGTGCCGACCGGGCCGGAGAAGAACTGGGCCCACGCGCCGTTTGAGCCGGTGATCAAAGATGGTTACCTGTACGGCCGGGGCGCTGCGGATATGAAAGGCAGCCTGGCCGCCTTCGTAACCGCCTGCGAACGCTTTGTGGCGAACAACCCGAACCACCGGGGCTCTATCGCGTTGCTGATCACCAGCGACGAAGAAGGCCCGGCCCAGGATGGCACGGTAAAGGTGGTGGAAACCCTGGAAGCCCGGAACGAGAAAATGGACTGGTGCCTGATCGGCGAGCCGTCCAGTACGCACCAGGTGGGTGACGTCATCAAGAATGGTCGCCGTGGCTCCCTGCACGGCTACCTGACCGTACACGGGGTACAGGGCCACGTAGCCTACCCGCACATGGCGGAGAACCCGGTGCACACCGTGGCACCGGCACTGGATGCCCTGGCAAAGGAATTCTGGGACAACGGTAACGATTTCTTCCCGCCGACCACGTTCCAGATTACCCGCATTGAGTCCGGTGTTGGCAGCAACATCATTCCCGGGGAATGCCTGGTGCACTTCAACTTCCGCTACTGCACGGAGAACACCGCAGAAAGCCTGGAAGAGCGTGTCGTGGCCATCCTGGACCGCCACAACCTCAAGTACGACCTGCAATGGCACCTCAGCGGCCGGCCCTTCCTGACCGACAAAGGCGCCCTCGTGTCTGCCAGCCAGAACGCCATCCGCACCGTCACCGGCCGCGAAACCGAGCTTTCCACCTCCGGTGGCACCTCAGATGGCCGCTTCATCGCCCCCACCGGCTCCCAGGTCGTCGAACTCGGCCCCATCAACGCCACCATCCACAAAGTGGACGAATGCGTGAAGGCTGACGATCTGGATACCCTGTCAGAGATTTACGAGCAGATACTGGTGGAACTGCTGGGGTGATTTTTTTGCCACGGAAGGACACGGAAAAAGAAAGAGCTTAAAAGATTTTTCTTGCCACGAAATCCACTAAAAAACACGAACAAAGATGAGGGATTAAAAACCAAAACGTCTTTGTCTTTCCTTTCGTGTTCTTTCGTGGATTTCGTGGCAAAACCGTCTTTATCTTTTCATTTTTCCGTGTCCTTCCGTGTCCTTCCGTGGCTAAAACATGACAAGCGGCGGCTACCCCCCCCAGAGCCAGCGGGCGACTACGGAATCAGTAGTGAGGAGGCGGCACCTCCTGCTCCTCCGGCCGGATATTGGACGGCGAAATATCCTTCAGCTGCTTGTGCAGCGTCTTCTTGGCATCCCACAGCTCCCGAATATCCATTTCCTGCCTGGCCACCTGCTCACTCAGGGTATTAATCACGTCATCCTGGAACGCAAGTCGCATTTCCAGTTCCGCAATTCTGTCTTCGAGGGTGTTTTTGCTCATGAGGTTTGGTCAGCCCTTTCAGTAATCTGGTATCATGCCGCCTTTTACCGCCACAGCCGGGTTTCTGGCCAGGCGGCGCTCATCGGCCGGACATGCCATGTTACCTGATGCCCGGCTTTTTATCGTTACTGTAAAATCATGGAGAATAATCAGCCAATGCGTAATCCAGCCAAGGCGATCCTCGTTGCTGTTCTGATCGCGATTCCGGCACCGTTTATACTGGGCCTTCTGCTTACCACCACTCCGGACCCCCTGCGCCTGCTCGCCATTGGCGAAGGCCTTGAGGCCCTGGGCGCCAGCGGTGGCATTGCCGCCTACATCATTGCCTTCGTTCTTTTCGCCGTTGCCGGCTTCCTGGCAATTGCACTGGCCGGCAAGCAGCCTGCAACCGCAAACAATGCCCGCAGCCAAAGCCGTCCGGCCCGTGCCAGCCAGCCTGCCAACACCTACGATGACGACGAAGACGATTTTGACGACAGCACCCCGGAAGGCAACGAAGAGGGCACCGTCAAATGGTTCAACGTGAAGAAGGGCTTCGGCTTTATCGTTCGTGACAGTGGCGACGAAATCTTCGTACATTTCCGCGCCATCCGTGGCCGAGGCCGTCGTGTTCTGCGCCAGGGCCAGCTGGTTCGCTTCAACGTGGTTGAAGCTGACAAAGGCCTGCAAGCCGACAACGTGTCTATCCTGAGCGAATAATTCTGCTCTGAAGACAGCAAAAAGGCAGCCAGTTGGCTGCCTTTTTGCGTTATATGGGTGGTCGAACTGTCAGTTCCACACCACCTGCTGCTCACCCCGGTGATCCAACCGCCACCACTTTTCATCCTCTACCGGATCGCCTTCTTTCCAGTCACCCAGACTGCAACGGATCTCACCCTCCATCGCCCGCCAGGCACTTCGGGCGCATTCCAGATCACTGTTCCAGGGCAGGTCTTCACCCTCCAGTACCAGAGAGGTAAATCGTTTGCCAAAGGCACCGGGGTACAAACTGATGCGAAGACGAGCGCCGTTGAAGGAAGCCGTACCCTTCGCCACCGATGACACGTCAGAATCATCCAGCTGTAACTGGTCAAGCTGGCCTTCCAGCCAGCGCGACACCGCGCCCGACTCAAGGTCACGAATATAGATTTCCAGATCCTGCACCCGAGGATTCTCCATGCTGTTGTTCACAATGCAGCACATAGTGAACCGGCCCGGGCTTGCCTGCAACCCATCGTTCGAGTTCCTCACGCAGATCTTCCGCCAGAAGGCGCCGCAGGGTTCCAGAACGCTGACGTTCATGCCAGCCGACTTCGGCGGCCGCCTGCTGGATCGATAACCGGGCCAGCTCCTGCTCGGAAACCGCCCAGTCATCACCCCTCGCCAGCGCCACCAACGACTGGCGCCGAAGCGCATCCTGCTGGCCTGCAACCGCCAGGGCGCCCAGTGGCCCCCGACTGGCAAACAGGTCAAGCCGCGCTGCCGCCCGGCGCACCCACTCCAGCATGCCACCGGGCCGCGCAACCATCCTGCTGTTCCGGGAGCTGGCATAGTCTACTGCTGCCGAAGACAGCTGGATGTTCCACCGTTTCTCAATTGCCGGCTGGTGCGCCATCAGGATGGCCTTGCGCTGGGTTGCACTCATCTCCGGCATCATAAGCGAATCGATGGCCCGGCCCAGCGACTGAGCCAATCGCTCCGGCGCACCTGAATCGCCGTTATCTTCAGACAACAGAAGTACCGGGCCCTGCCAGCCAGTAACCAGCTCATGCACTACACCATCCGGCTGCTGAATCAGCTCCAGCAACCCGGCAGGAGACACGTTGTCCAACATCAGGGCAGGCCAGTGCAGCGGGCCGGCTTCAGCTGTTGGTGCGACAGGCTGGTCTGACGCCATAATCTCGGCCTGCCGTCGGGGGTCCACCTGAACCCAGAGAAAACCGGGCATAGACTTCAGCACACTCAACCAACTGGTTTTACCGGACCCGGCATCGCCCTTCAGCCAGATCAGCGCCCGGGAGTTGGCTGCGGTGATGACCACCACTTCTTCTGCCAACTCGAGCCAGGCCGGATCGGTAACCGTTAAGGGAGTAATGTCCTGATCCACGCCGACAACCGGTGCCGGTGGTTCCTCATGCTGCGCCGGCCAATGGCTGACCAGTTCCAGCACCGCCACATAGGCTTTGTCCTGCAGCCGTTCAGCACCCGACGCCAACTGCCTGAGCAGGTGCGGCCACTCGAGCCAGGACACCCCATAAGTCTCCCGGGCTCCGGAAATCCAGTAAATCAGCTGGGAAGACAGGTCGCCATCACCCCGGACTTCGGTAACGATCGGCTGTTCGCCCTGAATGGTGCGCACCAGTTCGTCCAGGTCGACACCCTGGCGCTTGAGAAACGGGGCGATGTCCGGAATCGCGTCCAGCAACGCCAACAGGAAATCTTCTGCAGTGATTACCGAACCGCCGCGGCGGTCGACGCTGTCCCGGGCCTGAACCACTGCACTCTGGCAGGCCGGAGACAGGCAAGCTTGCCAATCATCCATTCGGCAACTCCTTCCTTGGTCATGAGAGGCGCATCATCCTGATGCGATTGTGAAAACGGTCGCAAATTCTAGAGGCCCGGGAGAACCGGAGCAACGACAAGCCGACAGTTTTGATGACTGGCGCAAGGATTTGTCGTTGCTCCGGGCTATCTCACTGCGAGAGGGTGACCTCAAAGGCATCCGAAGCCCAGCCGCTCACGGCCGTTTCCGACTCAGGTAACGGCTCCCCTCCGTAGACAACTTGCTCCGAGTTGCCGTACTGCAACCAGACTTGCGTAGGCACCTGCCCTACCGGCGGCTTGCTGTAATCACAAACGCCGTTGGGGAAGATCTCTGCCACGCGCCTGGCGAAGTTTTCAGAATTCAGCACTCCGGTTGTCAGATTGACAGGGTAATCGGCCGGATCGACCGGTTTCAGCTGACACTTGTTGTTCAGGGTACGGATATCATCGCCGGCAACGGTGCGCGGGGTGCCGAAGCGGGTTTGCACCAGCAACGCCTGCAACTCAACGACAGGCTCGGTAATGGGTGCCAGAAGATCGGTCACCAGGGGCGGCAACCCAAGGTCTCCCAGGTCCAAACCGCACACCTGGCCAGTTGCAACATCCAGAATCTGACCGACTTCCGGCGGCAAGGTGGGCAAATACTCCAGCCCCGGAACAACCGGATCCGGGTAGAGCAAGCCGCCCGTCAACGGCAGCACCAGACCGGAGTCAGCCGTTACTCCAGACAAAGAGAGACAACGATCCCGGGCAGTGTCCGGGCGGTTTCGAACCAGTTTTTCCGGCAACTCGCCACCCTGTTCATCCTGCTCTATACCCGCCAGCCACTGGTCCATCACCATGAGTGCTTCCGTGGTAAACACCGTATCACCGGCAATGGGGAAGGCACCGTACCAGATCACATGGTTGAGGGAGTGCCCCTGCACTGCCTCTATACGGGCACGGGTCTGCCAGGAGTGGTAGGCATCGTGGGCTAAACCGGGATCCGGCCCACGCAGGTCAATAATCGGCACGCCTTCGAAGTTTTCCCCGGTGTTGATCGCGCCGGTCCGGTAGGCATTGGTGATCGCCTGAAAGTCTCCGCGGGTGCGCCCGGGCTGGTAATCGATATCAACGTTGAAGCCACCGATTTCACGGTTCAGGTCCAGGAATTGCTGCCCGCTGATCAATCCCTCCTGAAGTGCCCGAAGGCCATACTGTACGCCCTCGTTATTCAGTGGGATGCCACCAAAGCCATACCCCAGAAGCTGCTCATTTGGCGACCAGACTTCCGGAGACCGCTCACCAAACTGGCTCTTCATATAATCGATCAAGCCGCAGCGAAGACCGCCCGGCCGCTCTTCCGGGTGATACACGTCAACGCCATCAGGCAGTTTCGGACAATCCTCCTGGTCCGGGTACGCGGCAGGGAAAAATGCCAGGTCCGAAACCACTGGATTGATGGGCAAGTGGCCATACAGAAACGGCCACTGCGTGGGCAGCAGGCCATTGTTCAGCAACCCTTCAAAGAACCCCGGGGCACCCTCCGGGCTTTCCGGTGCCTGCAAGCCAAGGTAATTGCTGATCAGGTTGTAATCCGCAAACTGGGTAGCGGTTGTCCAGACATCCGGATAGGAGCACTGGACGATCAGGCCCTGATAGATACCGGGATAGGCATTAGCAACATGTTGCTGGGCAATTGCGCCTCCGGAGCAACCGGTACCGATGGTGTAGCGAATCGGCCCGTACTGCTCGACGATATGCTCCTTGGCCATCACCAGGGATTCAGCTGCCGTCACCAGGTTAGCGTTATGCCCCAGGTTAGACTGCGCAGTGGAAAGGGTAACGAAGCCACGGGCCAGGGCCACTGAAATACTGTCGCCAAGCAACAGCTCGTTGCCGTTGGTCAGGCCCGACACATCGCCATTCGGAGGGTTGCCCATGCCGTAGCTCACCCCCACGTTCCCACCGTGGTGAACCAGAACCTTACCGTTCCACTGCTCCTGGGGGGCCAGTGCCGTCCATTCCTCACCGGGCTGATAGAGTGACATGACCTGATAGCGGTCGCGGTTCAGCACACCCGTCTCTACCCGCACAATGAACGGCAACTCCATGCCTTCATCAGTGGTGATAGTGGCAATATCTTCATCGGCAGGCGGGTTTTCAGGGTCGTATGGCAAGAAGGCATCCGGCAGGCCCGGATCCTCCGGGTCAAATTCGGTGAACAGCCGGGTGAGTTGCTCTGCGGGTACGTATTTAAAACTGAACTCCGGTGACTGATTGCAGGCCTCGTCTACTGCCGCCGCGTTAGTACAGTTCCAGGGCTGAACCTGGGGGCCGGAGAAAACCGGACCACCCTTTGGGTGGTTGGTAATACTGGTGGCAATCCGGCTTTTGCCGCGTTCCAGCAACACTTCCAGCGTGTTACTGCCGAGCTTGAGGCCGTTAACCAGGCCACGCCATGCACCTTCTCCAGCTTCCTGAAACTGCCCGGTGATATCCTCATCATTCAGGAATACCCGGGCATCCTGCAGGTTTTCCGCCACAACCTCCACCAGCGCGTCACCGCCACTGATCAGGTCTGCCCGGTTAGACAGCACCCGGATTTCGCCCTCGCCCTCTGGCAGCGCTCTGGGGCCACCGGGTTTTGCGGGTTGGGCAGTTTCCGAACCTGTGCCGGACGACACTGATGCGGAATCCGAACCAGAACCACCGCAACCGGCCAGGGCAAGGACAACGGCTGCTACCAGTGCATTTCTGGAGAACATAACGGCCACCTCATTTGTTGTTGTTTGTGTACCCGAAGGTGCAAAAGTCAACAAATGATAAGCGGGCGTTATATGAACTGGCTTTGGTAACTCCGCCCGGGGGCGGCGTCAAAAGTGTGAACTACGTCTCACAACACTGTTTACCAGATACCGGTGTTACCCATGCTGGCCCAGGGCTCCTGAGGCTCCAGTGCATCACCTTTCTGCAACAGCTCAATGGAGATATTATCCGGCGTGCGGATAAAGGCCATGCGACCATCACGGGGCGGGCGATTTATGGTTACGCCATTGGCCTGGAGCTTTTCGCACAGCTCGTAGATGTTCTCCACCCGAAATGCCAGGTGCCCGAAATTACGGCCGCCGGTGTATTCCTCCGGATCCCAGTTGTAGGTCAACTCCACCATCGGTGCCTGATTTTCCCGGGCATGGGCTTCGTCTTCCGGAGCGGCCAGGAACACCAGTGTAAAGCGGCCCTGCTCGCTGTCTTTACGGGAGATTTCCACCATACCCAGCAGGTCGCAGAAGAAATGGAGGGTGTCGTCCAGATTGCTGACTCGAATCATCGTATGCAGGTATTGCATGGCTGGCTCCTGAATTTAATGGCTCTTAAACCACCACAGTTTACGTTATTCTCGGGCCATGACGACAAACGCAGATACCGAAACCCTCCTCAGCTTTCAGACACCCGCCGTGCGCCACCTGGCCTGGCTGTGTACTGCACCCCAATTGCTCGAAGCCCCTGTGTCTTTCTATCCGCCGCAATGGTTACCTGACAACTACCTGGAAAGATTGCAGCACTGGGACCAACAACCGGAAGCCATGCCCGCAAGGCTAGCCCAGCCCGCAGAGCGCCGGTTAGGCCATTACTTTGAGCGCTTGTATGAAGTGCTTCTGAAGGACTTGCTGGGGTGGGAGCTGTTACTGAAGAACCAGCAAATCAAAGCCGATAACCGAACCATTGGCGAGCTGGACTTCGTAGTGCGTAACCGCCAGACCGGTTGCCTGGAACACCACGAGATCGCCATTAAATACTATCTGGGCGTGAACGAAGGCGAAACCGGCACCCGATGGTACGGCCCCAACGCAAAGGACCGGCTGGACCTGAAAGCAGACCGAATACTGAACCACCAAAGCCCCATGGCGCAGCGGGTGGAGGCTCAGGCGTTGCTGGCAGAGCTGGGGATTTCAGAGGCCATTACCCCGAAAGTGTTTATGCCGGGTTACCTGTTCTATCCCGGTGATCGAGTGGAACTGCCGGATTACGTGCCGACGGAGCATTTGCAAGGGCGCTGGTGCTATGCCCGCGAGTTGGAGAACTCCGACCTGACCGGCTGGGTGCCGTTGAAAAAGCCCCATTGGATTGGGCACTGGAGGCAGAATGAGCAGCCTGATGTTCGAGCTGCCCGGGAGGCGCTGGAGTTTGTGGAGGCTAAGGGCGTGCCGGTGTTGTTTGCTCGGGTGGAGTGGCAACCGGGGCTTGGGTGTTGGGTTGAGAGGGGGCGGTGGTTTGTGGTGCCGGGGGAGTGGCCTTTGGCCTCATTTGCTTGACGAGAAAGATTGCACTAATTCACGAGTACCGTCAGGGTGAATGGCTTCGAGATAGCCGGGCGGGTCTATCGAGCACTGATATACTGTTCGACTGTGAGCGATAGCCTTAGCAAGCTCACCCGAGTCACGAGCCGCATCAACCTCAGCCCATAAGTCATCACTGGACACCGGCTCTGGAACTAACGGCTCTACCCTCACCCGGCGATTACCCTGCACAATGGAAATCAGATCCTCTGCTGAGACCTCTCCAGCCACAACCCTCCCAATCTCCGCCCAGTATTCGATCTGCTTGGGCGTCGAGCGACGTTGAATCTGCGCCTCCGCTGATGCTTCACGGATCAGCTTGTCGTCAATTCGAATTGCTGTCGCCATGGTGCCCTCCTGAATGTTTTCAGCTAACCGTATGCACGGATTACTACAGGTGTTGCATTTTGCAACACGAAAGGGAACCACGGGGGCAATAAGGGCCTTTAAATCGGCCAGGCATCAGCCGGGCGTAGTTTTCTGTATTCACCCATCGAAATCTTGCCCAGTTGCGGGGTCCTCTCCAACCCTTGCTCGCTCTTTGGGGGATTTTGGCAAGGGCCCAATCTCAGTTGCCCGAAATGCAGTGTCTGAAAAACAGGACACGGGCTGTTGTGCATTCATACGCTGACCTGGTTGGGTTTCAGCACAAAACTATTCCTCAGTGGGCAAACGTAGCCATTCGAGTTCCAACCAAAACCTGAAGGAGGGCTTTACACAACACAGGCTGTTTCAGGCCGACTTTGGCGATAGGTGGGCATATCCACGCTGCCCAATTGCGGAGTGACTCTGCATTGCCTGCGGCCCCACGCATACTGCCGCTGCTTTTTCAATATCTCCGCGCCCTCTCCCTTCTGCCAGTCCTCCAGATCGAGGTCTCGCCAGTAGCGGGGGTTACGGCTAGTAGTCTGGTCGTACTTGGCGGTCACCGGGTCCAGGTGGCGAAACGGCTCCAACCGGGGCATGTCTGGCAGGGGTTGGGTGACGTCCATGTAGCGTTGCAACATATCCCACAGGGCCAGCACCTCAGTTTTCTCTGCTTCAATGTTGCTCAGGGAGGTTTTGTTGAATTGCTTCTGGGTGTAACGATGCACGAACATCAGCCGGTAGAAGATACCGCCCCGCTGGACCACTCGCTCCACGTAGGCATCGAACTCCACAAACGGTGCCTCAAAAGAACGTCCCTTGCCCAGGGCGAACTTTACCTGCCCGGTGACCCGGTTGAACTCGCTGCAGCCATCTTCCAGGGTTTCGTCCAACTTCTTTTCCAGGGTTTTCTCGAATGGTTTCAGGATAGCTCCAACGACGTTGGTCATAAGCCAGTTGGTAGTGCTGGGAATGATCCAGAATGCAAAGAAAATCCACGATGGCACCAATACTAAGAGCAATAACATGAAAAGAAAGGCTGGCAACTCAAAATGGTCAGAAACACTAATTACACTCCAACCAACTAAAGCCACCCCCCCGATAAGAAGTGTGAATATCCAGGTAAATGGCAACAGCAATATTAAAAATTTAAGCCCCGTTTTTTCATTGAGGAAACGCAATCGCTGGTGATCCCACCACCAGTGTTCCTTATAGAATTCTGGATCGTCTCGTTCACTGGACTGAACGGTATCAATATCCTCCACGGTTCTGTGGTATGGGTTAAGGTTCGCGTACGCACCATACGGCTGCAGCTCGTCGCCAACTCGTGTTCGTTCTTTTGGCGAGATCGGCAAGGGCCCGATCTCCATCGCCCTGAAGGCCGTGTCGCTCACTCCGGACCGCTGTTTCTTTTCAGTCATCCATGCCACTCAAATCGGCCAAGCCTCGGCCGGTCGTAGTTTGCGGTATTCTTCCATCGATATCTTGCCCAGTTGCGGCGTAAGTTTGCATTTGCGCTTATCCCACGGATACTCCACCTGGCGCTTCAACCACTCAGCACCTTCGCCTTTTTTCCAGGCTTCCAGATCCAGGTCTCGCCAGAATCGGGGATTACGCCCGATGCGCTGGTCATGCTCCGCAGTGACCGGGTCCAGATGCCGGAACGGCTCCAGTCTTGGCATATCAGGTAGGGGCTGGGAGGTGTCCATGTAGCGTTGAAGCATGTCCCACAACGCCATCACCTCTTCCTTCGAGGGCTCGACCCGGCTCAGGGACGTCTGGCTGAATTCTTTGGCGGTATAGCGATGCACGAACATCAGGCGATAAAAGATACCGCCGGCTTCAATGATTCGCTCCACGTAGGCATCGAACTCCTCAAAGGGTGCTGTCAGTTTCTTGCCGCCCGGCATCGCAAAGCTCACTTCACCCGTCTCACGACTGAAGTAGCTTTCTCCGGCTTCGAGGCCTCGGTCCAGGAGCTTGCTGAGGAGTTTGTCAAAGGGTCTGAGTAGCAGGGCGAAAGCGCCCATGACCCAAGGTGTGGTTTTTATAAGGATGAAGAGAGAAGCCGCTATCCATCCAAAGCCAGCTAGAAGAATTAACACGAACTTCAGTAACTTCGGGAGTTCGACTAAATTAGCCAAATAGATCGCCGACACCCCACCACCGACGAGCACTAGACCGCCCCAAGCGTAAGGTATTAGTAACAGTAAAGCTGAAAGACCAACGAATGCCTTGCCACTGAGAAAACGAATTCGACGCTGATTCCACCACCAATCATCAGAATGAAAAACCTCTGGGTCACTCTTGTCCTGATGTTGAACAGCCCCCACATCCTCACAAACTCGGTAGAAAGGCTGAACGTCTGCATAATCGCCAACAGGTTGTAGATCTTGCCCAAAGCGCCTTCTGCTTTTCACAGGTTCGGGAATGGAAGGAATATGATCGTCCCGCCTTCCGCAGCTCTTATAACCGAAGTTGTTAACATTCTGACTCACACGGTAACCTCTTTAATAATCCAATACGGTACAGGATCATTATTGAATGGGTTGAGTACCTGTTGCTTCTTATCGGGAAGCGTTTCATGTTTCACCGCGTCGAACGGTTCGTATTCATCTAGTACGGGTGTCGGAAACCAGAACTCCCCAACTTCACTTTCGAGACGGGCCTGTAAGACAACCCTCAGGCTAATGGTACGCTTTTCCATATACCCATGCGCCCGGGTTTCACCTCCCACTAGATTTCGCTCAACCAGAAAATGCACTGAATTTTGTTCCGGCACGGCAACCCAAGTTTTAACTTTCTTCAACGGGGTATTTTGGGTCAAATTATACTGATCTACGCTCCATGCGGACGTCTTAGAAGTCTGGATATTGATGTGGGTATATTCGAGCTCTTGGATGCCGAGCCTCAAACCTGTCTTTTGCTTCCCGACACTGGCTTGGGTGCTCCCTTGAGAAGTTTGACCAAGGTTGAACTTGCTGATTACTGGTGATGTTAGCGTTACTCTATAGTCATTTTGTGAAGGCTGACGATCCGAAAACATTGCCTTTTCAGCCTCGCTCAAATCATTGTAACGTTTTGCGGAAACGCTTAGGGGCGCGAACATGCTGAGTAATTGTGCATAGTACGATGCATCATTGTCTTGAAGTCCCGGATGACTTGGACCAATCCCCAGAGGCCCTCTTTTCAACACCTGCTCAAACTCACTATCAGTCGCAATCGCGGCATATATACTGCCACCCAGAATGAGGCCCAACCCAAAGAGAGCCCATCCCCAACCGGGCACAAACAACAAACCATGCATTATCTTTGAGAATACGAAAAGGCTGCCGCCAATCACTGCTAATCCATGACCAAGCGCGGCATCCAAGTCTCCCCGACTCACGCTATTGCGAAAATCCCACGCGCTTACGGCCACCATAACGCCAGCCGCGAAGAAGTTCACCAAGGACATAGAGCGTACAATGGTACTCGCTCCATCCCTCATGAGTTTTTGTTGTATGAGAGAACCGATAAGTGGAACAGATCTAATCTCGAAAAGCGGTCTTAGTATTACCCTCGAACCCAGTGTGCCAGAAGCTGGTGAAGTCGCTACATGGAGTTTCATTAATGCTGCCGATATATCAAGAAAGGCTCCGAAGGATTTCAAATAAGACAAGCCCAGCTGTTCGGTGTTTGCATTCAGAAGGCTCCATATTTCTGAAGTGAGGTTGAATGCGGCAAGACCTACCAAAACTCGAGACAACCCAGGACCGTCCGCAACAGCCTTAGCCTTATTAGCCCAATCAAATCTCCACGCACTGAACTTTAGAGCTTCTGGATGATCAATCGGCAACACAAACACCCAGGTGTGGGCAGCCGCCTTCACCACAGCTTCGCCAACCTCATCAGAAAGCCTTGCCGGACTGGTGGAAGCAACTTTTTTACCAGCCGCGTCAACCCGATCAGCAAACAGGTAATCGTTGCGTCTTGTTAATGCCTCACTCTGAAGGTCCGCGTCGGTCAACCCGAACGAAAGTCCTTTTCCATGTACACCTACAATGCTGAAGCGCGTCAGGTCTACAGCATCCCTACGCATCACTCGTAGTTCGCCGCCGAGTTTTGGATCCGCAATATCAGCCGCTTCACTGACTGCGGCAAACACCCGCTCCAGCTTGATGGCCGTCAAGTCGCCACTTTCACGTAAACGATCAGCGACCTTAAGAACAGCCCCACTCCAGCCACCCAGCGCAGTTTCAAGCATTCCCGCAACAGTGCCGGCAGAGCCAACAGAAACAGAAGAATTGCCGTCATCATTAGTGTCAGAATCAGCCTCCTCATGCTTTAACTGCTGCGCAATGGTGCTAATGGCTGACAGGCCGAGGCCAGTCAGATGCTGTTCTGTGAGCATGTCGTTCTTGTTAGATAGAGCTTTTAAATGCGCCAGCAGCGGTGATACTTCTCCCTCTGCACATCCTTCATTAGCCAAAGCCGCAATAATCGAACTCTTGTCCAATCCCTGCTTTAGCAACCTAGATAGAATACTGGGTGCCACCACCCCCTGGGCCCTGTAAATACCGGGTAATTGCTGAATGAGGTCGAGCAGACCTGTATGCAGAGAGAATGCTTCACACGGGCCAAGCCCTGTGTGATACAGGTAATCACCGCAGATTGAATCAAACTCACCGCTCTCAATCAGTGTTTCGAGTTTCTGCAGATGCCCCGTTATGTTCTCAAGCATCATCTGGCGTTCTGAATGCTCCAGGATTTGATTGAGCTTGTCCTGATCTACTGCTGCTCGCAGCTTTCCAATCTGATCGCTTGAGTCAGATGCCTGTGGATCGAATAAGGTCTGACGTATCAGCATCGCCGAATGAACCAGCGGCTTTTCCTGTATGGAGACATCAATAGCATCGAGATAGTGAAGCGCCAATTGAAGCTGCGCCAACGAATGGCGCAACCTGAACAACGGGTCCGGGATAGCCACGCAAACGACCCCCTTCTGGGAGCGCAGATGCTGCAAAAGATCTGCTCCAGGGGGGCAGGAAAGGTCAAGAATGTTCGCCACCTCCCCCTCGTCACTGCCATCCACCGGCTCTGGTGCGGTTGCCTCCAGTGCAAGTTCAAGCGGGTTATTCATCAATTGCTCAGTGTAAGCAACCGGGTCTTTTACTTCGCTTCGAGAGGCCGCACGCCGGGCCGACTCCCTCGCCTGCTTCTCGTTGCTCTCTAATAACTTCGAGAGCTTGCTGCATAGTTCGTCTTCACCCGGCCCTTCAAAACTGAGCACGAAGTCGCAGGGATTCTCTATCATCAGTTCAATGCCCAGATCCCTGTGCCTCAGTTTCGGAACATCTTCAACACGTGATGCAGGAAATCCGGTTTCAAAACTCAACGAATCAACCGATGTGACAGCCCAGGCGTGACCCACACCCGTCGTCCTTGCATTACGAGTCGCTGCACTCTCTTCAAGTTTTTGGATGTAGGCCCAATCCCACTGGATTTCACTGTAGGCCATACGGAAATCGTGCATCACCGCTTGCCCCTGGAGAAACACTGGAACAAGCACATCGTCCAACCACTGTCCGGCTGATGGGCGCACCATTCTCAAGCCAGATTCTGGGTCACCAACCTCCGCCCGCACTGCCTGAAGATCGATATCGCTGAATTGGGAGTTCTGACTGATCTCTAATTCTCGCCAGAGCTTGTCTTCGCGGAAAATATAAAGAAAACCAGGCCGCAACAGTGCTACGCCTTTCCCTTGATAAACGGGGGCATTGGAGCCACGTCTAACAGGTAAGTTGCTGGCGATCTCTGCCAGGGGCTTAATCCTTACGAGGGTATTATCCTGGTAATCTTCACGCTCAATGTTAGATCTTGCGTGCTTCAGGAGAGGAATCGAGATCTTGCCGCCATCGCGCTTGGGCACAGTCAGTACGAGATCCTTAGGATCGGTATCGTCGTAATCTGCTCTTCTTAGAATCGAGCGATCCCGGGACTCATCTGCAAAATCCACAGCACCTGTCATACAGTTTCCTCCCCATCAGTCCCTTTAATCGCTTCCACAGAGCCACGCTCAAGATGCCCGCCAATCACATCAATGATCAGTTTTCGATCGGAGCTCGGTAACTGATCAAACTCCACCTGGTCAGGAGAGGCAGTTTTGCGCTGGCCGACCATTGCCAGTTCGGGAGGCTGTGGCGTTGCCGTCCCATCTTTGCCAACAAGGTTTGGTAGTTCCGGATTAGTAGAACTTTGCCCTGAACCATTCCCCGGACTCCCCCCAGAATTAATCTTGATCCCCGGCCCACTCAAGGTAACCCCACTGGGGTCCAGCTTGATAAAGCTCCCACCACCAGAAATCGTCAGCTCCGCCCCGGCATCCAGCACCACTTTCGCACCGGCTTTATGATGAACTTCTGTACCGGCTTCCGAGGCCATGGTGCGGCCGGTTTTCTGGTGGAAACTGCCGGCGATGGTCTGGCTGCAGTCTGCGCCTACGGAAAGCCGGCTTTCACCGTCGGTCGTACAGTGTTCAGCGGCTTTTAGATGGCTGAACTGGTGGTTCTCCACCGTCAGGTGGCTGTCGTTCTTGATGACTTCGGTGCGATTGTTTTCCGTAAGCAGGTCCAGGTCTTTCTGGGCGTGGATATAGATCTGTTCTTCACCAGCTTCGTCTTCAAACCGCAGTTCGTTGCTGCCCTCGCCCTTATGGGTTTTGGTTTTTAATGTGGTCCGGGTTTTGTGTTCCGGCAGCGCGTACGGCGGTGTATTGGTGGCGTGGTAGGTTCGGCCGGTGATGATGGGCTGGTCCGGGTCGCCGTCCAGGAAGGAAACGATCACTTCGTGGCCGATTCTGGGTAGAGCCATAAAGCCGTATTGGCCGCCAGCCCAGCCTTGAGCTACGCGTAACCAGGCGCTGCTGTGTTCATCATTTTTTGAGTAGCGGTCCCAGGGGAACCGGACTTTGACGCGGCCGTACTGGTCGCAGTGGATCTCTTCACCCTCGGGACCGGTGACGATCGCCATCTGGGGGCCGTCCATCACGGGTTTGTGTTTGCGGTAGTTGTAAACGGTACGCCAGGTTTTGTCCGCCGGGATGGCGGTGAAGTCGTTGTGGTAGCTGGTGGGTTCGCTGCCACCTTCTTCTTCCATCGCCTGGGGCTGTTTGCCGGTGTGGGTGATGGCGGTCAGCAGCCATTCCCGGTTCAGGCTCTGGCTGTCGTGGTCCTGCAGTTCTACCTTTGCACCGGGAGCGAAGTCCGGGCGGTTACTTGTGCCCTTGGCGAGGGCTGCGTCGCTTCTCAGGGCGTCCAGTCTGGCCTGGGTGAACGGTTGGCCACTGGCGTCGGCTTTGTAGCGGCCTGGGTAGTCGTAGTGCTGGTAATCTTCACGGTGATTCACACCGCCCGCGCTGTGTTCGTGCATCAGGGCGTAGGCCGGATTCTTGAAGGTGTAGTCCTTCATGGCTACGGAGGACACACGAATTTTTTCCTCGTAGGCAAAGCTGAATACGCAAGCTAGTTGGGTGCTACCGCCGGCCTTGGTGTTGCAGGTCACAGGTTCCAGTTTCGGGGCATCGCCGTGGTGGTCGGCAATGATCAGGGCTGGTTGTTCCTCACTATCCACGCTGCCGTGCTGGTAGCGGTAGTGCCAGCCTTCTTCGGCGGCCAGGCGTTCCAGGAATTGCAGGTCGCTTTCCCGGTGCTGGACGCAGTATTCCCGTTCTTCAGGGGGGCGTTTGAAATCGAAGACCGTATCAACAATGCCCCGCTCTTCGAGCAGGGTACGTATGATGGCCTCGGTGGTCTGGGCCTGGAAGATGCGGCTGTTGTGCATCAGGCCCTGACGCCATAACGGCGGCTGGATGACCACTTCGTAGCGGGTTCGGCGGTGGCCGGTGTTGCCACGAACAAACTCGTTCACCACACCGGTGAAGCGGCGCAGGGGCTGGCCATTCTGCCAAACCACCAGGTCTACCGGTTGTTCCAGAATGTCAGCCGCCGCTACATCGGGATCAGTACTGGCCAGCTCTAACCGGCCATGAAACAAAGAAGACAGCTGTTCGGTCAGCGCGAAGCCAACTACCGAAAAGTGATCAGAGGGGAATTCGCCTACACGGGCGGTGAACTGCAATCCGCTTGCCTGGGGCATGACTTCGGTCCCTGAAGTTTAGATGGTTATAACTCACTCGTCCTGAGCAGCGCCGATTATAACCACCCGTCCCGCGATTACAAACCGCCGGGGATTGCCCGCGTGCAGTTCGTCACAGCGGGTCAGACCCCCAATACATTTCACCATGGCAAATGTATCGGGGGTCTGACCCCGCAGTGGTTACGGGTTAACGTTCAGGAGGCGGTTTGGCGAACCGTTGAGGTCTTGCAGCTGGTTGGTACTGGCTTGTGCTTTCACGGCCTGGTCAACCTGCTCCGGGCTCAGGCTCGGGTTCTGGCCCAGCATCAAGGCAACTGCGCCGGCCACGTGGGGTGATGCCATGGAAGTGCCGCTGATGGTGTTGGTGTCGGTATCACCGGTGTACCAGGCTGCGGTGATATCTGTGCCCGGCGCCATGATATCTACACAGCTTCCATGGTTTGAAAAGCTGCTTCTGCGGTCGCGGTTGTCGGTTGCACCTACGGTTACTGCTTCCGGCACTCTGTTCGGCGAACCGCTGCAGGCATCTGCGTTACTATTGCCAGCGGCTACCACCACCGGTATTCCCCGGGCAACTACCGCCTGAACCGCCTCATCCAGAGTCTGGGAGCTGCCACCGCCCAGCGACATATTCGCTACGGCCGGTTTCTCGGCGTTCTCGGCCATCCAGTCCAGCGCCTCTATAATCGCACTGGTCGCACCGGATCCGTTACAGCCCAGCACCCTCAGGCCGATAATATTGCTTTCCTTGGCGACACCAAACTCTTCCCCGGCAGCCGTGGAGGCCACATGGGTACCATGGCCGTTACAGTCTTCTGCCGAGTAGGCGGAAATGCTCTCTTCACTTTCAAACGGCAGCAAACCGCCCAGCAGAAGGTTAAGAAGGTCACCTACAATGGGCAGCCCCGGAGACAGTCCGGCAAGGCCGCTGTCATCGTGAAAGTTCATCCCGCTGGCGCGCCCTTCAAAATCCACGTGGGTGCTGAGAACACCGGTATCCAGCACGTAAACGTTTACGCCCTGCCCGGCAAGTTCAGGATAGGTAAACTGGCTGTCCAGCGGCAGCGTGGCCTGGTCTACCCTGTCCAGCCCCCAGGTGGCATTCTGCTGAGTGAGCGTACCGCTGGCCGTCATCCAGCTATCCGGCTCTACCCGCTCAACCCCGGGCAGGGACTCCAGCATCCGAGCCTGGCTGTCCGTAAGCTGAACCGTCGCGCCAGACATCACGCTCTCGTACAAATAGAGAACCTTTCCACCACCAACGGCATTCAGCAATTGTTCAATACCGGCAAGCAGCGGGCCACCCACACCCAGAATCGATGACAGGGACGGATCCACCGTCACAATGTACCGCTGGGGAATCGTTCGGTTATCAGCCTGCTCCTCAACGGGCTCCTGCGCACCTCCATTCAGCAAGCCGGACAACAAACCCGCATCCGCAGTCAACGGGGCGACGGCCAGCAACGCAGACGCGAGCGCGGCTTTGTGGAAATGGTTTTTGGTGGTCATACAGTCTCCTCAGTTTCTTGTTGTGAAAAGCGGCTCAGACCCCCGGTACATTTCGAGCGGTGAAATGTATCGGGGGTCTGACCCCGCCGGGGGTTAAAGGTTGGCGGCGGGTACTATCGGGAGCACCAGGCTGGAGGGTGTTTCCGGGCCGGTGTGCAGGGTCATCACGCCCAGAGCCGATTTGATTGTGGTCAGCAACGGCGGGATGCCCTGCGCCAGGTTGCTGGTGTTCACGGATACCCTCAGGCTGGAACCCGGTGGTATGTAGGCACTGCTCGGGAAGATTTCTACGGAAACCTTGCGAATCTCGCCGGGGTCGTGCTGCTGAACATCTTCCTGGCTGTAGGTGTGCCAGGGCTGGATCATTTCGCCGTTTACGAAACGGGAGCGGCTTTCATCGACGGTGCTCATGCTGGCTGTCAGCAAGCCGTTAGTGATAGGGCTGGTGGAGCCGTCCGGGTGCACGGTATCCAGCCGCACGGAAAGCTGCACGTCGAAGGCGGTGGTAGAAACCCACAAGTCGGCCTGCATGGGGCCATTCAGGTATAGCCCCTCTTCACCGGCCGGCAGTTCGAACTTGATGGCTTCCACTTCCGCATAGCTGTTGTCTTCAGCGCAGGGAATCGGCATCAGGCCGACAAAGCCTGCCGTCCACTGGTTCAGGCTGAACGAACACAGGCCGTTAAGCGGATACTGGATGGTACTTTGTTCACCCACGGCTTCAGGAGCTTCCTGCACAAGGCTGCCCATGGCCGGAAAGGTTTCCTCAGACGGGGCCAGGTAAAATCGCTCGGCCCGCATATCCGGATGTGGCCAATGGCTGGTGGTTTCATAACGCTCCAGGCCCAGCACGTACTGGGTCACATCCGGCTGGCTCGCCACAGCCGTATCCAGCCCCATCACGTATTCGTCGAACCACTGCAGCCGCAGGGTATCCAGGTCCGGCACGCCATCCTTCGGCAAACCGTTTTCCGGAATTCCCGCGGCCTGGATATGGTTCCAGGGGCCAATCAGCAACTTGGTATCCACCCGGCCACTAAGCTGTTCAAACCACAGGGGCTCGCTGCGCTGGAACAGGTCGAACAGTCCGCCAACAATAAATGTGGGCACATTCACCTTGTCGGCATTTTCCAGCGGCGAACGAATTGCCCAGAAGTCATCGTCATAGGCGGTTTTCGGCTCACCCAGCAGTGCCTTCAGAATAGTGGGCAACTGGAAGTCCAAGGCAGCTCCTAACAACCGCTCCGGCAGAGCCTTGAAGAATGCGAACGGATCCGTTGGAGCCATCTCGAGGGGCACTGCACCCAACCCCGTCACCAGCCCCATCCACATGGGAATGAAGGTGGCATTCACGTTGCCACCGGTGAACACAATGTCCCGGTAACCGTCGCCGATGGGGACAATCGGAAACGCAGCCTTTACCGCCGGGTGATTCTGCTGGGCGGTCAGAATAGCGGTGATGCCCAGATAGGAAATCCCCTCAACACCAATCCGGGGCTGGGCCCAGGGCTGCTGCACAATCCAGTCCACCACTTCGCCGTAATCCTGCTGCTCGCGCTCCCCGAAGGCTTCCCAGTTACCGCCCGAGTTACCGGTACCACGAACATCCACCACTACGTGGGCATAACCCCGGCTCACCAGAAATTCATTTGCCCCGCCAACCGCCGTCGCAAAGCTACCCAGAGACGTGTTGTACGAGGTCTGGGTTAACACCACCGGAAACGGCCCTGTTGCGGCCTCATCAGCACTGCTGCCCGGCAAGGTCACCTTCGCAAACAGCTGGGTACCGTCAGACATGGTGATCACCTGGTTGGGCAAGGCCACCATATGGCTGAACTCCGGCGCCCTTTCGTAGGGCTGCCATTGGCGCGACTCACTGGTGGCTACCTGAACCTGGCCGGCCTCCTGTTGCCGGGTTCCCAGCGTCATCATTTGCTGAACTGCGCGGGGCTGCTCTACCTCCCCGGGCTGTTCCTTCATGGGAGTTTCCGGAGAGGTCTCGGCAATGGGTGCAGGGCTTTCGGTTGAATCGCCGCCACAACCGGCCAGGGACAGGCCAAGAGCACCCAGCATTGCTAACCGAAATCGTATTTTGTTGTTACGGGCCATGACGGGCTCCTTATTGTCATTCCAGGCCGGGGTCTGACCCCGATTTTTGATTAATATAGTATGACTATCTATATTTTTACCTTGACTCTAATGACAACAAGGACTGCCGATACCGCCATTTGATGCAATCGACACTAAAGTATTATTCAGGCATGGAATATGTCATTCGATAATACATAACAAAGGCCGAATCATGACATCAGTCGCCAATTCAGAACCATCCGGGCAGGCACAGGCAGGCTTTCTTCGTGATGTAATCGATACCGAAGGGCTGGCACTGGTGTATCAGCCCAAGTTCTCCGTGGCGACCGGAGTGGCCTGCGGTGTAGAGGTGCTGGCCCGATGGCCCGGCCCGCGCAGCGCAAAACTCTGGCAACAGCCAGACCACTTTATTCGATGCGCAGAACAGCAGGGGCTTGCGCCGAAGCTGGACTGCCATGTGCTTTCAAAGGCTTTGGGGCAGATCAGCCAATGGCCGGCATGGTTGCGGCTCAACCTGGAACCGGTATCGGTAAACGTGTCCGCCAGCAGTGTGGGGAACGAAGGTTTTCTGCGCTCGGTTAAGCGCATTCTGTCGTCTACCCTGCACCCGCGCATTATGTTCGAACTCACCGAAACCGCCCCGCTGGACAATACCGAGCAGGCCATAAAAGCCTTCAAAGACCTTGCCCGTTACGGTGTTGAGGTGTCGCTGGATGATTTTGGCCAGGGCCACAACCAGCCCTCAAGAATGGAGCTGTTTCAGGCCAGGGAACTGAAAATAGACAAGAAAGACACCGCCAGAATCGACAGTCATGCCGGCCGCCGACATGTGCAGGAGTTGATCGGGCTGGCGCGCAAGGCAGGGTTAAGCGTTACCGCAGAAGGCGTGGAATGCCGTGAGCAATGGCAACTGCTCCAGACTCTCGGTTGTGACTATGCCCAGGGATTCTGGTTATTGCCGCCCCTGCCATCCGCCGCAACCGTTGAGTTTGTGCAACAGCACTCTCCGGAAATACTGAAGCCCGGCGTCAGCTCTCCACTTTATGACCCGCGCCAGTTGTGGTCCGGGCTGGCGATGCGTCAGCACTACGGCTAGCCAACTGCTCGGCGCTGAATTCACTCAGCTCCAGGGTGCACTCAGCAAGGCGCGATACGCCAGCACGAAGTTCTTCGGGCATCGCGCCGGCCGTCTGCCCGGTTTTACGTCGCAGGCTGTCACCCACCACCAGGCGTATTTCCATACCGGCCTGGGCCATACCTTTTACGGTTTCCAGATACTGCTGATCGTAGACTGTGGCCACACTATGTCTCCAGACAAATTCATTGACCGAAAATATCAGGCCGGGTGCGACAACTTATTGACCATCGTCACATAGTCATCAAAGTATTGCACAGGAACCAGCCATTCTTTCTTTTTCGGTTTATCGCTTAGACTATTGGATTCCAACAGACCCGACAATAGTATATATCCGTACTCTTTATAAAACTGCCGCACAGACACAGCATTGGCCCGGTCTGCCACGGACTGCCAGTCTGCATAAACCGCATACTCTTCGCCCCCCAGCGTAAAGCTCACCATCTGCGGCGAGTCTGTACCGAAGGACTCATTCAGGAACACCACGTCTTCCGGCGCGGCCTCTGTGTCCGGCAAGCCGTACAGGAACCATTCAATATTCGCGATTTGCTGTTCTTCATCACGCTGAATACCGAGCGACCCGTCCAGAATTATTGCCATGCCTATCCCTCGTCGCTTTCGCGCTGTTGAATCACTGCCAGATAGTCGTCCATTTCCTGGTGACTGGCGAATATCGACAGGTCCGAAATCATTTTTACAATCTCGAAGACTTTTTCCACGCGGGGGCTCATCTCCGTTACCAGTAGCTGGCCCTCCCGCGCCTTCATCTGCTTGAGCACCTTGAACACCACCCTCAAGCCGGCAGAACTGATAAAGGTTACCCCGGCCATGTTCAGGCCCACATAGGAAATCTGCGGGTGCACCATGTCTGCCAGTGTGGCTTCAAGCTCAGGTGCGGTATCGCTGTCTATTGACCCTGTCAGCATCAGGGCCAGCGCTTCGTCGCTTTCCTGGGCCACCTTGATGTTTAGCGGCATAACGAATGCTCCTTGTGGTTACTGCCAAGTTCCTTTCGGATAGTCAGGGTATTCACGCCCCGATGGTACGTGTGCTTTAGATCATCACTGAGTTCCGACATCAGGTACAACCCCATGCCGCCTTCCGGGCGCACGGCCGGGTGCCTGTAGCCCACAGGTAATGGCCGGGTTGGATCAAAAAAAGGGCCCTGGTATTCCACCACCAGCTCCAGGTGGTCTTCGGCAGGATTGAGGGTGATGGTCCAGGTGAGGTCCGGGTTATCAGGAAGCACATGGGCCCGGAGGTTGGCGTAGATTTCGTCTATGATTACCTGGCAATCATGTACAACGCCAGCACCCACGTTATGCCTCTCAAACTCACCCGCCATGTTTACCAGTACGTAACTGACGGGGTCTGCCGGATGAACGTTGAGTCTCATACCTAAAAGCCGTGATGGTTGATGGTCATTATCGTTATGTCATCAGACTGCTCGGCTCCCTCTGTAAATTCAGACAACTGCCCGCGCATATGGGCCAGAAAGCTATCGCCCGAGCCATCGACTCTGTGGCCCAGGTTAAGCAGCCGATCTTCGCCGAACTCTGAACCGTCCTTGTTGAAGGCCTCGGTTACACCATCCGAGTATAGTACAAGACTGCTGCCGTCCGGGATGTCCAGCGGTGCGGCGGTGAATGCCACATCATCATAAAGGCCCAGCGGGGCACTCACTTCCCCTCGCCACAACAGCGGCAGACGGTCCCGGAACCGCTGGAGCGGCGTGGTATGGCCGGCACTGAGCATCTCCGCCTTACCCGAAGCCAGGTCCACCAGGACCAGTACCAGCGTTACAAACATGCAGGCATCATTGCCCCTGCACAGCTCCCGGTTAAGGCCCTCGGCAATATCCAGGAGGTTACCATCTTTACTGCGGGCCAGAAAATTCAGCAGGCTCACCGTTCTGGCCATAAACAGAGCCGCCGGCACACCCTTGTCGGACACATCCCCTACCGCCGCCAGCAACCGGCCCTGGGGCAAGGCAATCAACTCATAGAAATCGCCGCCCACCGCCTTTGCAGGGCTGAGCCAGGCTTCAATGTTCCAGGCCCGAAACTGCTGCAGGTAGGACCCGGAACCCGGCACCATCGACATCTGGATACTCCTGGCCACATCCAGTTCACCCTCCAGCTTCTGCCGTGCCCGGCGCTCAGTATCGGCGGCATCAGACAGCCTGGTCATCAAACGGCGATTGATCAGACTGGTTTTGATAACCGAGCCAATCACACTCAGGTATTCGATACTGGATTTCTTCACATACTGATGGCGGGACTCCACCGTAAGCAGTCCCAACAAAGGGCCACGGGCGGCATCGCTATAGAGCGGCACCACCAGCACCGGCCTGGGCGGCCCGCTATGGCGGATACGGGCATATAGCTCATCCTGGGGAATGACATACTTAGGCTCCCGGCTGCGGAAGACACCTTCAAACCAGTCAACCGGCACCTGCAGTGTGCTGGCGCCCCCCTCTCCGGACTGCGGCCCCACTGTTCCGGCCACCGGCACCAGAAGGTTCTCGTCCGGCTCTACCTGCCAGATATTCAGGGCACCAAGGCCATAGTGTGCCTGGATGCGACGAGCCACCTCCTGAAGGCCAGGGGCATAATCGTCGGCACGCACATTCACAATCTCGACACCGATTTCGCGAACGAAGCGCTCGTGGGCAGACGAAGCCTCCAACGCCAGCTTCCACTGCTCCCGCTCAATACCCAGCCCCAACAAAGACACCACCGATGAGAACTGCTGGATGACCGCACTATCCGGTTTTCGGGGCGCCGAGCTGAACAGGGTGATCACCGCCTGCAGGTTTCCGTGCTGATCCTGCACCGGCTCAGACCACGCTGCGTCTACATTGAGCTCCTGACAAAGCTGACTGTAGCCCTGCCACTGGTGGTCGCCAGAGATGGATTCCGTAGTCACCCTGGCGCGGGTGTGGGCGGCGGAACCGATGGAGGTAGCTCCGAAACGAGCCGGCACTGACGGTATCTGGGTACAGAACTCTTTGGCAAAACCGGAATTACCCTGGGAAACCAGAACGTCACGCTGCTCGTCGTAAAGGGAAACAATGCAGCGGGTACCGGGAATCTGAACTTCCAGCAACTTGGACGCGGCTTCAATAAGGCGATCCAGGGGGCGGCCGGCATTGATCCCGAACAGCGCCCGTTCACGCAGGTTGTCGGCAATGCTCTCCATCTTGCGATGGTGGATGTTCACCCCGGAAAACAACCGTGCCGGCTGCCCCGCAAAGATGGTATTGCCCACCTCGCAATCCAGCCAGAGACTCTCATCCGGCCCGGTGGCAAAACACCACTCCCGCCGGGCCATACCAAAATCCCGGGCACCGGCCAGCCAATCTTCAAAATCCACCAAACTGTGGGGGCCGGGCAACCAGGCATCCGGCTTGCTGAACAACCGGTCCATCAGCTGCTCTTCGGTCTGGCACCCGAAAACTTCCCTGGCAAGGCGGTTAGCGAAGAGGAGTTTCGGCCATTGGCGCTCGAAGATCAGAATAACGGCAGGAAGTTGATCAAGCTGTGCGCGGGAGTCCTCCTGGGCCGAGGCGTATTGCCTGCGAAGGTCGTAGAACTCGTGCTGAAGCTCGCGGTATCGGCGCTGATGCTTGCGTCTTTGCACCAGTGCCACAAGAAGCACTGCCCCTGCGAGGGCGGCCAAAAGGCCCGTCAGGGGTAAATACAGTGCTTCAGAAATCATGATAGCGCTCAGTCAAGAACGCCCAGGCGTTCGGCTGTCTCAATGGTTATAGCGCCAGAGGCGAGGCCGTTATCCACCTGATACAGGGTTAGTGCGTCAATAGTATTCGGGCCCGGCAAGCCGTCAATCTCGCCAACGTCGTAACCAAGCTCCACCAGTGCTTCCTGCATTTCCCTGACCATGTCCCGGGTAAGGTTGCGGTCGCACACGGCTTGCCGGGCAACAATCTTCGGCTTACCTTCATAGCGTTTCACGTTCATTTGCAGGGTTTCTGCGGGAATCGCAGTCTCCCGGGTTTGCGGCTGCTCCACCACTTCAGAAACCTCAAAGGCTTCTATCTCATCATCCGTTTTCACCGGAATCACCTGCGCCGGCTGATCAACCACCCAACGGGTCACCGTTTTATATTCGGCGGGGATGACTTCGGTGCGGGTGGCCTCCGGCTTAACCAGCTTGGTGACGTTCACCGTCTTGGTTCGGGCAGGAATCTCTACCGCACAAAACCCGAAGGCCGGAGAGGCATTTCCGTAAGCCACAGCACCGGAGGTCCGGCAGGGCTCCAGTTCGGTTCGGGCGGCTTCCAGAACCACCTCTTCCTCAACCTCTTCATACACTGCAGGCTCAATCACCAGCCTGGTGGTTTCCGGCTTGACCAGCACTTCTTCGGTGACTTCCTTATAAGTGGCGGGCTTCACACGATAGGTTTTGGTGCCTTCCCGGGTTACCACCTTTTTGACGCCACGGCGGAACTCCGCAGGTGTCACATCCAGGCGCACCTCGGAATCCCGAACCTTAACCTGAACACTTTCCTGCACCGGCCGTGGTTGGATCTGGGCGTAGACCCAGCACTGGCCCGGCTGAATATCGATCTCACCTGTCTCCGCCTGGGCAGACATCAACGCAGCAGGCGAAACGGATTGTCCGGCCTCCGCTTGTAAGGTGGGCCGCTGTGGTTCAGGGCTGGGCTCGGCTACGGTTTCCGACGGAGCGGTTGCCGCCTTGTCGCTATCACGGGTCGGAGACGCATCTACGGCTTCCGGCTCTGGCTGTTCCGGCTCAGAACCAACCTCATAAGCATAAACACCCGTCACTTTCTGCCCCGGTGCATCGGAACTTACCGCACAACCGGATGCAATCGCGGCAACCATCGGCAACCAAACTAATTTGCGCACTGCGCCCTGCCCTGTTTTCAGATTTGTGAAAGCTGGCTATGGCCAGCTTCTGGAATGTGGTGATTGTTTTGAGTTCGCAAGCATACCCAGTGTTACGCACCCCACGCAATGCAAGCGGTTCGGGATTTACATGTCCACGTTTTCTATGAGTTGATGACCGAGCTGATCTGCACCAGTCACGGTGACGTTAACGCTCCCTACATCCACCCCCAACAATTTGAGGAGGGGAGCAATCAATCCCTCGAGCAATAACGCAGTCACGTCTTCCACCAACTTTGTCACTGGAGACAGCAGCTTGCCAATGACAGAATCGAGATCATCGCTTTCCTCAGCTGCACAGCCCAGCAGCGTTACATCGCTCAAACCTAGCTCTATACCGTCCAGACTGCTGTCGGCATCGCCTGTAAACTCGCTCGTTTCACACACACCATCAGGACAATATAAAGGGTAATCCATCACATAATGGTTTTGAGTGCCGGCAACTGACGGTATGGTTGCACTTAGATTTGCAGCAAGGCATAACCCGACCGGGTCTGAAAAGAGTGCGTCTATTTCCAGGATTTTTGCTGACACCGGCTCCGGAACCAAACTACCTGTTGCAGAATCCAGTGTACCGCTGGCAATACTTAGTGCGGTGTTTTCCAGCTGAACCTCAAGGTCAACATGGTTCACGCCAACGTTTCCGGCTTCCGGTCGCGCACAGCGAGCCCCAACAAACTCAACACTCCCTCCGCCCACTTCTACCACCACGGGAACTCGTATGTCGTCAGCAATTTCGAGGGCGATCGTCCCAAGAGACAACACATTGATCAATGCTTCGAGACCATCGAGGTTCAACCCCAGTTCCGCCAAAACTGCTAGCGAAATATCCGACGCCTGCAAATTGGTCACCCAACCATCGCTATCTTTTAAGGCCGGGCCGATCACAACAGGGGCTGGATTATCTACGTGCAAATCAAGCTCAAGATTTATATCAGCAAGGATAGAAGATGCCGTTTTAACTGCCGAAATTAGCGGTGAATCAGTCTCAAAAGTATCCAGACTCAAGCCGACCAACGCCCCCCCGTCATTTAACTTAGATGCGCTGTTCATGACAACGCTGATAACAAAGTCATAAAGAGGGAAGCTCGCATCCATGGCACCGGCTTTGTCACCATGAATCTCTAAAGCATCCTCGACCGTGAGTTCGTTAATACCTGCAACACCCTTTAAGTCTCGGACAATATCTGCAACGGGCTGAGTGACGATTTCATTGCCCAGGCCGGCAATAACCTCCAGCAGGTCAATCAGTGGTTCGCCTGCAAAGGCAGTGAGATCTGCTACTCCAAGTCCAGCGACAAGGTCACCGACACTAACCAGTGTTCCTTGCAAGCTTGATATATCTGTTGCGTCAAGGCTGTAGGGCCCTGGCTGCCCTAAAACAGCACCGATTAGCGAGCTCAGCAGGCCGCCATCTACCGATACAGTAGATGCTCCCGCACTCAAAACCGCATACAGGTCTTTACGAGATGCAGCATTAACTGACAAGTCAAGCGGGCTCAAGAATGATTCTGGAAGAAGCCTGGAAACCGGCTCTTTTCGTGTATAACGAACCGCTGCCGCATTGCTCTGCTCAATATCAGGCGTTTGGATAAACTTCAGCTCTCCGGGCTTTGATTCGCGAGGCAAAAGCACTCCGGCCTGAACCTCTAATGACCCAACCCCTTCCTCATAACCCATCGCTTTAGCAGCTGCGAGGGCTCGATTTGTCATGGCCGTCAAATCACCCGCCCCGCAAGCCTGCGCCTCATCCGCCGCCGCCGTAGCCGCCGCATTCACCACACGCTGCATGTCTGCCTTCACCGAATACAGGCGGGCAGCATCCATGGCCAGCACGGCGACTACGGCCAGTGCCACCATCAAAAACGGGGTCAGGAAAACCAGCACCCCGGATTGACGACGGATCTTATTCACTGGTGGACTCGCCAATCTTGTCACGAATTGGCTGCTCGAAAGACTTCGCCAGCCGCTCCTGGGTTTTGATGTAAATGGTGGAACTCAGCTCACCACCACGAGCAGGCCGCTGCGCCTGTTCGTCCATGGCTTTACGGGCTTCTGTCCGGTCATCCTGGTCAAAGCTTACGCCCGCCAGCCCAAGATCATTATCCGGCGGGTTTGCCAGCGCGGACGTGGCAGCCAGCGCCAGTGCGCCAGCCAGGAAGGTCATGCGGATCATCGTGAACCTCCTGCAAAGCGTTTGGAGAATTCTTTACCGGCGGCAAGCAGCTGGTCACTCAACCCCAGGTCCTGCTGCAACCGGGCCAGGGAGCTGTTTCCACCCTGAAGGTAATAAGCCGCTACCATATTGCGGCCGGTGGTCTCGCTACCGCCAGACAACTCGTAGGCCGTACGTAGTTCGAACGCTGCCTGGCCATAGAAACCGGTCTGCATCAACACCACGCCAAAATCGTTGCGGATATCGGAGGAGGCCGGCGCCTTCGCCTTGGCGGTACCCAGTGCGGTCAGGGACTCTTCCAGCTTGTTGCCTTTCACATACACCACTCCAAGGCCATGATAGGCCTGTGCACTATCACAGCTTTCGGCAATCTGCTGGTAAACCTCTTCGGAATAGTCCAGCTGCTCCACCTTGGCGAGCAGCTGGGCCCAACGCAGCCAGTGGTGCTGGGTCTGGAAGGGCAGCTCTTCCAGCCTGGCCAACGCCGCGTAGTTTCTGGACCGCTCCATCATGGAATCGATCGCTTCCAATTCCACCCGGTGCTCCGGCGTCATGTTGGTCTTGCAGCTCACATAAAGCGGCGCTCCCTGATCCCGGTCTGCCCTGTCAGCGGAGCTGTCTGCCTCAGGTGTCATAGCGCAGCCGGACACCAGGGCCGCCGTCAAAAGCGCCATCGCTGGTAACCGGACAACTTTCTTGTACTTCATCTAACGCTCCTTACCGGAAAGCTTGGTGATCACTCGTCGATTACCGCTGCAGCGCATCCATAATGGAAAGCACTGCCGGCCCGCCAATCAGTATGAACAGTGACGGCAACATAAATACCATCATGATGATGGTCATCCTGGCGCCCACACGGTTGGTTTCTTCTTTCAGTTTGCTGCGTTCTTCGTGGTGGGCCTCTGCAATAATCTGTTCAAGGGCGCTGGATACGCCTGCCCCCAGGGTGCCGGCCTGCTTCAGAATGGTTACGTAGTTGCGAAGCACTGTGAGGTTGCGGTTGTGGCCCAGCTCATCCAGCGCCCGTGTGCGGTCGGCGCCGCTTTCCATCACACGGTTAAATCGGTCGATACGGCGCACCAGTAATGGCATCAAATCCCGGGCCTGATGGGCGATCAGCTTCAGAGTCCGCTCCGGGCTGAGGCCAGCCTGCATCAGCATCCGGGTCATCTGGCACAGTTCGATGGCTTCACGGTTCTGCTGTTTTTCCGCCGTGCGGCCAGCCGCACGAATCAGCTGCCGTGAAATATAAAAGGCCAGCACAAACGCAATCAGTAAGGTCAGCAAGTCGCTGGTGATATAGCCAATCACCCCCACCGCAACCGGCACCACCCAGCACATCAACACATAATGGCCCCGGGCCTGCAGCGGTGTTTTGCCTGTGGCATCCAGTGCCGGCTCCAGCTCTCGAAAATCCCCGGCAAACAGCGGTTTCTCTACCAGCCAGTACAGAAAACCTGCCAGCGGGGAATCTTCGCGGGCATCATCTGCCGACAGATGCCTGCGCTGTAACCGAGCCGTCACCCGCGCCCGCATGGCCCAGGCAGGCGCCCAGACCAGGGCATACAACACAGACGCCATGGCAAACACGATCGCCGCCGCAAACCAGAGGTTATCCACGGCCCACCCCCCGGATAAGGTTCCAGATCAACAGGGTGCCCAACACCTGCAGCACACCGGCGGTTATCATCATGGTGTGGCCGGTACTGGTATTAAGCAGTGCTTCGGAGAACTCTTCGTTCATCAAAACGATGTAAGCCCCCATGGCAGGCGGCAAGATAGCGAAGACCACGGCCGTGAAACGGGTTTCTGACGTTGCTGCCATAAACTCCCGGCGCAGTTCCTGCCGTGCACGAATGGCCTTGGAGACTTCCTGAAGAACCGGGCGAACCGACGAGCCGAAACGGGCAGACGTGCGCAGGGCAATGGCAATCTGGGTAAACGGAGGAACACTGTACAACTCGGCGAAGTCGTCAAAGATGCGGGTGTAGTCCCGGCCCTGGCTGACCGCGCCCCGCAAGCGGAAGCTTAGGGGCTGGAAAACATCGGAGGCATCGGCAAAGGCCACCAGAAGGCTCTGTTCCACCGAGCGACCGGCCACTAAAGAACGAAGTACCGCATCCACAATACCCGGCAGCTCTTCGAAGATCTGCCGGCGAAGTCGCTCGAACTTCACCCGCCAAAGGGTAACGCCAATCAGCACAACGGCCACCAGGGCCACCAGGGCTTCAATGGGCCCACGGTAGACATAAACACCGATCAGGGAACCAAAGAAAAGTACCGCAACCACAACCACCCTGGTTACCGACATGCGGATACCAGCGCGGATCAGCAACTGCTCCAGCGGCCCGATATCGATACCGGCTTTCTTTTGGTCTTCTGTGACAATCTGCGGATAGAGGCGGTTCTTACTGAGCTTTTTCAGGTTGCGGTCATGGCGGACCTGGCCGATCACCAGCTGCAGCAGCATAACCACCACCGCAAGGGCGCCAAAGAACAGCGCTGCCAGCCAGATCACCTGAACACTCACAGCTGGGCTCCCGCCATTTCCTGGGCATCCAGCTCCTTGGCCCGGTACAGGGTTTCCATCTGGTACGGGTCATCGCGGGTAGGCGTCATGGCGACAACCTCACTCACCAGGCGCCGGCCATTCGGCAGGCGCGCAAGCTGCACAATCACATCCAGCGACGAACCGATAAGCCGGCCAATGGCCCGCTCACCGGCATCATAGCCATTCACCGCCAGCAGGGTTTCAATCCGGATCAGCGCGTCTTTCGAGGAGTTGGCGTGAATGGTACTCATGGAGCCTTCATGGCCGGTATTCATGGCCTGAAGCAGCTCGATAATTTCGCCGGAACGCACCTCGCCCACGATGACCCTGTCTGGCCGCATACGCAGAGCGTTGACCACCAGATCCCGGGCGGCCACCTTACCGGTTCCCTCCGCGTTTGCGGGCCGAGTTTCCAGCCGGACAATATGGGGGTGGTTAAGCTGAAGCTCGGCTGAGTCCTCGAT
This sequence comes from Marinobacter sp. UBA3607, assembly GCF_002375525.1. Lineage (NCBI taxonomy): Bacteria > Pseudomonadati > Pseudomonadota > Gammaproteobacteria > Pseudomonadales > Marinobacteraceae > Marinobacter > Marinobacter sp. UBA3607. The sequence goes on along the minus strand of NZ_DFLY01000018.1, from coordinate 10,251 downwards.
GGTCACAATGCGTTCATCCTTGGGGATGAACTGGCTGAGCAGGTTCAGAATGGTGGTTTTACCGGTACCGGTACCACCACTGACCAGAAGGTTGCGGCGGTTCTGGACAATCCCGGTAAGCAGCTCCAGGCATTCCCGGGTCATAGAGCCCAGGTTGACCAGGTCGCTGGCAGTGAGGTGTTTCTGGGTAAACTTCCGGATGGAAATAGACGGACCATCCAGGGCAATAGGCGGAATAATCGCATTCACCCGGGAGCCATCCGGCAAGCGGGCATCCACCATCGGGCTGCTTTCATCCAGGCGCCGGCCCAGCGGGGCCAGAACCCGGCGGATAATGCGCATCACGTGGTCGTCGTCGATGAAGCGGGTCTGGGCTTTCTGCAGTACCCCAGCCACTTCCACGAAGATACTGTTGGGCCCGTTCACCAGGATGTCGTTCACCTGCGGGTCGTCCAGCAGCGGTTCCAGCGGGCCAAAGCCGAC
>NZ_DFLY01000018.1:0-9559 GCF_002375525.1 Marinobacter sp. UBA3607 | reverse complement strand
GGAATTCGCTGGCTTGCGACGTACTGGCCCACATTGGCCTGCACAAAATGCTCCAGTTGGGCTTTTTCAGCCAGCTCTACTTCGATGCCCTCTTCTTCCAGCCGCTCGATCAGATGACTGTGCACCTGCTTTTTCAGCTGCTGGTACTCTTCATCGATACGAGTAGCCACGGTTTACTCCTTGCCCGCCGCACGTTTTTTGAAGAAGCCTAGAGCGCCGGCACCAGACGACTGTTCGCTGTACTGTCGCTTCGCAAACTCCGCAAGGCCTTTCTGGTAGGAAGAGCGCCGCAACAAGGCCGACAAGGGTACGCCAGCGTTGATAGAGTCCAGCCGGTTGAGCCAATCCAGGGGTAACTTCAAGCTTGCCTGGGTGCCCATCCGTTTTTCCATATCGGCCAGCGCCAGCGTAGCTTTCTTGTCGAAGCCGTCGATCACCACGTTGGTCTGGCAATTGCTGCCCAGCAACTGGGTTGTACCTGCCAGCATGGTCTCCACATACTGCACATGCTCAACCATGGGATTGGCCACAATCATCAGCCGCGAAAGGTCAGCCCCGAGAATTTTCAGCCAATCTGCAGACTGGTGCTCCACTACCCGGATAATCAGGTGATCAAACAACTCGGCCAGCCGGGAGATCGCAATGAACAGGTCCGCTGCCGTGTCGCCGGAGAGCTGGTCCGCCATAATCTGGCCAGACAACAGCCTGAGCCCCGGCCTGCATTCTTCCAGTGCGGTGTTAACGAAGGATTCATCAATGGAATCCGTGCGGTTGACCAGGTCATTCAGCGACAACCGGCTGAGGCTGTCGAAGTAGAAAGCGTGATTCTCTGTGGCCATGGTGTCTACCGCCAGCACCCGCTGCTCCGGGTACAGGTCATTCAGCTCGCTCGCCAGGTTCTGGGCAAAGAAACGGGTATCCACCACCGAAGACGCACCAACCACCAGGGTAATGCTGCGGCGTTTTTGCTCACCGTTTTGCTGGCGTTCGGCGGCCGCCTCATTGACCAGGCTCTGGACCCGCTCCCTCGCCCGGTCTGAATCCACCGCGGTGATCAGGCAATCCCGGGCACCTGCCCTCATCACCTGCAGCAACGCGTCCTGGGAAATATGCCGGGCAACCCCAACCAGGGTAACCCCCGGATTGGACTGGTGCAGGGCCGAAAACAGTTTTACGGCTTTTTCCGGGTCATCCTCGCTGATGGCCACCAAGGCCAGTTTGGCACCGCTTGCCGAAGCCAGCCGGCTTACCCGGGAAAGGTCCGAGGCGGAAACAAATTCCAGGCTCCACTCATCTTCCAGGACACGCTCAAGCCAGACACGCACTCCGACATCTTCAACAACGCAAATCAGGGTTTCACTCATGGTGTCGGGCTCCTTACCAGCTCAGGCCATGTTCCAGAGGTTCGGTTCCTTCTCTGGGGTTGATGACCATATCGCCCCAATCCGTGCTGCTGTACTCGTACTTCTTGCCAAAATTTTTCGCCGATTCCGGGAGCTCCCGCACGGCGCTGACCAGCCTGGGGGTAACCACCATAATGAGCTCGCGCTCTTCGTTGGAAATGCGGTCAGAGCGGAACAGTGCGCCCAGGATGGGGATGTTACCCAGCCCCGGCAGACGGTCACTGTTGTTGAAGGTGCTGCGGCTAACCAGGCCACTGATGATAAAACTCTCACCCGGGGCCATGGACACCATGGTTTCTGTTCTGCGAACCCGAAGCCCGGGGACAGAGACTCCGCCGGAGGATACGCCGGAGGTGAAATCAAGGTCGCTCACTTCCGGCGCGACTTTCAGGATGATCTGGTTTTCGTCTACCACGGTGGGCGTCAAAGACAAGCTAACACCGAACTCCTTGTATTCGATTTCCACCTCGCCGTTATCACCGGAGATAGGCACCGGGAACTCTCCGCCAGACAGAAAGGTTGCGTTCTGGCCGCTCAGGCTGACCAGTGAGGGTTCGGCCAGGGTGTAAGCGAAACCGCCGGATTCCAGGGCGTTGATGATGGTCAGTGAACTGGCGCCAAAGCTGAAAAGGTTAAAGCCCTCAGTTCCCAGCCCGGGAGCGCTTCCGGGAACACCTCCGGGTCTGGTGAATCCGCCACCATTGGGAGACAGGCCAAACGCATTCTCCCCACCATTGAGCAGTTTGGAGTAATGAAAGCCAAGGGTATTCAGTTCCTGGCGGTTCACTTCCACCACCCGAATGTCGGTTTGCACCTGCATCGGCACCGGCTGACGCTTGCCCGCCATGGCAGACACCGCGTAATCCGTCACCCGAGGGGTGTCATCACCTTTTAGCCATACACGGACCGTTGTCTCACCCGTTGCCTTCGCGGTTACCAACACCTCTTTTTCCGCACTGGCCTGAACGGACGCCACATCCGGGCTGGACACAGCTACTTTCTCCAGTTCTTTTGCAAACACCAGCACATGTTGCTGTCCGGGGCTGAGCGCAACCGGCGCTTCGTCCCGGGCATGGGCGGCGAACGGCAGTAACCCCGCCAGCATCAGACAAGCCAGCCCCCGAAGGGCCATTTTCGTTTTATCAGCGAACATAGACTGTCCTTGTGTCGGAACCTTCAAAGATCTGGACCTTCAGCCCGTTGTCTGTCTCTTTCTGCTTTTCCTGGCGCCGGGCTTTTTCCTCCGCTTCTTTTTTGGCTTTTGCTTCCGGAGAAAGGGGACGAATGTCGGCCAGGAAGATGGCTTCCGGCTCTTGCGGTTTCTGATCAGCCTGGGTGACCACTTCGGTTTCGCTGTCACCCTCCACAGGCTCCGCCATGGATACACCGCGCCGGGTGGCAACAAAACGCAGGTTTGCTTCCGCAGACGCAAGGGCGAGGCGGTTCACTTCGGCTTCCGGCACTGCCAGCACCATGGTACTGTTGCGCCGACGGTCATCGTCATCAGCACCACCGGAGGGGTCGGTTGTTCCGCGCATAGCCAGCACTTCGACTTCCCGCAGCAACACGGTACTCAGGGCACTATCCGCAGAGTTGCCCTTGAACGTAGCCACCACATCAACCAGGTCACCAGGGCGCAACAGGCCACCGATGCCAGACAAGGGGTTCAGGTCAAAGGCCACGGCACGGATGCCTTCCGGCAGCTCGCGCTGCAGAATGCTTGAGTCTTCCATGGCGTAGTCAGTGAGCGGGGCACCCGCTTTGAGGGGGTTGGGGATAGCTTCGCCGAAGGTCGCTGAGTCTTTAGCGAGGGCGCCCGGCAGCTCAACCGTGGTGGTTACTTCAGAGAACAGCTCCGGCTTCAGCTCGGTGCCGGCTTCGATATCCTCTTTAGCGAACAGGTAGGTGAATGTCGGCTTTGCCGGCTCCTTCTCGCCGGCCGGCTCAGACCGGGCAACCTGACCGGTTGTCGATGATGAGGTAGCTGCAGGCTGATCGTTGTATCTGACCAACCCCACAACCGCCAGAATGATCGCCACCAGGGCCAGCAGCAGGGCTGGCAGGGTGGACACGAGCCTTGTCCTCATTTGTTGTATTCCCGTCCGTGTTTGTTTGGAACGTCATAGGCCTGACCTGCGATCAAAAAGCCACAGCGGCCTTTACCGACAACTCGCTTGGCTGAGGAGGAAAGCTACCCAAATATCCAAGGTTCAGTTGGGGCAAGAAAGGCTCGGAACTGCTTACCGTTAGCTCACACACAAGCATCTCCACCCCTCCCTCTGATCTATCCAGGCATTCCTCTTTTATAATGTGATTTCGGATTCGTGCAGGCAATTGGGCTGACAATCCTCCCAATGCACTCTGACTGTGCGCCACTGCATTGCTTCCGAATTCGGCATGCTGCCTTCGGTCCAAACTGAAAACCGCGGTGGCAGCTATATCGACTGCTCGCTGCATCTCAAGCTTGTGAAAGAACAGCACGCCATATACGAGGCCGGCATAAAGTAGCCCAACGAGTAGCGGCAGCACCATTAAAAACTCAAGGGCAACCACACCAGACTGCCCCTTAAACTGCACCACCCGCGGATCTAAAGCAGTCATGAAAATGAGCCCTTACTCCCCAGAAAACTCGATTCGCTCAGGTGTGCGAACAGGACTACGGAGTTCCTGTTGGGGCGGTCGGTTTGGTTGTAGCATCAGCAAATATGCCTTTGACAAAGTCAACCACATCATTACCCAACCCTGTCGTGAACGCTGCGCCCACGATAACAATAATCACCGCCGCCAACATAATGTACTCCAGCGAAGAAGCCCCCTTCTGCTTCTTAGGCGTAGCATTCTTAATCCGAGCAACTGCTGCTTTATCAAGTTTCATAACTGATCACCTCTGGCTTACTGTTGTTGATTGAATTTAAAACCACCAAGCGACAAATTCGCCGCCTAACATCGACCAAGTTATTCAATATTGACCTGTATCATCTTTATACCCTGATGGTATCTACTTATTGCAAGTTGTACAGCCCCAAGGGTGCAAAATCTTGTAAGAAAAGGGAGCCTTTCTTCATCTATTGTCGTAAGGGGCCAAGCCAGCAACACGACTGACACACGCAGTTACACAAACCTGCATCTTCTAACTTTTGAAACTCAAGGGTTCCAACGCCCGTCACGCCAGAATTCCCTGGAATCCAGCCCTCTGGCTTTCAGCTCGTCTTCCACACACTGCCGCAACTGGGCATAAATCGGCTGACCCCGACGCTTCTGTTCGGCATAAATGGTGGCCAGGCGGCGGGCGAAGAAGGGGCTCGAGTGCTGGTCTGCCGCAAATTCGTAGCTCATCACCCGGGAGGCGCCAAACATCGGGCCCAGCTGGCTGGTGCGGAAGGCCGGATCGTCCTGTTGAATACTTTGCAGAATGCTTTCGCCACTGGGTGGTGCAGGAATAATGTGGCGGATGTCGTCCGGGTAACGGAACAGGTAACGGACCAGCAGGGCTGAGGGTGCGTCGATGCGCTGCCGGGCGCGCTGGCGGAAACGGTAAAAAGCTTTCACCTGCAGCCCCAGCGCCCAGAACGCCTCGGCACTGGTCAGCCCGAAGCTTTCCCGGAAGATACTGAACAGGCTGTCTTCACAGCCGAGAATCGGTTGTGTGGCGCGGTCGTAGTTCTGAAGATCTGCCGGCTCTACGTTCTTCCGGTTGGTCCAGTTACCTTTGAGCGCCACCTTGTCCGGGTCCAGGTCCCGTGACAACGCTTCGTCGCGCAGCACCGTCATGTAGCATTCGTTAAACCAGGTGCGCCACTGGCTGAGCAGCTCGGCACTGAATTCCTCGAAAACCACATCCGGCATCCAGTCGGTCAGCGAGTCCCGGGCTCTCAGCAACTGCCAGCCGGCATCGTGCTTCAGGCTTTGCAAGACATAGTCCGGCACTTTTTTGGCGGCTTGCAGCACTTTTTTCAGGCACAGCTCCCGGAACATTTCCCCCAGCCGGCCAACAATCAACAACTGCAAACGGACAACCGGCAAACTGGTGGATTCCGCCTCGGCCAGCATTTTGTAGGACGACACGTAGGAGCGACCAAACAGCGGCGCGTAACCCTGCTTGCCGGCCATCTTGCCATTGCTGCCCGTGCCGGGCATCAGCGGAGCAATCAGTTCGAACATCTCGGCATTACCCGGGCGCATGGTCAGCGGCGCGTATTCCGGGTGTTTCAGAAGAAGGCGTACCAGGATGGCCTGGTTGGGGCGAATCGTCGCGGCGACCGCATCGTCCTGTTCGTCATCCGGATCCGGCGTTTCAGCAGCGCCCGCGGGGGCACCGGCCTTTTTCAGGCGGCCCAGGCGGTTTACCGGCACGTTCAGCAACATGGCAAGGTCAAGGTCCCGGATTTCCCCATCACCCACTACACTTTCGAGAACCAGTTTAAGGTTCATCAGCGTATTACCACTGATCGGTGCCGAGGGGTGGGTCAGCTCATTCCGGGATTGCCGGCTTCTGGATTGCTGCATGCACAGTACCTGTATGGTATAGGGTATGTTTTTCCAAAAATGTGTACGATGTTAACATAACCAATTATTGAGTCTGGCAATTTTGCCGTAGCGCCGCATGGGGCGCACTGAACTGTCACAAGGATTCACTAGCGTGTCTGTTATCGGGGCCAAAACGTTCTTCTTTTTTGAGGGTGATTCCCAGCCCGACACACATATTATTTGCAGGCCAGACTACTTCCAGCATGACGGCTTCCGGCTGCCCACCAAGGGCGTTACCCTGCTGTACGGCCACAAAGGCCCAGGCAGCCTGATTGGCGCTGCAGTCCGCCAGAGTGCCAGCTCTGGTGCCGGAGTCTGCTTTGCCGACGTTAAAATCGATATCGGCGAGTGGGATGCCAACAAACAGAAGCTGGATAATTTTGGCCACTGCCGGTTCCTGAACCTGCCCCAGCGGGCTAACCGGGAAGTGCTGGATGATATAAACCAGCACTGGAATCGCTGGCTAGATGAAGAAGGCGCCCCCAACGAAGACTTCCCACGCAAAGCATCCAACCGGATGGACCTGCTGGACAAGCTGGTTGCCCTGCCGCCCTACAACGAGCTGAATGCCATCGCCTACGATGTGCAAACCCGCTTTGGTGCTGCGAAGTTCCTCACCGTGTTCAATATGGACGCCATTCGTACCGACGAAACCACCGTGATACCGCCTGGCACAAAAGTCAGCTTCAAGGCGCCGGCAACCGAACATCAGGACGCAGCCTCCCTGTAACCTGAACCGGTGTGCGCCACCACCCGGTTGCGCCCGGCTTCCTTGGCGGCGTACAAGGCTTCATCCGCTTTCTTAACCAGGGTTTCCGGCGTGTCGCCCAGCTGGTAGTCCGCAACGCCCAGGCTAACGGTAACCACCGGCACCGGGCTGTAGTTGCCGTCTTCCACTTTCTTGCGAATGTTTTCAGCCACCAGCATGGCATCTTCCAGGCGGGTTTCCGGAAGCAATAACAGAAACTCTTCACCACCCCAGCGGCCAACCACGTCCGCACCGCGAACGGTCTGGCGAACCCGGTTCGAAAGCGACCGGAGCACTTCATCCCCCATGTCGTGGCCCCAGGTATCGTTGATGCGCTTGAACAGGTCGATATCGAACATTGCCAGCGCAAGCGGCGTTTTGTAGCGCTGGGCATGGGCAATGGCCTGGCGCATGGCCTCTTCTGTCTTCCCCCGGCTGTACAGGCCAGTGAGATGATCAAACAGGGCCTGCCGCTCCAGGCTTTGCACCCGGGCCTGCACTTCCCTCGCGGCGTGATGGCGCTCCAGCGTGGCGGCGGCCAGATGAATGGCCAGCGGAACCCGCCCGGATAACCGGTCAATCACCCCCGGCCTGTTACCGTATACATCTAATGTGCCCAGCAACTGGCCGTTGAGCCCACATACCGGCCAGGATGCCCAGAAAGTTACGCCCGCTGCCATCATTTTTGCTGCCAGGGCCCTTGGCAACGAATCGCTCGGCTTGCGCAGGTCCTGCAAAACCGGCCGGTCCAGTATTGCAGCAGTGGCATGCACTCCGTGGCCGTAACCGGCTGCTGCTGTTTTAAGGGGTTCGGTCAGGGCATCCGGCAAATCCCTGCGGGTTGTGAGCTCCAGGCTATCGGTTTCCGGGCGGTAAATGCTCACCGACAAGCTCACAGGCTGGCTGGTGGTTTTGGCAAGGGCAGACAAGATGGAGTTCAGGGCCAGCGGAAGGCTGGGCTGGGTAAGCGTGGCGCCGATCAGCTGGTAGAACTTTTGAAAGGCGGTGTCGTCATCGGTTTCTGACATCACGCCAGACACGAACACCAGCAATTGATCGCCCCGCGTACAGGCCAGCGGCAGCGAGGTCACGTTAATGGCAAGGCGCCGGGTACGCCCCACATCATCCACCAGTTCAACCTGGTCGATAAAGCTTACTGATTCGCGGTGGTGGAGGCTCAGTTGCTCCTTCAATTCACGAAAACTCAGGTTCTCGCCATCGTTATCGGCAAGCTGTCGTTCTATGAAGGTTTCCGGCCGGTAAACTCCCAGGCCCGCCATCCATTCACGGGCACCGGGGCTGATACTGAGCACACGGGCCTTCGCAGTATCCAGCAGAATAACCGGCAACATCAACTCGCCGACAAACCAGCTTTGGGTGGAATGGGGGGCTCTCCCCTCACCATCCAGGCCCAGTCTTTCGCCAAGAAGCCTATTGAACCTACGCCGGTAGCGGGTTACTTCCCAGTACTGAAAAATAACCAATAAAAACAATCCAGCAATAACCAACCATGAAATGATCATGCTAGCGTTTGTTGTGTGCAGGCTACTGTTCATAGCGCCCTCCCTGGCCACCAGATCAACTCCGGGCGCTACCGGATGCCCCTGGTGGCAGACAATCGCCGGGCAGCGCCGAAAAATAATATCGAATATACAGTGCTATACTTAGCATCACAAATCGAAAACGACAAGCAACGTCAGTAAACAACAAGGAGTTTCAGCTATGCCAACCTTGAGGACTGCAGTGATTGCTGCAGCGTTAACCCTGCCCTCGCTGGCTCTGGCCTCTCAGGACTTTCCCTTGAAATACAGCAGCCTGGGGCTTGAAGCCAGCTATGTAGATTCAGGGAACTCCGAGAACAAATCCGGCGCAGTGGATGATTTGTCCAACTACTGGGAGTTTGGCGTTAACTTCACCCATCAGTTCAATCCGAATGTCAGCCTGCTGCTTCAGGGTAGCTACGCAGAAACCGACACCCGCAACTTTAACCGCGATGCAGACATACTGCGGGGCACCATTGGTGGCCGCCTGCACCCGGCCAGCTACCGGCTGTTCGGCTGGAGACCTTTTGCCGGTGCAGGGTACAGCCATGCGGATATCGAACTGAAATCCTACGGTTCCAAGGGTGAGGATATGCTGTACGGCGAGGGCGGTCTGCAGAAAATGATTGCACCGAGGTTCCTGGCGGGGGCCGGTGTACGCGGGCGTATCGAGGTGGAAGATGAGTACTTCGACGCCCAGGTATTCGCCGGTATTCACTATGTGTTCGGCCGCGAATACCCGCCGTCCCCGGTTAGCCGGCGGCCGCTGGATTTCTCCAAGATGGCCGTAGCCCCTGCCGACTCTGATGGCGATGGAGTACCCGACAACCGCGATAAATGCCCGGATACCCCACAAGGAGCCCTGGTGGATGACAACGGCTGCGCCAAGGAGCTGACCCGGGAAATTAAAGAAACCCTGTACGTAGAGTTCGAACACGACAAAACGGAAGTGCGCCAGTCGTTCTACCCGGAACTGGAAAACCTGGCTACCGTACTGAAACAGTACCCCACGTCCCGCATTCTGCTGGAAGGCCACACCGACAGCACCGGCCCGTCTACCTACAACCAGAAATTGTCCAAGAGCCGTGCTGATGCCGTGATGAAGGTGCTGATCGACCACTTCGGCATCAACGCCGACCGCATCCGCACCACGGGTATGGGCGAGTCCCAGCCGATTGCCACCAACGAAACCGACGCAGGCCGCGCCCAGAACCGGCGGGTAGAGGCGATTGTGTCTGGAGAGCACACGGAGATCATGAAGAGGGCTGAATAATCCAAAACGGGGTCAGACCCCCGACACATTTCACCACTCGAAATGTACTGAAGTGACCCCCGAAAGT
>NZ_DFLY01000025.1:114112-149909 GCF_002375525.1 Marinobacter sp. UBA3607 | reverse complement strand
CGGAAGGACACGGAAAAATGAAAGGATAAGGACTGTTTTGCCACGAAATCCACTAAAGAACACGAAATAAAAGCCAAAGGCCTTTTGGTTTTCTAATCAGTCATCTTTGTTCGTGTTTTTTAGTGGATTTCGTGGCAAAAAAATCTTTTCGTTTTTTCCTTCCGTGTTTTTCCGTGTTTTTCCGTGGCAAAAAAAAACAGAGCGCTGTAGTCCTGATATGACCACTCAAAAACCCAGCCGGCGGGACACAATCCTGCAGGCCCTTGTTGAATTGCTGCAAAAAGACCCCGGGGCCCGGATCACCACCGCTGGCCTCGCCAAGACCGTGGGCGTGACCGAAGCGGCCCTCTACCGGCACTTCCCCAGCAAACGCAAAATGTTCGAAGCCCTGATCGAATTTGCCGAGGAGGCTGTGTTCTCCCGTTGCCAGGTGGTGTTGCAGGAGCAGGAAGACGTTCGCGTGCGTGTGCAGCAGCTGGTGCACCTGGTACTGGTGTTCGCCGAGCGCAACCCGGGCCTGTGCTGCGTGCTGACCGGCGATGCCCTGATGGGCGAAGACGAGTCGCTGCGAAAGCGTGCGTCCCAGTTTTTCGAGCGCCTGGAAACCCAGTTCCGCCAGGCTCTGAAAGAAGGCGAAATCCGCCAGGGTCTACGGCCCCGCACCAGCGCAGCCCGGGGTGCCGATTTCGTAATGGTGTTCCTCGAAGGTCGCATCCAGCGCTTCGTCCGCTCCTCCTTCTCCCGCTTGCCCTCCACCGACTTCGACGAGGCCTGGAGCCTGGTTGCCGAGGCCGTCTGGGGCTGAATTCTGGTTCGCCTAGATTGCAGGTTTCGGGGGCATAGTCTTGGTAGCCTGCAAGGTCGGGGGTGTTGTGGGTGGGGGTTGCCCTTCGCAGAAGCGCTCCTTCGGCACATCCATGTGGCGCTTGTCTTCGGCCATCCATGGCCTACGAAATTCTGCGAAGGGCAACCCCCACCCACAACGGTCTAACTCCGGCAGGATACCGAGCCCAGCTGCGCGAAGACTGCGCCACGTCAGAAGCTCGCGTTCTCATGAAGCGAAGATGGTGTTTCCGGCGCGATTCCTGTGAAGTCAGAAAGGCGCTGGCTGGATACCCTTTCCCGAAATTTCGGAGGCCATGGATGGCCGGAGATAAGCGCACATGGATGTGCTCGTAGCGGTTTCGGGAAAGGGTATCCAGCCAGTGCCCTACCGCCCAACCTGAAGGCTACCAAGACTATGCCCCCGAAACCTGCAGGCTAGGTGTAAACGAACACTGAAGCTCAGTCGTAACCAGACGCCGAACGGAGTATGGAGCGAACTGGCTCCCACACAGCCGGGGCGGAGATGAGGATGTCGCGCCCCCAGAGGTCGGCCGGGTAGTCATCGGGTACATCGCCGAAGTGGCCCACCGTGGCGCCGGCTTCCCAGGCGATCAGGCGGGCGGCGGCGAAGTCCCAGGGGCTGACGTTTTCGTAGTAAATGTCCAGACGGCCACAGGCCACCCAGCAGATATCCAGTGCCGCTGAACCGATGCGGCGCAGGTCGCGGCATTGGTGGATCATCGCATCCAGCCGGTGAACCAGCGGTTCCAGGTTGTCCTTGGTGTAGGGGAAACCGGTGGCGAACAGGGATTGCCTGGGGTCCGTCGCACCGCTGTGTTTGATGGGACTGCCATTCAGCGTAGCGCCTTCGCCCTTGGTGGCCCGGAAGGTCTCGCCGGGGAAGGGCGCGTGTACCACGCCCGCCTGCACCTGCCCGCGCTCTGCATAGGCAATGGACACCGCCACCTGGGGGTGGCCGTATGCGTAGTTTACCGTGCCGTCGATGGGATCGATGACCCACAGCGGGGTGTCCAGAGACTCGGCCTGCGACAGGTCCGGCATGGTTTCTTCAGACAGGATGCGATGATCCGGGAAGCGCTCGCGGATGGCGTTGGTGATGAACTCATCCGCCATCACATCGGCATGGGTGACCAGTTCGGTCTGGTGTTTGTAGTCGGTGCGAAGGGTGTTCTGGTCACGCTCGTGGCGGATCAGTTCGCCGGCTTCAACAGCCAGGGCTTCGGCAAAATCGGTGATTTCGCGCAGAGAAACAGAGTCAGACATGGCACCCCCGGTCAGAAAACATGAGGGTGCCAGTCTAGCACGACAGAATCAGAGGCTGTTCAGCCACTTCTCCATCTTGTCCATGGCCAGTACCAGGCGCGGGCCGGCTTCCTGGACGAAGTCCTCCCCCAGCTCCTGGTCTGCATAGCTTCCGCCGGCCAGTTCCAGCGCCTGGGTGCCGTCGAAATCCACGAACGCCAGGCGCGCGCCCATGTGGTCTGGCACAAAGCCGAAATCACTGGAGGGCAGGATGGCCACGCCGGTGTCTTCCAGCAGGGCGGTGCAGAAGGCCTGGGAGGTTTTGATGTCCTTGCGGGCCAGCTTTTCACTGAAGGCGGAGAAGTCCGGGAACAGGTAGAAAGCTCCCTCGGGCTTACGAACCACGGCGCCCATGGCGCTCAGGCGGGAGTACATGTATTCACCCACCACTTTCAGCACCCGGCGGGATTGTTTCAGGTACTCGTCGATGTCTTCGCCGCCGTCGAACGCTGTGATTGCAGCATGCTGGATGGGCGCACTGGTGGAGGTGAAGGTCTCGCTGGCGATGATTGCCATGGCGTCCTGAAGCGGGCGCAGTTCCGGCGGGAAGATGAAGGTGCCCAGACGCCAGCCACCGGCGCCCAGCCACTTGCTCATGCCGGTGCTAATGATGGTGCCTTCCGGGTAGTAGCGCGCAATGGACTTGTGCCGGCCCTCGAAGTGCACTTCACCGTAGATTTCATCCGACAACAGGATCAGGTTGTACTTGCGGGCCACGTTGGCGATGGCCAGCAACTGGTCATCGGTGTAGGTGCAGCCGGTGGGATTGGACGGGTAGTTCAGGATCAGGATGCGCGGGCGAGATGGATCGTCCCGGCAGATGATGTCCAGTTCTTCCGCCGTCAGCTGCCAGTTGTTTTCTGCGTGGGTGGGCAGCCAGTGCACCGAACGGCCAATGATGCGGGCCTGGGGCGCGTAGGACACCCAGCTCGGGCGCGGAATCAGCAGGTCGCCGTAGTAGGCCAGCTGCAGGATGAACAGCAGCTCCTTGGAGCCCGGGCCGATCAGCACGTCTTCCCAGGTACAGCGCATGCGCTCGGCCCGGTTGATGTAACCGGCAATGGCCTGGCGCAGGCCTTTCAGCCCCTTCACTGGCAAGTAGTCTTTCTCGTGGGCGTGTTCTTTGAGGGCATTAACCACACGTTCCGGTACCGGGAACGGAGACTGGCCCAGTCCCAGCTTGATAATGTCCTTACCTTCCGATCGCAGCTGGTTGCTGAGTTCGTTGATACGCAGGGTAGAGGAAGGCTGGATGCCCCGAACGTTCAGGTTGATGGCGAAGCGGTGGTCGTTTTTGATGTCCATTGTCCCGGTCTGTTGGTTGGAGGTGACAATGGCAGTATAGGAAACGCAACCACCCCTTTGCTCGGGCCGATGATAGGGGATTGCCGAAGTGCGGCGGCCGACCTTGGTCTAAGGCCAGCCGCCGGCACCGGTTACCGGGCCCTGATCCAGACTTCCACCCGGCCGTTTCTCTGGTTACCGCTGCCACCTACAGGCATGTATTGTCCGTAACCAGTGTAGGCCACCCGGGGCAGTCCTGCCTGGTGCAGGGCCTTGCGAACCGACAGCGCCCGCAGCTCGGAAATCATCTGGGCCCGCAGTTCGTGGCTCTGGGCGTCGGCAAAGCCGATCAGCAACAGATCGTCCGCCGAGCGGCCTCGCTGTTCCAGGTAATCGATCACCCGGAGCAGGTCACGCTGGGCTTTGTTATCCAGCTTGGTGCGGCCTTCCGAGAACCGGAAGTTCACAGTCAGGCGCTGATACTCGGCGGTCAGGCGTTTGAAGGTGTCCGGCACCGAGCTATCAAGCTCCGGCTTTACCGCAATCGGATTCTGGGAAATAAAGCCGGATTCGGCCACCAGCGCCTGCCCTTCATTGCCGAGGGCGAATTCAATCAGTCCGCGGGCGAATTCCGGGGTCTGGTTGCCCATGGTGTACATGAACAGCCGGCGTGACAGCGGGTAGTCTTCGCTGGCCACGGTGAGCTGGTTCGGTTTCAGGGCCGGGGCATTGCCGTCGGAAATGGCCAGCAGCTTGCTGTTGCGCACCGAGGCCAGGCCGGAGAAACCGATGCCGCCCGGGTCCCGGGACACGTCGTCGGAAAGCTGGTCGTTGGATTCATAGCGCAGGGCGCTGCTGTCCAGGGTATAGGTTTTGCCGAGGACCAGGGATTTGAAGGTATCCCAGGTGCCGGAACGGTCGTCCCGGGCGTACAGGCTGATGTCGCGGTCCGGGCCGCCAAGTTCTGACCAGTTGCGGATATCGCCGGCAAAGATCTGCCCCAGCGTTTGAATGCTCATCTTGCTGACCGGGTTGGACGGGTGCACCAGGATGGCCAGGCCATCGATGGCAATCACGTGCTCGCTTTCCAGTGCGGTCAGGTCGGCCTGTGCACTGACCTGCTGCGCTTCCCCCGGTTTCACCGGCCGCGAAGACGCCCAGATGCCGGCCTGGCCGCTGGCCAGGGTACGAAAACCGGTGCTGGAACCGTGGGCGGCCACCAGCACGCTCAGGGGACCACCTTCGCTGGTCACGCCCAGGATCTTTTCGTTCTCTACGCCGGATGCACCCGTTTGCACGGAGCCGTTACCAATTTGTTCCAGATAACCGGTCACCAGCATGGGTGCCAGGGTCGCCCCCACGGTGTTGGAGCCGTGGATTTCCAGGTTATGGGCCAGAGCAGAGGACAACGGCAGGGCGGTCAACAACGCCAGTGCGCCAGCCTTGAAGGCTGCAGAAATGGAATAAGACATCACCAGAAAACCTATTCAGGACAAGAAGTTGTGCTGGCGCAAGGATGCTACATAAATATGACAGTTATGTTTCAGGCCGGTCGGGCAGGGCCTGGATTCGGGATTTTAAGGTAACGAATTGTAAACAGTCTTTCGGTCAAAACCGGTGTGGATCCAGTTCCATATGCACAATTTTGCGGCCGAGCATGATTACCCGGCCGGTATAGCGTTCTTCGCCGGTGGTGGCAAAGTCGAACAGAAAACGGCGCCATACCCGCAAGCTGCCTTGTGGGTCCCGTTTGAACCAGAGGCCCCGCAGGTACACCGCATCGTCCAGCAGCAGTACGTCCATGCTTTTGCAGTAGCGATGGGCCGCTTTCAGCACCGAGTCTTTGATGGCTTTGGCCTGCCACCAGTACCAGACAACAAAGCCGGCAATAAACAGCCAGAAGAGGGTTCCGAGGGTCAAGGGTGTGTCCTGTAGAGTTCTGTGTGAACAAGCATGGCTGGCAGCCAGCCTACCTTATCCTGTGGTGTCGGGGAATTGTGATGTTGGTGATATCAGGGTTTGATGGGTATCAAGAAATTGCCAATAACCATGTGGGTAATAGGGTTTTTGCAAGATATGGCTAGGGATTTGTGGGATTGTTGCTTAAAACAGCAGCCTCACCTTTTGCCTGTTCGAGTGGTATGCAGAACTTTATCGCCAATCCTGAGCTGGAATCTTACCTTCGCCTGAACCGTGCCGCCTGTGGGGAGTGGACCCTTGCCCTGCAGGATTTGCTGGGCTGCTCAGGGCTGGCCTGTGATTTGTCCCGGCCAAAAGAGGAAGTAGGCTCGCTGTCGGCACTGGGCGTGGGCGGCGGCCTGGTAGCAGCCTTGTCGGTGAGACAGGGCCTGGAGCTGCAGCACTGCCGTCTGGAATCGGTGTTGCTGGTGTTTCCGGTTCAGGGCCACTGTGAGCTTCTCTCTGATGGCGCGGCTGCCAATACCCTGCTTCCATTTCAGCTAATCCTCCCGGGGCAAACCTTCAGTCTTCGGGTGACGGCCGAAAGCCGCCTGCTCCTGTTGATGCCGGCCGAGCAGCCACAGGCGGTGCAGCTGGCCGCGGCAACCAGTGAGGCGATCACCCTGAGTATCCAGCGGTTTCTGTACCAGGCCGGATTTCTGCAAGACCACCATCAGGGATGCCAGGCGGCAGAAACCGTCTTGCGGGAGGTTAGAGAGATTCTGGCGGGAAGTTCAGGTGTTACCAAGGTAACCGAAGCCGTGCCGGAGCCGGACCGCCGGTTGCTGAAAGCCATCAGCAAGATGCGGACAGAGCCGGACTGGCAGTTTGACCTGCAGGAGTTATCCAGCCACGCCGGGGTGAGCGAGCGCAACCTCTACTACCTGATGAAACGGCAGACCGGCATGACACCCTATCGCTATTACCAGCGCTGCCGGCTGATTCGCGTGCGCCGGCGGCTGGTCGATTGCCAGTGCGCAGTGCCCCACATTTCCCGCTACGCCGGTGATGAAGGCTTCAGCCACTTTGGCCGTTTCGCGGCGCTCTACCGGGAACACTTCGGAGAGCTGCCCAGCGAAACGGTTCAGTGGCGCCGGCGTTTGCAGGCTCAGGAGCTGCTGGCGCCGGCACTTTCCTGATCTTCGTACTCATCAGCGGCGGAGCCGTGGTGGTCACGGGCCAGCAGGATGTAGAACGCCGGCAATACGAACACGGTGAACAGGGTGCCAATGCCCAGGCCGGCACTGATGGTCAGGCCGATGGCAAACCGGCTTTCGGCGCCAGGGCCCACGGCGATCAGCAGCGGTACCATGGCGAAGATCAGCGCCAGTGAGGTCATGATGATCGGTCGCAGGCGAATAGCTGCTGCCTCAATCACCGCCTCTACCTTGTTCAGGCCTTGCTCTTTCTGCAGCTGGTTGGCGAATTCCACAATCAATATGCCGTTCTTCGACACCACACCAATCAGGGTGATCAGGCCCACCTGGGTGTAGATGTTCATACTGGCGAAGCCCAGCACGATGAACGCCATGGCGCCGGCAACCGACATAGGCACCGAGACCAGGATGATGATCGGGTCGCGCCAGCTTTCGAACTGCGCCGCCAGCACCAGGTAGATCACCAGCAAGGACAGGAAGAAGGTCACCACCAGGGCGCTACCCTGGGTCGCCAGCTGCCGTGATTCGCCGGTGTAGTCAAAGCTGAAGCCCTGCGGGAACACTTCGCCTGCGGTCTGCTCCATGAATTCCATGGCGGTACCGGCGGCCACGCCAGGCATGACTACCCCTTCGAGCGTGAGCGAGTTCAGCTGGTTGAACTGGGTGCGGTTGGATGGTTCCACTTCCTCGGTAAAGCTGACCACACTGGACAGCGGCACCAGCTCGCCGTTGCCGGCGCGGATGTAGTAGTCATCCAGTGCTTCACGGCTGGCGCGGAACTGGTCGTCCACCTGCGGAATCACCTGGTAGGAGCGGCCTTCCATGTTGAAGCGGTTGATGTAACCGCCACTGAGCATGCTGGCCAGCGACTGGCCGACATCCTGCATCGACAGGCCCAGGTCTGCCACCCGGTCACGGTCCACATTAATGCGGGTGCTCGGTTTGTCGAAGTTGATGGATTTCTTCAGGAACATGAAGTTGCCGCTCTGCATGGCCTTGCCCAGCAGTTCATCGGCCACCTGGTCCAGCTGCTCGTAGCTGCCGCCGGTGGTGATCACGAACTGGAACGGCAGGCCACCGCCGGAACCCGGCAGGGCCGGCAGCGGGAACACCGCGGTTTGCAGGCCGGTGACATTCTTCAGCTCGGCATCCAGCAGCGGCTGGGCCTCGAACTGGCTGATTTCCCGCTCGCTCCAGGGCGACATCTTGAAGCCGCCAAACACGGCGTTCGGGCTGGTGACACCCAGGATCATGAAGTCTTCGTTGTAGCCGGGCACGGTGGCCATGCGGTCCTGCACTTCCTGGCCGTGCTCATAGAGGTAGTCCAGGGTGGACGTTTCCGGCCCCAGGCCCTGATAGAACAGGATGCCCTGGTCTTCGGTGGGGGCCAGTTCGTTCTGGCTCATCATCACCATGAAGTAAATGGAGCCCAGCACCACCACGGCGAAGAACACCACCACCGACTTGGTCTGCATCAGAGAGGTCAGTGCTGCTTTATAGGCATTGGCCAGGCCGTTGAAGGTTTTCTCGACCAGTTGCTCGAACTTGCCCGGGTTGCCGTGTGGCTTGAGCACCTTGCCGGACAACATGGGCGATAGGGTCAAGGCCACGATGCCGGAGATGACCACGGTGCCGGCCAGGGTGAAGGCAAACTCGGTAAACAGTGAGCCCACCAGGCCACCCATAAAGCCGATGGGGGCGTACACCGCCACCAGGGTGGTGGTCATGGCGATGATTGGGGTGGCCATCTCCCGGGCACCGTTAATGGCGGCCTCGAACCTGGACTCGCCCTGCTCGATATGCCGGTGCACGTTCTCCACCATGATGATGGCGTCATCCACCACCAGGCCGATGGCCAGCACCATAGACAGCAGGGTCAGCAGGTTCAGGGAAAAGCCGAACATCAGCATGATGAAGGCGCCGCCAATCAGCGACAGCGGCACGGCAACCGACGGCACCACGGAGGCACGTACTGAGCCCAGGCACAGGAACACCACCACCAGTACGATGATCATGGCTTCGATCAGGGTACGGATAACTTCGTTGATGGAGTCGTCGATAAAGTCCGAGGCATCGTAGGCCAGGCGTACATTCAGGCCGCTGGGCAGCTGGCTTTCGATGTCGGGCAGTTCGTCTTTCACCAGTCCGGCTACCGTCAGCGGGTTGGCTCCGGGCGCCATTTCGATGGCCACGTAGGTGGCCGGCTGGCCTTTGTACAGGGCCAGCTGGTCGTAGTTCTGGGAGCCCAGTTCCACCCTGGCAATGTCCTGAAGGCGGATCAGCGTGCCGCCGGATTGCTTCACTACCAGGTTGCGGAAGGCTTCCGGGTCTGCGATGTCGGTGTCGCTGGTCAGGCTCACTTCGGTGTACTTGCCCCGGGTCTGGCCCACAGCGGCCTGGTAGTTGTTGGCGCGCAGCTTGGCGGCCACCTCTACCGGCGTCATATCGACCGCAGCCAGTCGCTCAGGGTCCAGCCATACCCGCAAGGCGAAGGTACGGCCCAGCAGCTGGGCCTTACCCACGCCAGACAGTGCCTGCAGCTTGGGCTGAACAACACGGGTCAGGTAATCGGTAATCTGTGGTACATCCAGCTCGGTGCTGTAGAAGGCGATGTACATCAGTGCGGTGTCGTCACCGGTGGTGGAGGTGATCACCGGGTCTTCGGCTTCTGCCGGCAGCACGTTGCGCTGGCTGGCCACCTTGGCCTGGATTTCCGCCAGGGCATCGTTGGCATCGTAGTTCAGCACCATCTTGGCCTGGATGGTGGACACGCTCTGGGAGCTGGTGGAGGTCAGGTAATCAATGCCGCTGGCTTCGGCAATGGCCTGTTGCAGCGGCGTGGTGATAAAGCCCTTGATCAGGTCCGAACTGGCACCGGGGTAGGCGGTGGTGACCGTCACCGTGGTGCTTTCCAGCTTCGGGTACTGGCGGATTTCCATTTCCATGGCGGCCCGGGCACCGAGCAGCAGGATCAGCAGGCTGACCACCGTGGCCAGGACTGGCCGGTGGACAAATATATCGGTG
Source organism: Marinobacter sp. UBA3607 (assembly GCF_002375525.1). Lineage (NCBI taxonomy): Bacteria > Pseudomonadati > Pseudomonadota > Gammaproteobacteria > Pseudomonadales > Marinobacteraceae > Marinobacter > Marinobacter sp. UBA3607. The sequence goes on along the minus strand of NZ_DFLY01000025.1, from coordinate 140,337 downwards.
AATTTCATTACTCAGACGCCTCCTGGCCGGATTCGTCCTGGATTTCTACCCGCTGGCCGGCCCGCAGCCTGAGCAGGCCCTTGGCAACCACGGTTTCACCGGATTCGAGGCCGGACGTTACGGAGGCCCGTCCCTCACGGACTTCGCCGGTGGTGACACTGCGGCGGCTGACCACCAGCTGGCCTTCATCGTTTTCTTCCACTACGAACACGAAGTTGCCGTAAGTGTTGTAGGAAATAGCCTCGCGGGGCAGGGTGACCACTTCGTTATCCCGCGGCTGGCCGGTCTGGATAGTGGCAAACATACCTGGGCGCAGCAGGTTGTCTTCGTTGTTCAGGATGGCGCGTATGCGCACGGTGCGGGTTTCCGGGTTCACCGAGGTGTTAATGGCGCTGACGTCACCCTCAAAGGTGCGGTCAGGCACTGCGGCCACAGTGACAGACACCGGATAACCCTGATCGACATCCGGCAGGTATTTCTCGGACAGGGTGTAGTCCACGTAGATCGGGTGCAGCATGTTGATCTCGACGATCGGGGTGCCGGTGCCAATGTACTGGCCCTGGTCCACCATGCGGATACCCAGCTTGCCGTCAAACGGGGCCTTGATCACCTTCTTGTTCAGCTGGGCCTCGGCCTCGTTCACCCGCGCCCGGGCGGCATCGTAGTTGGCCTTGGCTTCGTCGTACTGGGACTGGGACACGGCGCGCCGCGGCAGCAGGTCGGAAATCCGTTTGAACTCCTGCTGCGCCAGTTGAGCCTCGGCCCGGCGGGTGCGCAGGGCGGCTTCGTCGATAGCGGCATCCAGGCGCACGAGAACGTCCCCCTGTTTCACCGTATCCCCGGATTCAAAATTGATACTTTGAATCACTCCCGGCACCTCGTTGGCCACCTCAATACCGTTAATGGCTTCTACGCTGCCCACCGCCTTGATGGCCGGCTGCCAGTTTTCGGTGGTTGCCTTGGTCACGGAAATGATCGCCGGCGGCTGAGGCTGTGACAGCATTTCCTTCATCTGGCCAAACTGCATGAATTTGTAGCCAAAGATGCCGCCAAGGACGACACCAAGGAAAATGATGACGATGACAAAACGGGATGCGGTGCGCATAGGTCTGTTCCTGGGAATAGAGTTCTTGAGACTGATAACGTCGCTGGGGTGGGAAGGCTGACAGCTTTCCTTGCGCATCAGATGACAGCGACCAGACGCTTGCTGCTCACTCGGGCGTCAGCTCAGCGTTAACCAATAGGATGCTACAAAAAGCACTTGAGTTTGTCACCCGTTTGCAGAAAAAACGCAGTATATGTACTGCTGCGTCTTACGTCTAAATGACGGGGGTGGATCTGATCTCCGCGGTAATCTGTTATGCTCCGGTGACGATACAAGCGGGTGAGGATTTGGAATGCAGTTGATTCTCGGCCTGGCCCTGGCGGCCGCCGTGTTTGTCATCCTGAAAAAATGGGGCGCGCTGTCGCCGGAAGGCCAGAAAGCGGCCATCTGGAAAGTGGTGCTGGTGGCCGGCGGTGCCCTGTTGCTGTTTATGGTGCTGACTGGCCGGGTGCACGTGATCACTGCCGGCATTGCGGCCCTGATTCCACTGCTGAGAAAACTGCCGGCGCTGATGCGTTACGCGCCGATGTTCCGTAAGGCCATGGGGGATTCATCCGGGCCGGAATCGGCCGGACAGGCCGGTACGGGTGACCAGCGGGCACCGGTTGCCGGCGCTATGACCGAGCGGGAAGCCTGCGATATTCTGGGAGTGACGCCGGGTTGCACCCGTGAAGAGGTGGTGGCTGCCCACCGCAAGCTGATGCATAAGGTGCATCCGGATCGCGGTGGTAACGATTACCTGGCCGCCAAGCTCAACGAAGCCCGGGACCTGCTGATCGGCAAACGCGGCGCCTGATCAGGGCAGGATATCCACTTTCACATCGATGGCCAGCTGTTCCGCCAGGCTGCTGTTACGCTGATAGACCAGGCCGCCCTGCTGGCGGCTTTCCGATGTGCTGACCCCGCCCAGAGACACCCATTGCCCCGGCTCCACCCGGCGGATGGTCACCAGCGCCTCGGTTTCATAGACGGGCAGTGCTGCCGGGTCTTCCTCGAACGATACAATGTTCAGCTCCACTGCCTGGTCGGAAATCGACTGGGGGCTGACCACAAACCCGCTGCGGGTTTCCACCTGTTCCAGGATCACCGCCGGGTTGCGGCCACCCTGAACGGCGAAGGGCAGGGTGCGCACGCTGCCGGAGGTAATGTGGGCCGATTGCCCGTCCTGAACCACCAGGTGGCGCTGGGAGCTTGAGTTGCTGGAACGGCTGCTTTGCTCGACTCCGGCGGATACCCGGTTGCGGTTTACGCTGACACCAGCACCGGAACCCGAGCTGTCTGAACTCTGCTGGTAGCGCACGGTAATGCGCATCTGTACCGGAGGTACATCCAGCGAGCCAACCAGGGTGCCGATTTCATCCAGCAACACAGGCTCTCCCCTTACAACCAGTTGTGTTCCACGGGCCGTTACCGACACCGGAGCTTGCTGGTACAGGGTGCGTACCTGCTGCGCCATGTCTTCGGCAGTGCGGTTCTGCAGCTGGTAAATGCGGGTTTCCTGTTCTGCCCGGGCCGCCGCCGGAGCCGCCAGGCCAAGTATCAGAACGGCCAGCAGGGCCAGTGTGGAAAACCGGGCGAAAGGATTGTGCATATGGGCCTCCGAAGCCACGTTAACGACAACTGCCGGAAAATAATCCGGATTGCGGGTTGCCAATCTGAAAACCGCGGGTATATAGTGAAAAGCATGAAGACTCTACACACAGCCTGTCAATTGAACGTTCTGAAAGCTTTCGGTGAAAAACTGAAGGCCGCAGGTTCTGCTGTGTATTTTTGGTGGTTTGGTTATGGCTTTTATTTTAGCCAGAGCCCGGGCCGCCCGTAAGATCTTCATCGACCGAACACAACGAGGAAGGCAGCCCGGCAAGCAACCCAGGCTGCCACCGGACTCGAAAAAGCCCCGACTGGTAGCCCAGCCGGGGCTTTTTTGATTCTGACACAGGGAAACGGGAACACAGACATGAACATGCCGCTGAAATCCGAAACGCTGGGCGAGCAAATCGCAAGCGCCTGCCAGCACCGACAGGAAGCCACACTGCCAACGGCGGGCGAGTTGCGCCAGCAGTTTCCTGCCGGTGAGCACCTGGTTCGGGCCATTGCCGGTTACCGTGAGCAGATCCGCGCCGTACTGCACGGTCAGGACGACCGCACCCTGATTGTTATGGGGCCCTGCTCCATTCACGACGAACAGGCCGCCCTGGACTACGCCACCCGCCTGAAAGCGCTGTCAGACGACGTCAGTGACCGGTTCCTGATTGTCATGCGCGCCTACCTGGAAAAACCCCGCACCACCGTGGGCTGGAAAGGTCTGTTGTACGATCCGGAACGCACCGGCCAGGGCGACCTGAAGCAGGGCCTTGAGCGTTCCCGCAAGTTGTTACTGGCGTTATCCGAGCTTGGCCTGCCGTTGGCCACCGAAGCCCTGAGCCCGTTCATGATGGATTATCTGGGGGACCTGGTGAGCTGGACTGCCATCGGCGCCCGCACCACCGAATCCCAGATTCACCGGGAAATGGTCAGCGGCCTGCCCATGCCCACCGGGTTCAAAAATGGCACCGACGGCGGTATTACCGTGGCCAGCCATGCCATGAAGTCTGCCTCGCACCCTCACCACCACATGGGCATTTCCCACAGTGGCTCACCGGTGATGATTTCCACCGCTGGCAATCCGGACACCCACCTGGTGCTGCGCGGCGGCCGGGGCGTGACCAACTACGATGAGCTGAGCATCGCCAAGGCCGTGGCAGAGCTGGAAAAAGCCGGGGTATCAACGGCCGTGATGGTGGACTGCAGCCACGACAACGCCTGCAAACAGGCGGAGCGGCAAGTGGATATTGCCCGGGATGTGATGGCCCAGAAGCGCAATGGCAACCGGCACATCAAGGGCCTGATGCTGGAGAGCTTCCTGGAATTCGGGCGCCAGGATGATGGTAAAGAGCTGGTCTACGGCTGCTCGATTACCGATCCGTGCCTGGGCTGGGAACAGACGGAGGCTCTGATCCGCTCACTGTAGACAACAACAGCTGCCCGGCCAGCAGCACCAGGATGCCCCCCATGGCCCGATCAAGCCAGTGTCCGAACCGGTTGAAACCCCGGCGGACACGGGGGTGGGTAAAGAACACCGCCACCATGGCAAACCACAGGCCCGTGGCCAGTGCCATGTACAGGCCATAGCCTGCCTGCAGCAGGATGGGTGTGCCCGGGTTGATCACCACTGAAAACAGGGACACAAAGAACAGCGTCGCCTTGGGGTTCAGGGCGTTGGTCAGAAACCCGAGCCGGAAGGCTGCCATTCCTGTCTGTTCGGTCTTTTTAGCCGCATCCACATGCACTCCACCCGGCCTGGCCCGCAGGCAGTGCCAGGCGATGTACAGCAGATAAACCGCGCCAACCACTTTCAACACGGTGAACAGCATCACCGATTGCTGGATGATCAGTCCGATACCCAGCAGCGAATAGCCCACATGCAGCAGAATCCCCAGGCCAATACCGATGGCGGTCAGCAAGGCGTTGCGCCGTGACTGAGTGAGGGCCTGGCGCAGCATCACCGCAAAGTCCGGCCCGGGGCTTGCCACGGCCAGCAGGTGCACCAGGGCCACCGTAAGAAATTCCAGCCAGTAATTCTGCACCTGTTTGCTCCTGTTAACGTAGTGACCTGTTGAGCCTTATGGTTGTAAACCGATGAAGGTGATTGCCGGCAAGCATAGAAGGATTTTTTTCCGGTTTCACCTGTCAGGATTCCGTAAGCTTTCTATACTTATAACTTAACCTGCAGAAAAGACGGGAATTTCCGGTTTTCAGAGGAGGCCAGATGAACAAGCGTGACGTGGATGTAGCGATCATCGGCGCCGGCACTGCCGGCATGGTGGCTTACCAGCGGGTGGCAAAGAAAACCGACCGTGTGGTGTTGATTGAGAGTGAGCAGTACGGCACAACCTGTGCCCGGGTGGGCTGCATGCCCAGCAAATTGCTGATTGCCGCCGCCGAGCGGGCCCACGACCTGAAATCCGCCGGCGACTTCGGTGTGCTGGCTGGCGATGTCCGCATTGATGGCCGGCTGGTAATGCAGCGGGTACGTGCCGAGCGGGACAAGTTTGTGGCGCCGGTGGTCCGCTCCATGGAGAAACTGCCGGAAGAACATCGCCTGATGGGCCATGCCCGCTTTCTGGATGCCCACCGGCTGGAAGTCGGCGACCATACCGAAGTCCGTGCCGATCGCATCATCATCGCCACCGGCTCCCGCCCCAACATACCGGGTATCTTCAAGGATGCCCGGGACCGGCTGATTGTGAACGACGACATCTTCGACTGGCAGGACCTTCCAGGCTCTGTCGCGGTCTTCGGCCCCGGGGTCATCGGCCTGGAATTGGGGCAGGCACTAAGCCGGCTGGGGGTGAAGGTGCACCTGTTCGGTGTCAGCGGCGGCATCGGTGGGCTGCGGGATGAGAAAATCCGTGACTACGCACTGAAAACCTTCAGCGAAGAGTTTGCCTTCAGTCCGGAAACCGAAACCCGCCGGGTAGAGCGTACAGACGGTGGTGTGCAGATTACCTGGCTGGAAGACGGCAAAGAGCACCAGGAAACCTACGACTATCTTCTGGCGGCCACCGGGCGCCGGCCGAATATCGATAACCTGGATATCCAGAACGCCGGCATCGAGCTGGACGACCGGGGCATGCCGGAGTTCGACCCTTACACCCTGCGCTGTGGCGACAGCCATATTTTTATCGTCGGGGATGTGAATAACCACCGGCCGTTGCTGCATGAGGCCGCAGATGAAGGCCGCATCGCCGGAGACAACGCGGCGGCATATCCGGAGGTACAGACCGGGTTGCGCAAAACCCCGCTGGCCGTGGTGTTCAGCGATCCGCAGATTGCCTCGGTGGGCCTGACCATTCACCAGGTGGATGAAAAGTGCCGGGGCTGCTTTGCCGTCGGTGAAGTAAGTTTCGAGAACCAGGGCCGCAGCAAGGTGATCGGCAAGAACCGGGGCCTGCTGCGGGTGTATGGCGAGCATGGCAGCGGATTGTTCATGGGCGCGGAAATGTTCGGCCCGGCGGCCGAGCACATTGCCCACCTGCTGGCCTGGTGTGCCCAGAAGCGCATGACCGTGAGCGACATGCTGGAGATGCCGTTCTACCATCCGGTGATTGAAGAGGGCTTGCGATCAGCCCTGAAAGACCTGAACAGAAACCTGAAACTGGGCCCGGAGCCCGCGGAAGGCTGCATGGACTGCGGCCCGGGTGTTTAACCCGGGCCGCAGTGGGAGCTGACCTGTGTCAGTTCACTATGACGTGTGATGTTGCAAGCTTACCGGTGCGGCGGCAGCGTCCCTTGCATTTTGCTGGTGCCGTGCCCATATCTTCTCATGGAAGAAGTAGGCCACGGTGTTGATGGCCGGTTCCACCATGGCAATCAGGCTGCCGATCAGGATGTCACCGGTCAGCAGATAGGCCACGGTGAAGGCTACGGTAAAGTGGGTGATGGCGAAGGTAATCGTTTTCAAAACCGACTGATCACCTTTCGTGCTGTGCTCGTGGACAAACAGTTTCAGCGTACTCATGATCAACTCCGCATTTATCAGGTCTATGATTCAGTTTAAGACCAAACGAGAATTATTTCCAAATAGATTGTGCGATATCCTGCAATAGGTTCGAGCTATAAGATTTCAGGCTATCGAATAAGTTTTTACTATTAATGACATTAAGGAATGGAACTGGGCCCAGGGCCCGGAACTGACTTAGAGTAGTAATCAGAGACAACCCGACGACGAATCAGGAGGTTCAAATGGGTAAGAACTTTATTGGTCTGGATACCGAAAAAACCGCCGCACTGGCTAGCTCACTGAATGATCTGCTGGCCAACTACCAGATCTTTTACATGAACGTGCGTGGTTACCACTGGAACATCAAGGGTGAGAACTTCTTCCTGCTGCACGAGAAATTCGAAGAGCTGTACAACGACCTTCTGCTGAAAGTGGATGAAATTGCCGAGCGTGTACTGACCCTGGGCCACCGCCCGGCTCACGCCTTCAGCACCTACATCGAAACCGCCGAAGTGCCGGAGCGCAAAGACGTATCCAACGGCAAAGAAGCGGTTGAGAACATTGTTGAAAGCTTCGGCAAGCTGATCGCCAAGCAGCGTGAACTGCTGGAGCTGGCCGGTGAAGCCGGTGACGAAGGCACCTCTGCCCTGATGAGCGATTACATCTCCGGGCAGGAGAAAGACGTGTGGATGTACCGGAGCTACCTGGGCCAGTAAGCCAGGCAGAGCGGTAACCTGAAATGGCGGCTCCCCGGAGCCGCCATTTTTGTATGTGCGTCATCGGCTTGTCTTTTTTCTGACGCGGTTTTGTCATCTGTTTGCCATAGCTTGGGTCGTCATTTACACACCGACGACACAACCCGAGGTAAACATGATTTTCCAGCGAACCCTTCTGACCTCCGCCATTCTGGCCACCACCGTTGGCCTTGCTGCCTGCGCTACCGGCAGCGGTTCTGAAACCCAGCCCAGGGCTTCCTTGCCGGGCCTGATCGAACTCAATGTACTGGGAAGCTCCAAGGCCCCGGGCAATGTGTTCGACGAAAGCGCCGCCGAAATCGTCGCCCATGATGCTGCCAACCAGCGTCTGTTTGTGGTGAATGCCAATGCGGCCACCGTGGACGTACTGGATATTCGTAACCCGTCTGCACCGGTGCTGGTTAACACCATCGACGCCAGCCGCGAAGGCGCCTCCGCTAACAGTGTGGCGGTGTATGGTGACCTGGTCGCCGTCGCCATCGAAGCCGAGGTGAAGCAGGACAACGGCAAGGTTGTGTTCTACAACGCATCTGATCTGTCCAAGGCCGGTGAAGTGACCGTGGGCGCCTTGCCAGACATGGTGACTTTCACCCGCGATGGTCAAAAAGTGCTAGTTGCCAACGAAGGTGAACCGAATGACGACTACTCACACCGCCACATCCAGCGGCGGCACCTGCTGGTGTAAAAACCACTTCTCTGTCACTACCTTCCGGGTAAACCAGTGCGAGCGCATCAGGGTGCTGGCAATGGGTTGCTTGAGCCATTCAGGCAGGTCAAAGCCATGCTCCTGTTCGGAGGCGCGATTGCCAAAGCGGGTGGCAATTTGTTCGCCGTAGGACTGCAGGGAAATCGCAGAATAGTCCGGGGCTTCCTGGATCACTTTGGCGGCCATCAGGGCCGATTCGATGGCCGGGCGGATGCCTTCGCCGCTCTGGGTGTAGGCCAGCCCTGCGGCATCGCCGATCAGCAGCACGCCATCGTCCACCAATGGCCGGTCGGCGTGGGCATACAGCAGATAGGCGTGACCCTTGAACCGGCCGGGCAGGTCGGCGGGAATGCGGCCGGCCTGTTTCATATCTTCTACAAAGGCTTCCAGGTGATCCGTCAGCCGGTGGTTGTCTTCCCGGCCCAGGCCAATGTTCAGGTAGCTGCCTTTTCGGAACACCCAGGCATAGCCCTTGAGATCGCGGCAGAACCAGAGTTCGGGGGTATCGCCCCGGGCTTCGCAAGAGCGGGCCTGTTCCGGAGTCATCTCGAACTCTACTTCCTTGGCTGCAACCACGGTTTCATGCTTGCCGGGGCCGTTGCCCAGCTGCCGGGCTACCGGGCAGAAGTGACCGCCGGCGCCCACCAGTAACGGCGCCTGCCATTGTTCGTTGATTACCCAGTTGCCGTTGTCACGGGTAATGGATTTTACCGGCGTACCCAGCTGTTTGGTGCAGGACACCCGGCCAAGCAGGTAGTCATCAAACTCGCAGCGGCGGATGCCGTAACTGACCACTTCACCGTGGTTGTTCTCCACCGCGTCCTGGCCCATCATGCCGATGCGGAAGCGGCGAATGGGTTGCAGGGTGCGGCCATTGCCATACTCGTTGGCATCAATATCCAGGCTTGCCAGTACCGCGGGGGTTACCCAGCCTGCGCAGGTTTTATCCCGGGGGAATTCGGCCTTGTCGATAATCAGCACCTGCTTGCCCGCGCCCTCCAGCGCCCGGGCCAGGGTAGAGCCGGCGGGTCCGGCGCCGACAATGATCACATCGTAGTAATCCATCAAATGCCCTCCGGTGTGGCTGGGAAGGTATAAAGATCCTGCCGGCTCCGGGGCAGCTGATTGTTATCGCCGTGGGTGAATACCACCTGGAACAGCTGCAATGAGCCGGCCCGGAAGGCTGCAATGGAGCCGGCCAGGTACAGCCGCCATGCCCGGGTGAAGTGCTCGTCGTACATCTCCGTTACCTTGTCCTGGTTGGCGGTGAAATTGTCCATCCAGTGGCTCAGGGTCTGGGCGTAGTGCAGGCGCAGGTTCTCCACATCCAGCACCGAGAAATCGCTGTGTTCGCAGAGCTCCATGAACTCGCCAATGCTGGGGGGGTAGGCGCCGGGGAAAATCCGTTTCTCGATCCAGGCGTTCATCAGCATCGGCCGGTTGCGCCCGATACTGTGCAGCAGGGCGATGCCATCGGGTTTGAGGGAGCGTTTGATCAGTTCCGACAGGGCGGGGTAGTTGTCCTTGCCCACATGCTCCAGCATGCCGATGGAGACGAACGCATCGTACTGGCCTTCAATGTTGCGGTAGTCGTCTTCCACATAGGTGACCAGGTTATCCAGGCCCTGCCGCTCTGCTTCGGCCCGGGCATAGGCCAGCTGCTCCCGGGATATGTTGTAGGCATGCACGGTTACCCCGTAATTGCGGGCCATGTACCGTGCCAGGCCGCCCCAGCCGCAACCGGCTTCCACCACGGTCATGCCCGGTTTCAGGCGCAGTTTGCGGCACACATGTTCCAGTTTGGCCAGCTGGGCCTGTTCCAGGGTGTTGTCTGCCTGTTCGTAATAGGCACAGGTGTACTGCATTTCCGCACTATCCAGCCACAGCTGGTAGAACTCGTTGCCCAGGTCGTAGTGGTGGTGGATGTTTTCCCTGGCTTCGGAAATCCCGGTAGGCCGGGGGTTGTGGTTGCGCCACAGTGCATCCAGCCATTTCGGCCACTTCTGCCGGGCCGCATGAACCGCCCGGTACATGGCTTCCATAAGATCCGGCAGGTCGCCGTCTACTTCCAGCCGGCCGGCGCTGTACAGGTCTCCGAACGCCAGGTTGGGATTGGCCACCAGTGAATACAGGGCTTTGGGATCGGCCAGGCTCAGGGTGAACCGGGCGGGCTGCTGCTCCGGTTCGATGGTCTCGCCGTTCCACAGGCGGAAGCGCACCGGTGGCGAACCGGCCATACGCATCAGCTTGGCCACCAGCCAGCGCTCGTAGCTGTGGGGTTCCCGGTCGGTCTGGCTGTTCTCCAGGGGCAGGGTCAGCACATGGCCCTGGGCTCTTGGGTCGCTTCCGCTATATTCCGGTTTGCGGGCGGTGTTCTGTGTCACGGCAGGCTCTCCCTTTGTTCTCTGTGCTCCTGTGCGGTCCCGAAATCAGGCTGAGAGTCGCGTTTCTGACTCAGTATAGAAAATGATCAGGATTTGTCAGGTATTGGCGAAAACGGAGGGCAAAGTGGAGATAAAAGCGGGATCGGGCGGGTGCCCGATCCCGGAAGGTACAAGTCTTAGTAAGTGGCGCTCATGCCAAACCATTCAGGGAATATGATGATCATCGCCAGCACCAGGATCTGGAGCAGGATGAACGGCAGTATGCCCTTGTAGATATCGGTGGTTTTGACGTTCGGTGGCGCCACCCCTTTCAGGTAGAACAGGGCGAACCCGAACGGTGGCGTCAGGAAGCTGGTTTGCAGGTTCATGGCCACCAGGATGGCGAACCAGAGCATGTTGATGCCCAGGGCTTCGGCCACCGGCGCCAGGATCGGCACGATGATGAACGAAATCTCCACGAAGTCGATAAAGAAGCCCAGAACCAGGATCACCAGCATGGCCAGGATGATGAAGCCCCACTGTTCGCCCGGCAGCATCAGCAGCCATTCTTCAAGCAGGTAGTCGCCGCCGGTGTAGCTGAACACCATGGAGAAGGCGGTGGCACCGATCAGGATGGCGAACACCATGGCGGTTACGCTGACGGTATCCTTGGCCGCATCCCACACCATCTTGAACGAGAACTGGCGATAGATGATGGCCAGGACCACCGCGCCCACACCACCCAGTGCAGACGATTCGGTGGGGGTGGCAATGCCGGTAAAGATCGAACCAAGCACCACCACAATCAGTGCCAGCGGCGGGATAATCGCGAGCAACGCATCGCGTATTTCCTTGCCACGGCTGATGCTGTCATCCGGCGGCATGGCCGGAGCTGTCTGGGGCTTGAGGCGGGTGATCACCAGGATGTAGATAATGTACAGGCCGATCAGAACGATGCCGGGCATCACTGCGGCCTTGAACAGGTCGCCCACCGGCAGGCCCAGAACATCCCCCAGAATGATCAGGATAATAGACGGCGGCACAATCTGGCCCAGGGTGCCGGACGCACAGATAGTACCGGTGGCCAGGCGCTTGTCGTAGTTATGGGCCAGCATCACTGGCAGGGAGATCAGGCCCATGGCCACCACACTGGCGCCGACCACACCAGTGGACGCAGCCAGCAGTGCTCCCACCAGGATGGTGGAGATAGCCAGGCCGCCCGGCAGGCCGCCAAACAGCCGGCCCATGGACGTGAGCAACTGCTCGGCCAGCCTGGTGCGCTGCAGCACCACGCCCATGAAGATAAACAGCGGCACGGCCATCAAGACGGTGTTCTGCATCACGCTCATGATGCGGTAGGGCATGAACGCGAACAGGTCCATGCCTTCAGCGAAGATACCAAAGAACAGCGCCACGCCACCGAAGGTGAAGGCCACCGGGAAACCCAGCATCAGCATGACCAGTGCCACGCCGAACATAATCATGCCGATCATGCCAGGCCTCCCGCACTGTGCTCGCCTTCGTATTCTTTATCACCTGCCATCACCCTCAGGGCGTAGGTGGCCATGTTCAGGCCGGCGGTTGCCATAAACACGGCAGAGAAAGGAATCACGGCTTTGATAATCCAGCGGTGTGGCAGGCCGCCGGGGTCGCCGCTGCCTTCACCCATCTGGTAGGCGTCCTGGGCAAAGCTGTAACCGTAGAAGCCGATCAGGTAGGCGAAGGGGATTACAAAAATCAGGGCGCCAACCAGGTTCACCCAGGCTTTACGCTTCTGGCTCCAGTTGGTGTAGAACACGTCTACCCGAACGTGGCTGTCTGTGCGCAGGGCATAGGGAATGCCCAGCAGGAACACCACCGAATACAGGTGCCATTCCATTTCCTGCATGGCGATGGATACGTCGTTAAACACATACCTTGTGAGCACATCGTAGAACACGTTGGCGGCCATCAGGATCATGGCAATGCACGCCACCCAGCCGCACACTTTCGAGGCCCAGGCCAGGCCCTCGTCCAGTTTTATTATCCAGCGCATCTGTACATCGTCCTCCGCAGAGCGGATTTTCTGTTCTGGTTAGAAAGCAAAAAGCCGGGACCTCTCCAAGAGCGATCCCGGCTCTGTTGCTGCATGGCGTTCAGTTTACTCGACTTCCGCCATGGTGTTGAGATAGGCCCTTTCGGAAATATCCGTGTAAGCCCGGCTTTGCTCCTGGTAGCTCAGCTGGGAATCAATGATCTTCTTGGCGATTGCACTGTCTTCCGCTGCTTCTGTCAGCAGTTTTTTGTTGGCATCGTACATGGCCTGGAAGATGTCTTCCGGGAACTGTTTGATCTGTACGTTCGGGTAGTCTTGCTTGATGTTGGCCCAGGCCTTGGCGTTTTCATGCTGGGAATGAACCAGCATGTCGTAGGAGGCGGTGCGCATGGCTACCCGCATGATTTCCTGCAGGTCTGCCGGCAGGCGTTCCCATACACGCTTGTTGACCAGGAACTGCAGCTCGGTGGCCGGCTCGTGCCAACCGGTGTAGTAGTAATCGGCGATCTGCTGGAAGCCAAGACGCAGATCCAGGGCCGGACCTACCCACTCAACGGCATCAATGGTGTTGCGCTCAAGGGCTGTATACAGCTCGCCCGGGGCGATGTTGGTGGGGTTAACACCCACCTCGGCGAAGACTTCGCCAGCAAAGCCCGGGATGCGCATTTTCAGACCTTGCAGGTCTTCCAGCGACTTGATTTCCTTGCGGAACCAGCCGCCCATCTGCACACCGGTGTTGCCGCCGGGGAACGACAGCATGTTGTGGGGCTCATACACTTCCTGCATCAGCTCCATGCCGCCGCCGTGGTAGAACCAGGCGTACTGTTCCATGGCGTTCATGCCGAACGGCATGCTGGTGAAGAACAGGGTTTCCGGAACCTTGCCTTTCCAGTAGTAGGAGGCAGAGTGGCCCATGTCGTACTGGCCTGCCTTGACCATATCGAACACGCCCAGCGGCGCTTTGTGCTTGTTGGCGGAGTCGATGCGGATGGTCAGCCGGCCGTCAGACATTTTCTCGACGGTTTCGGCAAAACGCTTGGTTGTGTCACCGAAAATGGGAAAGTTGGGGCCCCAGGTTTCGGCCAGTTTCAGGGTGAATTTGTCTTGTGCCAGCGCCTGTGTGGCGGCAAATGTCGTTGCCACAGCCAGTACAGCCGCAGATAGAACAGAACGGATCTTCATTGCTCTTCTAACCTCTGATGTTGTTGTAATTGTCTTTGGCTCAGAGCCAGCCGCTTTTTGGGTGACCGGCTTGTTCTTGCAGTCTAGTTCACAAACACAATGGTTGTGCTATGCAGCTGCTCGAATTAAGACATATGTCTAAGGCCTCGGAGCTATACGAACGGTTTTCACAAATCGTTCATCCGGCCGATCTGGCTGGCCAGGCGCATGGCTTCATGTTCTTCCAGCGATTTCAGGTCTTCCAGCAGAGACTTGGCTTCGGGAATCTCTGCCTTGCCGATCAGGCTGTCGTAGAGCGCCATGACCTGATCATGAAAATCAAAGATCTCACGGGCAATACCGGCGAAGTCCAGCGCGGAGTAATCGGTACTGCAGGTCCGGTTTTTTTCGATGGGCTTGTGCACCCCGTAATCGTAAAGCCGGGTTTGCATGGCTTTCGGATCGGCCTGGTTTTCATACTCGGCCACCGCCTTTTCCAGCAGGGTCTCGTGGCTGCTGATGTAATCCAGCAGGGCGCTGGCCCGCTCGTCTTTATGCTGGCCGGCCGATTCGTGCAGGCAGCGGGCCAGGTGGGCGTGCAGTTGCCGGGTCCAGTCGATCAGGTCTGCGAAGGTTTTGATTTCCATACGGCATATCTCCGGTCAGAATGGCTGTTGAAATGTCGGTTTGTCTGTAAGTCTAGACAATATTCTCTGCCTGCCATGCCCTTTGCCTGTTGATCGGGATCATAAGCCTGATGAGTCGTAGCAATCCCTTCTGTTTCTTCCTGTCCCGGCTGACCGAGGATTACCTGCTGCTGGCACTGGTGGTTGGGCTGGTGCCCTTGCTGTGGGCGGTGTCACCCTCTTTGAGTGAGCTTGCCGGGCTGGTGCACTGGCAAACCCTGGCGGCGCTCACCGGTTTTCTGGTGCTGAGCCGTGGGCTTGAAGACAGTGGTGCCCTGGCCCGTTGTGGTGTTTGGCTGATGGGCCGGTTTCGCACGGAGCGTTCATTGGCACTGGCGCTGGTGGTTTTTTCCTGGCTGTTGGCTGCGGTAGTGACCAACGATGTGGCCCTGTTTATCGTGGTGCCCCTGACTGTTGCCCTGGCCGCGGTGGTGCCGGTTCCGCTGGGCCGGCTGGTGATTTTCCAGGCCCTGGCTGTGAATGTCGGGTCGGCTCTGACGCCCATCGGTAATCCCCAGAACCTCTTCATCTGGCAGACCCGGGGCATCGGGTTTGGTGAATTTATGGCGGCCATGCTGCCCCTGGTGGGGCTGTTGACGTTGGTCTTGCTCCTGGCCACGGTGCTGGCGTTTCCCGCCCGGCCGGTTGTTGTCCGGCCGGCGCAAAGGCCGGTCAACCGCAGACTGTTGTGGGTGTCTTGCCTGTTGTATCCGGGTTTTATTGTGGCGGCGGAGCTGGGCGCTGTGGTTGTGGCTGCGCTGGCGCACTACGTTGTTTGATGCGCTTTCGAAACCATCGTAACGCCGGAGTGTTCATCCGGGCCTGACCTGTGCCCGGGTAGGGTATATGATGATAGGAAACCTTGGTCAGGGAGCGAGTGAGATGACGGTAGAGCTGGGTATTATCGAAGGATTTTATGGCCCGGTCTGGAGCTGGGGCGAGCGGCGCCAGCTGGTTAATGCCCTGACCACCCATGGCTATGGTTTCTACCTGTACGCGCCCAAGGCCGATCCATACTTGCGCCGGCGCTGGCAGGAGCCGCATCCGCCGGAACAGGCCGAGGCGTTGGCGGATTTTGCCGGATTCTGCCGGCGCGAAGGGGTGCGTTTCGGCGTAGGGCTGAGCCCGTTCGAGGTTTTCAATAACTTCGATGACATCGCCCGGGATGCCCTGGCGAAAAAACTGAAAATGCTGGATCGCCTGGGTATTCAGGAGCTGGCCATCCTGTTCGACGATATGCACCCGGATACCCCGGAACTGGCCCGAACCCAGGCCGGCATTATCAAATGGGTGCAGGAACATACCGCGGCTGCAAAAATCAGCGTGTGCCCAACCTACTATTCCGATGACCCGGTGCTGGACCGTGTGTTTGGCCAGCGGCCGGCGGATTATCTGGAAACCCTGGGTGCGGAGCTGGACCGCGATGTGCGGATTTTCTGGACCGGGGAGGAAGTCTGCTCCCGGGAGATTTCACCGGGCCACCTCAAACGTATCAGCAAGTTGCTGGGCCGCAAGCCGCTGCTCTGGGATAACTATCCGGTAAACGACGGTGACCGCATGTCCCGGCACCTGCACCTGCGCGGATTTACCGGCCGCCCTGCGGGCAACGCAGCCTATCTTTCAGGCCACGCCATCAACCCTGCGCTGCAACCGGTGCTCACCAGTATTCCGGCCATTACCCTGGCGGAATCCTATCGCCAGGGGCCGGATTACCAGTATGGCCAGGCGTTTTTGCATGCGGCAAGGGAGGTATTGGGGCTGGAGCTGGCGGAACAGCTGCACAGAGACTTGCTGGTGCTGCAGGATACCGGGCTGGGGCGTATCAGCGATGAGAAAAAACAGGCGCTGATGCACACCTACGATGCCTTTGATCACCCGGCTGCCCACGAAATTCTGCGTTGGCTGGCCGGGGATTACCAGGTTACCGACGAAATGGTGGCCACCCAGTAACCCGGTTACTCCAGGTAGTAGTCGAAGGTAGAGACTACACGCACGGTTTTTAACGGCTGCTGTTGTTCCGAAACCCCCGGGGCCTGGTCCCGGGCGAGGATCTGGAAAATCCCCTGATTGGCCCGTCGCAGGCCGCCGAGCTCGGCATCGGCATCCCGGGCAAATTGCTGGGCGGATTCCCGGGCGGCAGCGGTGGCTTCGGCGATCATTTGCGGCTTGATATCGTTCAGGCCACTGAACAAATAGGTGGGGCCGCCGGGGCCGTAGTCCGACGACAGCACCACACCGGAATCCACCAGTTCGCTCACGTTCTGTGCCGCCTGGCGGATACGGTCTATGTCGGTGCTGCGCACCATCAGGGTCTGGTTGATGATGTACTGCTGCTCGTTGTTGTTGCCGGAGTATGGATTGGCGCGGGTATCGGTAACATCCAGCCGCTGCAGTTCAACCGACGACTCCTCAATCGCCTGCAGTTTCAGAAAGGCCATGATGGCTTCGCGACTGCTGCGGGTTTTGTTCTGGGCTTCGTCCAGCGTGCTGCCGGTGGCGACAAAGCGGATTGGCCACAATGCAAGGTCTGCCTGCACCTCGCGTTCCGCCACGCCCTTGACCGTCACGTAGCGGTCGGCCGTGCGCAGCCCCATCAGTCCTTCGCTGAGCAGAGACGCGGCAAAAATGGCACACAGGCCGATGATCAGGGCAGAGACAACTTTCATGCTTACTCCTTGTGATTAATCACAGTTGGTCGTGGTGCGCTGGCCGAACCGGGCCTGCATGGCCTCTCGCTCCCGTTCCGGGTCTCGGAATTCCCGGGGCATGGGCTGGATAAAGTACAGATAGTCGCCTTTGTGGCGGTGCTTTGCCAGCGGCATGTCTGCTTCAGTGGCCGGCCATTCGACTGGTGAGATCACCGTGATATCCAGTTCCGGAGCCCGTTGTTCCAGCACCGCCACGGTACCAAGGCGCTGCTCGCTGTGGAAGGTGCCGCTGGTATGCACCAGTTGATGCCCGGGCCGGTTGCGGAGCGCTTCCACCATCCGGTGCGCCATGGTGTTATCCCGGAGCAGTTGGGCCTGGTAGGTGTTGAGCATGCGCCCGGAGAGTTCAGCCTGTTCCGTACCATGGCTGCCGCTGATGGCGTCTATGAACTTGTCCCGATATTCCGGGGTGTCCAGGAAGGCCTGCTGCGGCAGGGCTGAGCGCTGCGCTTCCGGCAACCTGTCCAGGTAAGCCTTACCCTCCCGGCCGACACAGCGAACCGTATCCGCCGGTGCGTTGGCGGCGATCACCGGTAGCTGATGCTGGCGCGCAAATTCCACCAGCGGCCGGTAGGAGGCCTTGTAGTTGTCCCAGGCGTTGGCGTCTTCCAGCATTTCGGTTTCGCCGGTTGTGCCGGCCAGGTAGGCATCCACGGCAGCCTGGTGGTCCAGGTTGAACTGTTCCATGCTCAGGATCTGGGCGGGGTTTTGCCGGTACAGGGCTTGTTGCAGCCGGGCCTGGAGTAGGTGGGAAGCGTGGTGGCCGTGGTACTCGCCGATCACTACGATATCGGTATCGGCCAGCTGGCGGGCCAGTTCCTGGACGGTAAGCGGGGTGCCGGTCTTCGCTGCCAAAACCACCGCATCGTACTGGCTGCTGGGCCGTGCCGGGATGTTGTCTGCCGGCACAGCGGCGCACCCGGTGACGGTGGCGAGTGTTAACAGGAGGCTGGCGAATAAAGGTTTCATAGGAGCTTATACGCTTCGCCGCTCAGTCGGTTTTCTGGCGGGAGTCTTCGCGCCAGTCCGGGCCCAGCCGGGCTTCTACATATTCCCGGATAAACTGCCGGACCTTCTGGGACGGCGTGACATCTTCCTCTTTGCACAGGGCTTCAAAGACCTTTTTCTTTTCCGGGTCAATCAGCAGGGTGAGGCGTGCGGTTCGGTTTTCCTTGGGCATAGGTATCAACGCTCATGCTATGTTAATCAGGTTAACATTGAATGTAATCGTAATGAGCATATAATGATAAGGTCTCGTTCGCAACCAGGAGCCGCCAGCGATGTCCCACCGTGCTCATCTTTTTTCGCTCAGATTCGCCCACGCTGTCCGTGAGGCCTGTATTGACGAGCGCTACACCGGTGGCCGTTTCCTGAAAGATGCGATGGCCGGCATCACGGTCGGCATCATCGCCATTCCGCTGGCCATGGCTCTGGCCATTGCCAGTGGCGTTGCGCCCCAGTACGGGCTGTACACGGCCTTTATTGCCGGCTTTGTGATCGCCCTGTTCGGCGGCAGCCGGTTCAGTATCTCCGGCCCGACCGCGGCCTTTGTGGTTATTCTCTACCCGATTGCCCAGAGCTATGGCCTGGGTGGCTTGTTGTTGGCCACCCTGATGTCCGGGGTGTTGCTGGTGATTATGGCGCTGATGCGTCTCGGGCGCTTTATCGAGTATATACCCGAGTCCGTCACTTTGGGCTTTACCGCGGGTATTGCCGTGGTGATTGCCACCCTGCAGGTGAAGGACTTTTTCGGTTTGCCAGTCGAGACCATGCCGGAGCATTACTGGGACAAACTGGCGGTGCTGGGCCAGCAATTACCGGCGCTGGATGCCATGAGCACCCTGGTGGCGCTGGCTACGCTGGCGGTCATGCTGCTCTGGCCCCGCCTGAAAACCCCGGTGCCGCCGCACCTGCCGGCGGTGGTGGTGGGTAGCCTGCTGGCGTTGTGGATGAACAGCCAGGGGGCTGCCGTTGAAACCATCGGCTCCCGTTTCAGTTACCTGCTGCCGGATGGCAGCACCGGTGCCGGTATTCCGCCGTTCCTGCCGGAATTCGCCTGGCCCTGGCAGCAGGCGGGGGCAGCCGGTGAGCCGATAGGGCTGAGCTGGGAACTGTTCCGGGAGCTGATCCCGGCGGCCTTTGCCATTGCTATGCTGGGCGCCATCGAATCCCTGCTGTGCGCAGTGGTGCTTGATGGCATGACCGGCAAGCGCCACAGCGCTAACAGCGAATTAATGGGGCAGGGCATCGGTAACATTCTGGTGCCGTTCTTTGGCGGTATTACCGCCACCGCTGCCATTGCCCGTTCCGCTGCCAACTACCGGGCCGGGGCGGAATCGCCGGTGTCGGCGATGATCCATGCCCTGGTGGTGTTGCTGGCGCTGGTGTCGCTGGCCGGCATCCTGGCCTACCTGCCCATGCCAGCCATGGCCGCGCTACTGGTGATGGTGGCCTGGAATATGAGCGAAGCACCGAAGGCGGTTCACCTTCTGAAAACCGCGCCCCGCAGCGATATCCTGGTGTTCCTGACCTGCTTCGGCCTGACCGTGGCGCTGGATATGGTGATTGCCATTACCACCGGGGTGTTGCTGGCGGCGGTGCTGTTCATGCGGGAAATGGCGCAGATGACCAAGGTGACCGATATTACCGGTAACAAGCGCATCGTACAGGCGGAGCTGCCCGAGGGCTGGCAGGTGTTCAAGATCAACGGCCCGCTGTTCTTTGCGGCGGCAGACCGGGTGTTTGGCGAGCTGGCAGGCCTGTCCCGGCAGGCCAGGGGGCTGGTGCTGTATATGGACGGTGTCACCATACTGGATGCGGGTGGTTTGTCGGCCCTGAACAAGCTGATTTCCAGCTGCCGGAATACCGGCACGGAAATAGTGATTGCAGACTTGCAGTTCCAGCCTTTACGCACGCTGGCAAGGGCTGGCGTAAAGCCGGAGCCCGGTATCAGCCGCTTTTATCCCACCCTGGAAGCGGCCCTGAATGGCGTTGTTTCTGGCGAAGCCTGAAAACTGCGATAAACTGCCCCGCATAGTTGATGCAAGGAGCAGGCATGCTTCCGTTCCGGATTGTTGATCGAATCAAGTTTGTTGTTGAGCGCCAGCTGGTCAAAGGTGCCGGCTTCCAGTTACTGGTGGTGGGCGGTTTTATCGGCCTGATTTCGCTGATTGGCGGCCTGCTGGTGGTGTTGCCGCCGGCGGGTGAGTTCAAGGATGCCGGCTCCGCTATCTGGTGGGCCTTCCTTCGCCTGACTGACCCCGGCTACCTGGGGGACGATGTCGGCACCTGGCAGCGCATTGTGTCTACCCTGCTGACCATCTCCGGATATGTGGTGTTTATGGGCACCCTGGTGGCCATCCTCACCCGCTGGCTGATTGCCAAGATGGAAGACCTGGAGCGGGGCCTGACCCCGGTTACCCTGAAAAACCATGTGGTGGTGCTGGGCTGGACAGCCCAGACCCCGCCGCTGGTGGCCGAGTTGTTTGGTTCATCCGGCCGGATGCAGCGCTTTCTGGAAAAGCACGATACCCAGAAACTGCGGTTGGTTGTACTGGCGGAAGAAGCCAGTGGCGAACAGCTGTACGAGCTGATCAACGAGCCGGGCGTGGGTCGCCGGGCCCGGGAGGTGATCCTGCGAAGCGGTTCGGCTATTCAGCCCGAAGCCCTGCACCGGGTCGCCTGCCTGGACGCTGCGGCAGTGATTGTGCCCAGCCAGGGCCATGATGCCGGCAGCCTGGTGACCTCCGATATCGAAACCGTCAAAGCCCTGTTGTCTATCGCCGCCCAAGCCCGCCATTTCAGTTCCCCGTTGCCGTTTGTGGTGGCAGAAATCCAGGACATGCGAAAGCTCCCGGTGGTCGAGCGCGCCTATCCCGGCTCGGTCGAGGTGGTGGCCGGTGATGCCACCATCAGCCGCCTGATGGTGCAGAACGTGCTGCACCCAAACCTCTCCGAGGTCTACAACGAATTGCTGACCGCCGGTGAAGGCAACGAGATCTTTGTGCGGGGAGGCGAAACCGCCGAGGGCCTGACCTTGAGCGAGCTGGCAACGCAGCGGCCCCATGCCGTCGTGCTGGGCTTGCTGCAGCCGGCAGCCAAAGGCTGGCAGGTTAACCTGCTGGCGCCGTCAGATACGGTGATCCGTAACGAAGACCGGGTAGTGCTGATGGCCAGCGACTATGAACACACGGGCCCGGATACCAAGGTGGACCCCCTGGCGGCAGTGGAACGCATCAGCGGCTCTGTGCAGCCAAGCCGCCAGCAGGGGCCTCACCGGGTCCTGGTTCTCGGCTGGAACCGACGGGTGCCGAGCCTGGCGGCGGAGTTTGGCAGCTACACCGGGCGACAGTTCCAGCTGGACATGGTATCGGCAACCCCGCTGGAAGAGCGTCAGCGTGAGATGTCCCGCTATGGCGTGGACCTTGAGCGGATCAATGGCCGCCTGCTGGAAGCCGATTACATGGTGGAAGAAGACCTGCGCAAGCTGGCGCCGGCCAGCTACGATACCGTGATGTTGTTGAGCAGCGACCGGATAGGCTCCGGGGAAGAGGCCGATGCCCGTGCCATGGTGGGTTACCTGCAGCTGGAAGATATTCTGTCGGAATCCACCCGCCGGCCCCAGGTTATTATGGAGCTGAGTGATCCGGACAACCGCCACCTGTTGTATGGCCATCAAAGTGAAATGCTGATCAGCCCGATGATTCTGAGCCACGTCCTGGCCCAGGTGGCTTTACGAAGGGAATTGCGGGTGGTGCTCGACGAGCTGTTCACGGCCGGTGGCGCCGAGATCCAGTTCCGTGACCCCCACGACTACCCGCTGCCAGCCAGCGCGACCTTCCAGTTACTGGAGAAAACAGTCGCGGCCCGGGGCGAGATTGCGCTGGGTGTATTCAGGGCCCGGGCCGATGAGCGGGGGCGCCACCTGGTCATGAACCCGCCCCGTAAACAGTACCTGGACCTGCAGGAGGGCGACCAGTTGCTGGTGATGTGCCAGACCTGAGGCCGGCCCGGTTCAGTCGATGGTATCGAGCAGGGCATCCATGATGTCGTCCATCACTACAAAGCCGCACATTTCGTTGTCTTTCAGTACCAGCAGTCGCTTGACCCGGTAATCGGACATCAAGGTGGCGGCGTGCTTGAGGGCGAGGTTTTCGCCCACGCTGATCACCGGTCTGGCGCAGACATCGTAGACATTCAGCAGGTCGATATCGCCATCTTCTGCAATCACCGATTTGAGCACGTTGGTATAGGTGATCAGCCCCCAGGCATCGTGCTCGCTCTGGCGCTCGACCACGAGGGATTTCACGTTGTGGTGCTTCATCAGCGTCAGTGCCTCCCGCAGGGTTGCGAAGGGCGAGATCTTGATGATGTCTTTGACCATCACATCTTTGACCAGTTTCATGAGCGCTCTCCGATCAGATTGAGTCTTTCAGGTGTTGTTCGAATTTTTCCACCTGGGCCATGTCGATGCCACCCAGGTGCTCCAGCGGAACGGTAAAGATCAGGCCCTGGGAGTCTGCCGGGTCCGGCATGATCACCTTCTGCAGGGCTTTGAGAATCTCCAGCGACAGGCCTTTTTCCAGCACCATCAGGAGCACGCTCTGGCTGCCGTCGTAGGTCAGGCCGAAGAACGTCTTCTTGGCGGTGTTGCTGATGCCGCGGCCGGTCATGACGGTAATGCCGCCGGCGCCGAGTTCGCGGGCTGCATCGATGCAGTCCTGTTCCAGGTCTTCAGGGACAATTGCTACCAGTGCAGAGAACTTCATTGGGTTTCCTTCCTGCGTTCAGATCGGTATTGGGACACGATGGCATAGGTCATCACAGTAACGATCGGGAAGATCGAGGCAAAGGCAATCAGGCCAAAACCGTCGATCAGGACATTACGGCCTTCTATGCTGCTGGCCAGTCCAATCCCCAGGGCCGTTACCAGCGGTACCGTGACTTCCGAGGTGGTCACGCCGCCAAGGTCATAGGCCAGTGCCACGATGTATCGGGGGGCGAGCAGGGTGAGCAGAATCACCAGGATATAGCCGCCCATAATGTAATAGTGAATGGAATCTCCGGTGATGATCCGGTGCACACCAATGGTGATGCCAACGGCCACCCCCACAGCTACCAACAGGCGAATGGCATTGCCGTTGAGGGCACCCGCGGCGGCTTCTTCCGCCTGCTTGCCGATGGCGATCAGTGCCGGTTCTGCCATGGTTGTGGCAAACCCGATCATCAGGGCGAAAAGGTACACGGGCGCATAGCTGTCCATGGCCATCAGTTGCTCGGCCATGCTGGTGCCGATGGGGAACAAGCCCAGTTTCAGGCCGACAACAAAGGCATACAGGCCGAGGATCACCAGCGCAAAGCCGAAGGCAATCTTCTTCGGATTGCTCAGCTTCCGGCGTAACACCAGGTACTGGAAGAACAGAACGGTGATGATGATCGGCAGCACATCCCTCAACATGCCGGCCAGGTCGAGCAGGGCCGCAATTATGCCGGACTTCGCCGGGGCTTCCGTAACCTGCGCTGTGATGGCCTCCATGGCTGCGGCCCCGGTGCCGCCGGAGTAAACCACCATGCCGTACACCTGCACGGTGATCATGGGCACCATGACGGACAGTGCCACCAGGCCAAAGCCATCAATCAACGGGTTCCGGCCCCGGATCGAGGCCGCCAGGCCGATGCCGAGAGCGGCGATCAGGGGGCACCGTCACCACATTGGTTGTCACCCCGCCGGAGTCATAGGCCAGCCCGACAATTTCCTCCGGCGCAAACCAGGTAACAATCACCACGATGACGTAGCCGGTGATCATGAACCAGTGCAGCGGGTAGCCGAAAATGGTGCGGAAAACCCCCAGGGCAACGACGAACCCCACAGAGACAGCCACCAGTATCCTCAGGGTGAGGCCGTCAATTCGCCCCTCACTGATGGTCTGGGCCTGCTCTGCCACTGCAATCAGCGCGGGCTCGGCAATAACCGCTGAAAATCCCATGGCAAAGCCGAACGATAGCAGTATGGCCAGGGAGCCCTTGCGGGCGAACTGGTTCGACAGGCTTTTGCCCACCGGGAAAATGCTCAGCTCCAGTCCCTGTAAGAACAATGCCACGCCCACGGCAACAATTAACAGGCCGATGGCCATGCTGCCGAGGTCATCCGGCACCTGCTGCAGAATAACCAGCTGGAAGAAACCGACCACCACGACGATGGGTAACAGATTTTTCAGAGCGTGTAACAACGAATGCAAAAAGGACCGGATATAAAACACGGAGAGCCCTTGTAGGTGCCAGGTGGACGCTGTGGCTGATCCAGGTCAGCCCGGTTAATCCTAACATGGGATATGCTGGGGGCAATCAAAGAGTTCAGCCCGCGTGCAGGGGGTATTTTTCAGGCATTTAGACCTGCTGATGGGTATTCACAGAAAAAATGCCGAAAATACACCATATAAATTTCAATTATAAATTCGAAAGCACTAAAGTTACGCCCAACGTCATCACCTGCCGGGTTTGTCAGACAGGTGGTTGGCCTCGGAAGCTGCTGGCCGCAGCGTTCCGAACCTTTTGAACATAAACGTAGAAAGGATAGAGATCATGCCCTACGCACAAGACGTCGACCAAATCGCTTCCATCCTGAAGCAGAACCCGACCTGGAACGCCATCAACCCGAAGCACGCTGCCCGCATGCGCGCCCAGAACAAATTCAAGACTGGTCTGGACATCGCCAAGTACACCGCCAAGATCATGCGTGAAGACATGGCTGCGTACGATGCTGACTCTTCCCAGTACACCCAGTCCCTGGGTTGCTGGCACGGTTTCATCGGCCAGCAGAAGATGATCTCCATCAAGAAGCACTTCGGCACCACCAAGCGTCGTTACCTGTACCTGTCTGGCTGGATGGTTGCCGCCCTGCGCTCCGAGTTCGGTCCGCTGCCTGACCAGTCCATGCACGAGAAGACTGCTGTTTCCGGCCTGATCGAAGAGCTGTACACCTTCCTACGCCAGGCTGACGCATGGGAACTGAACCACCTGTTCCGCGCCCTGGACGAAGCTGAAGAAGCTGGCGACAGCGCCAAGGCTGCTGAGCTGATCAAGCAGATCGACAACCACGAAACCCACGTTGTGCCGATCATTGCCGACATCGACGCTGGTTTCGGTAACGCCGAAGCGACCTACCTGCTGGCCAAGCAGATGATCGAAGCCGGTGCTTGCTGTATCCAGATCGAGAACCAGGTATCTGACGAGAAGCAGTGTGGCCACCAGGACGGTAAAGTAACTGTTCCGCACGCCGACTTCCTGTCCAAGATCAACGCGGTTCGCCTGGCGTTCCTGGAGCTGGGTGTAGACGACGGTGTTATCGTTGCCCGTACTGACTCCCTGGGTGCTGGCCTGACCAAGCAGATCGCTGTAACCAACGAGCCGGGTGACCTGGGCGACCAGTACAACAGCTTCCTGGACGGTGAGTACATCGACGACGCTTCCCAGATCGAGAACGGCGACGTTGTGATCAAGTCCAACGGCAAGCTGCTGAAGCCGAAGCGCCTGGCCTCTGGCCTGTTCCAGTTCAAAGCTGGCTCTGGCGAAGACCGTGTTGTTCTGGACTGTATCACCAGCCTGCAGAACGGCGCAGACATGCTGTGGATCGAAACCGAGAAGCCGCACGTTGGCCAGATCGCTGCCATGGTTAACCGCATCAAGGAAGTGGTACCCGACGCCAAGCTGGTTTACAACAACAGCCCGTCCTTCAACTGGACTCTGAACTTCCGTCAGCAGGTATTCGACGCATGGAAGGAAGAAGGCAAGGACGTATCTGCCTACGACCGTGCCAAGCTGATGAGCGCCGAGTACGACAACACCGAGCTGGGTCAGCTGGCTGACGAGTGGTGCCGTAACTTCCAGCGTGATGCGTCCCGTGAAGCAGGTGTATTCCACCACCTGATCACTCTGCCGACGTACCACACTGCGGCTCTGTCTACCGACAACCTGGCCAAGGGCTACTTCGGTGACGAAGGCATGCTGGCCTACGTTGCTGGTGTACAGCGTCAGGAAATCCGTCAGGGCATCGCTACTGTGAAGCACCAGGACATGGCCGGTTCCAACATCGGTGATGACCACAAAGAGTTCTTCGCTGGTGAAGCGGCTCTGAAGGCCGGTGGTAAAGACAACACCATGAACCA
>NZ_DFLY01000025.1:78684-113929 GCF_002375525.1 Marinobacter sp. UBA3607 | reverse complement strand
GGTAAAGACAACACCATGAACCAGTTCGGTTAATCGACCGGTCCATGATGTTCCGGTGAGGGCGCAGCCCTCACCGACCACAGAAAACCCCGCATGGCTTGCGCCCTGCGGGGTTTTTGTTTTTTGACACCGGCGTTTCGGGCTATGTGACTGATTTCTGGTGCCAAGAGACTTTCTGCAGTGGTACAGAGGCGACAGGCTGTTTCAGCACTGCAACAGGTTGGAGGTCGGCTGGAAATCCGGGGATTGTACTGAGTGCCGAAAGTGGCTTTTTATTCAGTATGTTATGGGGCTTGACCTGGAGTTGGCACGGTAATCGCTCTTACCGTTGTACGGATCTGGACCTTGGCTTACCCGACTACCTGAGGGACTGGGGCGGATCCCGTTAAGCCAATCCCATCAAAAGGACATGACATCATGAAAACTAAAAAAACTCTGCTGGCAGCTGCTATCGCTCTGGGCCTGGGTCTTTCCGCAGGCGCATACGCCGACCTCGGTGGTGATGGTAGCCCGAACGTGAATGCTGATGAGGGATCCGGAAACACCAATTCCGGTAACGACAACTCAGCCACCAATACAACCACAACCACTGACAACACCGATAATTCAGACAACAGCAGCAGTCTGAATGATGCCTTCAAGATTTCCGACGCGGGTAACAACATGTCGGACAACTCGGATAACTCCGATAACAGCGACAATAGCGACAACAGCTCCAGTGTTGCTGACTCGTTCAAGATTGCCGATACCGGCAACAACATGTCGGATAATTCCGATAACAGTGATAACTCCGATAATTCGGACAACTCGGATAACTCCGACAACAGTTCCAGTGTCTCCGATTCGTTCAAGATCGCGGACACCGGCAACAATATGTCAGACAACTCCGATAATTCTGACAACTCCGATAATTCAGACAATTCTGATAACTCAGATAACTCTGACAACTCGGACAACTCCGATAGTTCCGACAACAGCACCAGCGTGAACGATTCGTTCAAGATCGCCAGTGACAGTTCGGACAACTCCACCACCAACACTGACTCCAACAACAGCGACAGCAGTGACAACTCTGACAACAGCACCACTACGCTGAACCTGTCGATGGAAGTGTTCATGAACGACGCCGAGCTGAGTGGTTCGGTCACCGGCAGCAACGTCACCTATGGCGATGCCAATGGTGGTGGCTCCTACGTTGACACCCGGACCTCCAACGAGATCTCCGGTGGATCTGCCAACTTCACCGGTGTGGGCGCCATTGCCCAGAACGCCGGCGTTGGCAGTGTGACCCAGGCCAACGTGAGCGTGATGTCTAACCTGAGCGCAGGTGGCAACTAAGGCCATGTGGGCTGCCCCTTGCGGGCAGCCCATACATGACAGGAGATGTGTCATGGCCAGAATGATCAAAAGGGTACTGGTGCTTGTGCTGGCAGGATTGCCGTCACTGGCCGTTG
The DNA here is from genome assembly GCF_002375525.1 of Marinobacter sp. UBA3607. Lineage (NCBI taxonomy): Bacteria > Pseudomonadati > Pseudomonadota > Gammaproteobacteria > Pseudomonadales > Marinobacteraceae > Marinobacter > Marinobacter sp. UBA3607. Next base: position 112,475 of record NZ_DFLY01000025.1, on the reverse strand, counting down.
CCCAGGACTGGGCAGGCTTTGAACCCATGGATTCGGGACAGCTCGAAGCGGCCAGCGGCCGGCAGGGCATCCCCATCCAGTGGCAGCTGAACGAGACTGAGCAGAATGCCATGGTCAGCGACAACGTATTGTCGGGAAATATTCTGACCGGTGATAACCGGATTTCTGACCAGGCGTTCCAGAACATGAGCGGTGTGGCCACGGTTATCCAGAACACCGGTAACCAGGTGGTGATCCAGGACAGCACCCAGATCAACATTCTTCTTAACCAGTAATCCGGAGGTGGGCTATGGCGATTCAGGCAAAGGTGCTGGCTGGTGCCTTGGGCTGTGCGCTCTGGTCCACCGTTTTTGCCGGTACGATTCTGGTACCGGGAACCGGTGGTGATATTCCCGTATCGGTCAGCAGTTTTCAGGACCGGCGTTTTACGGACGTGATGCGGCAGCAATACGATTTCAGTTGTGGCTCGGCAGCGCTGGCGTCTTTACTGTCGTTCCACTACGACCGCCCGGTTACCGAGCAGGAAGTGTTTGCCGATATGCTGGCCCTGGCGGATCAGGACAAGGTGCGTCAGCAAGGCTTTTCGATGCTGGATATGAAGCGTTACCTGGAGGCTGAGGGTTATCAGGCGGATGGGTTCAGAATGCCGCTGGCGGGTATCCGCGACCAGGTGCGGGTTCCGGTGATTGCGTTGGTAACCCTGGGCGGCTACCGGCATTTCGTGGTGATCAAGGGCATCAGTGATACAGAGGTGTTGGTGGGCGATCCGGCCCGGGGCCTGAAAGCTTACAGCGTGGCGGAGTTCGAACAACACTGGGATGGCTCGGCGTTTGTAATCCGCAGCCACCTGGATCAGGGACGTGCGGGCTTCCTGGCAAAAAATGACTGGCCGGGGCTGGCCCGGGCGCCGTTGTTCAAGGGGCTGGGAAGCCCGGCTTTGGGCCATACCCTGCCGTACTGGCCCAGCACACAGGATTGGTGAGGCTATGAAACGCAAAGCGTGCTTTCTGGTTGCCTTCTTGATACTTACCGGCACAGCAGGGGCGGAGCTGAAGCTGCCCGTACAAGCCCTGCCGGATGCCGAACTGGCGATGCTGCGTGGCGGTTTCGTGCTGGATGGCCTGGAGATTGCCATCGGCCTGGAACAGCTGGTGGCTGTGAACGGTGAAACCCTGGTGGTGAACCGGCTGAATATTCCGGACCTGAACCAGGCCATGAGCAGCGACCGGTTAACCCAACAGATGCAACAGATGGAAACTGTTATGAACGTTCAGGCCGCCGGTGCTGCCGGGATGTCGCTGACTTCTGCCCCGGTGGGTAATGGCGGCTGGATGACGGTGCTGCAGAACAGCCTGGACAGCACCACCATCCAGCACATCCGCACCCTCAATATCGAGCTGAACAATCTGGGCGGGGCTTACCGGTTCCCGAGGGATTCCGGCTTGCCACTGTTGCCCTGAGTCTGCCTTACAGGTTGATCGGCAGTTTCAGGGTGATTTCACTGTTCGGCGCGCTGTCTGTTACCCCCACCGCGACGGTCAGGCTCAGGGTTGTGGAGTCTGATACCCGGTGGGACAGTCCGAAGGCCAGTGAGCCCACCTGGATGCGGTCAAAGTTGGCGGCAAACAGGTCGTTGCCGAACTCCAGGGTGGTCTTGCGGATCACTGAGTGGTCATAGCCCAGGCTGAACGAGGTGCGTTCGTTGAACGCGAAGCCCATGCCGAAACCGAAGCGCACCACATCGCCGGGGTCGACCGTGCCGCCGTTCTCGAAGCCCTGGTCTTCCTCGATGGTCCACACGTAGCTCAGATTGCCGAACAGCACGGCAGGGTCTGACGGGTAGATGAAGGATATTCCGGGTTCTACGGACCAGAAGCCGGAGCCGGTTGGGCGCTCAGCCAGTTCGAAACCAATCGGGTTGCCTTTGTTGTCGGTGAGGACTTTCTGCTCGACATCATAAGGGCCGTCTCCGGTTGGGGCCTTGGCCCGGAAGGTGCCGATCAGGTAGGGCCAGCCATCCAGGCCATCGTTCAGCTGGTAACGCAGGGAAAGCTCGACATCTCCAAGTCCGTCACCGGAGGATTCGCGGACAAAATCGACCGGTGTTCCGTCGAAAACCTCCCGCTCCCGCAAGTCTTCGTTGATGCTCAGGTATGGCACCCGAAAACCTGCCTCGAACCGGCTGGTAAAACCGTACTTCAGGGAGACCGCTCCCACGAAGATATCCCGCTGCACTTCCGAGATGTTGATCAGACCGATCAACAAGGCGGGAATCACGGTATAGCCTTCAATGGCGACCCGGGTTGCGTTGCTGTGGGCGTGGGAAAATGACGGCTCGATGGTAAACCGCCCCGGCCGGGTGACAATGCCCCGGTCTGCGGTGATTGAGGCGATATCCGTGGCCGCATCCTGGGCCCGGGCATCCGCCTCGGCTTTAACGGTTGTTCCAACCGGTTGCTGCGGGCTCGTTCGGCTGCTGATTCCACCGGAGGTAAATTCCGGCGTTGGTGGTTCTGCGTGAGCCAGGGGTATCAGAGCAGTGGCGAGTGCGAGGGCGGATAGTTTTGTGTTCATGATCCTTCTCCGTTACCCCGGTCAGGGTTTTGGTGGGAGTTGTGGTTGGACAGATGCTGAAGTTGGTGTTTCTCCAGCAGTCGGTACAGGGACACCCGTGAAATCTTCAGCAGCCGGGCAGCCGCCGAGATGTTCTGGTGCGTCAGGGAAAGACTGGTGCTGATGGCTTCCTGGTCGGCCTTGGCGCGGTAGGCCTCCAGCGAGAGCCGGTCGGGATGGCTGGTCAACGGTGCGCCCAGCAGGCCCAGGTCTTCGGGCTCCAAACGCAGGCTCTTTGCCAGTAACATCGCCTGGCTAAGGCGGTTCTGAAGTTCTCGCAGGTTTCCAGGCCAGCTGTGCCGAGCCATGGCAATCAGCGTGGCATTGCCGATCCGGTAGTTTTTCCCGCCCCCGGTTTCCAGTATTCGGTCCACCAGGTAGGGCAGGTCTTCCAGCCGTTGCCGTAAAGGTGGCAGGGTGACGGTCAGGTTGCCCAGCCGGTAGAACACGTCTTCCCGGAACTGGTGTTGCCGGACCAGCTGGTCAAGCGGCGTATTGCAGATGGCAATAACCCGTGTGTCAACGGTGATCACCCGGTTAGAACCTACGGGTTCAATCTGGCCTTCCTGGAGAAAACGGAGAATGGCGGACTGCTGTTCCGGGGTCAGTTCGTCGGCACCGGCCAGTACCAGGGTGCCACCATCGGCGGCTTCAATCCGGCCTTTGCGGGCCTTTAGGGCGTGGGTGAAAGCGCCACGCTCATGGCCGAACAGTTCACTCTGGGTCAGCGACGGCGGGAGTGCCGCGCAGTTAACCTTGACCAGCGGCTGGTGCTGGCGGTCTGAATGCCGGTGAACAAATTCCGCTGCGGCTTCTTTGCCGGTTCCGCTTTCGCCGTAGATCAGCACCGGCTCACCGGTGGCGGCAAACCGGCGCAGCAGGCTTCGTGTGCGCCGGATGGTTTCAGACGGGCCTTCCAGCACAACGTCCTGGTAGCCGAGGTGTCCGGCGCTGTTGTCGGCCTGGTTCAGCCTGCTCATACCCCACATATGGCCCAGGCTGTTGTTCAGGCGCGGCCAGTCGGCGGGCAGGGTGTGGTAGTCCTGGCAATAATCCCTGATCAGCCGCTGTATCTCGGGTTGCTCCTTCTGGGAGGGCTGAACCAGCGCCAGCCAGCAGCGTACCGGCAACAGCTCCAGCCAGTGCCGCACACCCTCTGCCTGTTCCGGTGACAGCCCGGCCAGGTTACATACGCCGACAGGCTTGCCAACCCACCCGGGGTGCAGGGCAACCGGTGGGCTGGCGGCGTTCACAAAGGTGACCTGCCAGTGTTTTTCGACAGGCAGGCCGGTTGTATCCTGACGGGAATCCGCTGACAGCCAGACAAGCGGTCGCTTCTGCTCCATGGTCTTTGCTCCGGCAAAGTGGCTGAACAATCGACGGCTTTTATGATCAGGGGATCTTTCGGGAACTGCTGCGGGAACTGCTATAGTCGTCCACGGCCCTGTGGCCTGCCCGGGTTCAGGGCGGCTGAATCCTCGAGCAGGTTACAAGCAGGTTTCGAACCAGTTCTGGAACCTTCCCGTGTTTCAGAGGCTTGCCGGTATGGCCCCTTAACCTGCCCGTCCGGTTTGTAAATATTGTCGACACGGACATCGAAGTGGAGCAGTGATTTGATGTTGTCTGACCAATGGATTGTGTTTCTGGTGCTCGGCATCACCCTCGGGCTGTTTGTCTGGAACCGGCTGCGCTTTGATGTGGTGTCCATGCTGGCCTTGCTGGCAGTGGCTATGGCCGGGCTGGTGCCGTCTGACCAGTTGTTCGCAGGCTTCGGTCACCCGGCGGTGATTACCGTGGCGGCGGTGCTGGTTATCAGTCAGGGGCTGGTCAACGGCGGGGTGGTCGATGCCGTGGCACGGTTGCTCGGCAAGGTAGGCCGTAACGCCGTGTTGCAGGTAATTACCCTGACGTTGGTGGTGGCCCTGTGCTCTGCGTTTATCAACAACGTAGGGGCCCTTGCGCTGTTGATGCCGGTGGCTATCTGGATGTCCCGTAAATCCGGCCGGTCGCCCTCCTTGCTGCTTATGCCCCTGGCGTTCGGCTCACTGCTGGGTGGCACCATCACCCTGATCGGTACACCGCCGAACATCATCATTGCCAGCTACCGGGAGGCAGGTTCGTTCGGCCTGGTGGATTTCGCCCCGGTGGGCCTGGCCATCACTGTGGCCGGTATCCTGTTTATCGGGCTGATAGGCTGGCGCCTGACGCCGAAGCGGGACGATCCTGCTGCCGGCGACAAGCTGTTCAGTGTGGGGGACTACGTGACCGAACTGCGGGTGCCTGAGGGTTCCGACTATGCCGGTAGTACCTTGCACAACCTGCTGACAGCCGGAGAGGGCGACAAGAGTGTGGTGGTGCTGGCCCTGATCCGGGGTGACCAAACCTCTCCGGCACCGTCCACCTACAGCGTGTTGCGGGAAGGGGATCTGCTGCTGGTTGAGGCGGATACGGAAAGCCTGCAGGAGTTTGTGGATTTCACCGGGCTCGCCCTCGCCAATGTGGTCGGGGAAGAGGAAAGCGACGATTCGGAGGAACAGGCCGGGGAAGACCCTGGCAAGGCGAGACCTGCCGGCGAGTCCGCGGAAACGCAGATTGCTACCGGTGACGTTCGCCTGACCGAGGCCATTATCACGCCTTCGTCGCAGCTGGTGGGCCGCACCACCAACCGGCTGAACCTGCGGGAGCGGTACGGTTTGAACGTGGTGGCGGTTGCCCGGCAGGGCCATCGCCTGAAAAAGCGCCTGGCCGATATCCGTTTTCGTTCCGGGGACATCCTGCTGGTTCAGGGCTACCAAGACACCCTGATGGGCACCCTGCAGCAGCTGGGTTGCCTGCCACTGGCGGAAAGGGAGTTGAGTCTGGGGCGGCAGAGCAATCTCTGGCTGGCTGGCGGGCTGTTCCTGGCAGCGATTGCCGTCATCCTGTCCGGCTGGCTGACACCACCGGTGGCCCTGGTGGCCTGTGCCGTGGCCATGGTGCTTACCCGCTTGCTGGACACCTCAGAAGCCTACCGGGCCATCGACTGGTCGGTGATTGTGTTGCTGGCGGCAATGATCCCGGTGGGGCAGGCCCTGGAAAGCACCGGAGGTGCCGCGCTCATTGCCGGCCAGATCCTGGATGTGGCCGCCGGGCAGGCACCCTGGGTGGCACTCACGATTATCCTGGTGGGTTCCATGCTGCTGTCTAACGTGGTTAACAATGCGGCGGCGGCAGTGTTGGTGGCACCCATTGCCCTCGGTATCTCGGCCCAGCTTGGTTTGTCGCCGGATGCTGCCCTGATGGCGGTTGCGGTGGGTACTTCCTGTGCCTTCCTGACGCCTATCGGGCATCAGTCCAATGCCCTGGTCATGGAGCCGGGTGGTTACCGTTTCGGGGATTACTGGCGGCTGGGTTTGCCACTCTCTGCGGTGGTGACGGCCACCGCAGTGCCGATGATTCTGTGGGTGTGGAACTGATCAGTCCTGTAACAGGCCTTTGAAGAAGGTATCCACCAGCGCCGGAGCGATTTCGGCCAGGCGCCAGCGCTCCGGTGTTGCCAGCCAGTCAAAGAACAGGCCCAGCATCTGGGTGTGGAGCAGGTAGGCCGCCTGCTCCGGGGTGAGGCCCGGGCGCAGTTGTTTGCGGATTTCCGGGATACTGAAAATGCTGCTGACAAAGGCCAGGCCTTCATCCGCCAGTTCCCGGTGCTTGTTCAGGGCCTGGTCGGATTCATTCCGGTGGAACAGAATGTAATACACCCGGAAGTACCGGGCATCTTCCGCCAGTTTGCGCAGGGCCACGACACACAGTTCTTTCAGGTTCTCCAGGCTGTGCCCGCCCCGGCTGGCATCGTCTATCATTTCACCCAGTGGTGCCCGTACCCGCTCCAGCATGGCATGAAGGATGTCCTGCTTGTTACGGAAGTGCCAGTAAACGGCGCCCCGGGTAACGCCGGCTGCCCGGGCGATTTCTTCCAGTGAGGCGCGGGCTACGCCCTTGTCCATGAACACCTGCTCGGCGCAGTCCATGATGGCTTCCCGGGTGGCTTCCGCTTCTGCTTTTGTTTTTCGTGCCATGGTTCTCGTGTGGTGGTCTGTGTGTTTGGCAAAGGAGTATAAACGAGAACAGTTTACATACATACACGAATGAATGTATGTTATTGCGCTCTTAATTTTTCCGATCCGGTGTTCAGGAGAACGCACATGCCCTTCGAAAGCTCTCATCGACCGTTGGCCCGTAACGGGCTGATCCTTGCAGGTTTGTCTGCCCTGTTAGTGCTGGCGGGCTGCAGTAACGACGATCAGCCGGCACAGCAGGGTGGGGGCGGCATGCCACCGGCAGCCGTGGTGGTGGAAACCGCTGAACTGACAGGCGCCAGTGTGCGCCAGGACTACGCTGGCCGTGCCCGTGGTGCCCGGGAAGTGGAAGTGCGCGCCCGGATCAGCGGTATTCTGGAGCAGCGCCTTTACGACGAAGGGCAGATGGTGAGTGAGGGCGATGCCCTGTTCCGGATTGATCGCAAGCCGGCCGAGGCGGCGCTTCAGCGTGCCCGAGCCCAGCGCCAGGTAGCGGAAGCCAACCTGCGCCAGGCCGAGCGGGAGTGGAACCGGATTTCCTCGCTTTATGAGCGCAATGCGGTCAGTGAGCGTGACCGTGACTCGGCGCAGTCTGCCCTGGAACTGGCCCAGGCCAATATGGCCGTGGCGAATGCCGGCATGACCCAGGCCGAGCTGGACGTGGGCTATACCGAGGTGACCGCACCGATCAGCGGGGTTACCAGCCTGGAAGACTTCCCGGAAGGCAGCCTGATTGATACCGGCACCCTGCTGACCACCATCGTGCAGCTGGACCCGATTCATGTGCGCTTCGCGCTGCCGGAAAATGACGCCACCATCCGCCGGGTTGCCCGTGAAGGCATGGCCAGTGCCGGAGAAGAGCAGAACGTGAACGCCCGCCTGGTGCTGTCGGACGGCAGCGAATACCCGCTGGATGGCCGCATCGACTTCACCGCCTCGACCCTCGACCCGCGCACGGGTTCAGTGTCGGCCCGGGCCGTGTTCCCGAACCCGGAGCAGATGGTTGTGCCTGGCCAGTTTGTCCGGGTAAGGGTGGAGTTGCAGTCGTTTGACGACATCATCACCGTGCCGGAAAAAGCGGTTGCCCAGGGCCCGCAAGGCCCGGTGGTGTATGTAGTAGACGACGAAGGCAAGGCCCGCGCAAAGGCGGTTGAGCTTGGCCCGGTATCCCAGGGCCGGCAGATTCTGCTTGAAGGACTGGAAGCCGGTGACCGCTTTATTGTCAGTGGGCTGACCAACCTCCGTGACGGCGCACCGGTGAATGTGACCAATGCCGAAGACGGGGAGGGGACTGACTGATGCTACGCACCTTCATAGACCGCCCGATTTTCGCGACGGTCGTCTCCATTATTATTACCCTGGGTGGTGCCCTGGCACTGCTTGGCCTGCCGGTGGAACAGTACCCCAACGTGGTGCCACCCCAGGTGGTGGTCGACGGCCGCTTCCCCGGCGCCAGTGCCGATGTTATCGCCGATTCCGTGGTGGCCCCACTGGAGCAGGAGATCAACGGCGTAGACGACATGATCTACCTGGAATCCAGCGCCACCGACTCCGGCAGCTTCCGGGTAACCGTGTCGTTTGAAATCGGCACCGATCCGGACCAGGCCACCATCAACGTCAACAACCGGGTGCAGCAGGCATTGGCACGGCTGCCCCAGTCGGTGCGGGACCAGGGCCTGAAGGTGGAAGCCCGCTCTACCTCCATCCTGCAGGTGATCACCCTGTCGTCTCCGGACAACTCCATGGATGTGGTGGAAATCTCCAACTATGCCCTGCTGAACGTGCTGGACGAGCTGGTGCGCCTGCCGGGTATTGGTGATGCCTCGTTGTTCGGTGCCCAGGACTATTCCATGCGGATCTGGCTGCGGCCCGACAAGCTGGCCCAGTACGAACTGACCCCCGGTGATGTGGCCAACTCCCTGCGTGGCCAGAACGCCCAGTTTGCCGCCGGCCGTATCGGTGCCGAACCGGCCCCGGAAGGCCAGGCCTTCACCTTCAGTGTGTCTGCGCCCGGCCGGCTGGCCAGCCCGGAAGAATTCGGCGAAGTGATCCTGCGCAGTGACGAGCAGGGTGCCTCCCTGCGCCTGAAGGATGTTGCCCGCATTGAGCTGGGAGCCCAGAACTACGACTTTGCGGCGGTCTACAACGGTGGCGCTACCGTACCCATGGGGGTTTACCTGCAGCCCGGTGCCAACGCCCTGGATGCCGCCGAGGCGGTCGACGAAGCGATGAAGGAAATCGCTGACCGTTTCCCGGCGGGGCTGGAATACAACGTTCCCTACGACACCACCCGCTTTATCGACATTTCCATCCAGGAAGTGATCAATACCTTCATTGTGGCGGTGTTGCTGGTGGTACTGGTCACCTTCCTGTTCCTGCAGCATATCAACGCGACCCTGATCCCGCTGATTGCGATTCCGGTCTCGCTTGTCGGAACCTTTGCGGGCATGCAGGCGCTGGGCTTCTCGGTCAACCTGCTGACCCTGTTCGGGTTGATACTGGCCATCGGGGTGGTGGTGGATAACGCCATCATCATCATGGAAAACGCCGAGCGCCTGATGAAGGAAGAGGGCATGTCGGCCTACAACGCCGCCGTGGCTACCATCGGCCAGGTTTCCGGGGCGGTGGTGTCGTCTACCCTGGTGCTGGTGGCGGTCTTCGCGCCGGTGGCCTTCCTGGGTGGCCTGAGTGGCGAGCTGTACCGGCAGTTTGCGATAACGATTGCGGTGTCGGTGGTGATCTCGGGGATCGTGGCGCTGACCCTGACTCCGGCCATGTGTGCCCTGTTACTGGGCCATGAGGGCAAGCAGCTGACGGTGTTCCGCTGGTTTGATGCCGGCTTCGACAAGCTCACCGCCGGCTTCTCTGCCGTGGTGGACTGGCTGTTAAGGCACGCGGTTGTCGGCGTACTGCTGTTTGCCGCCATGCTGGGCGGTACGGTCTTCCTGATGAAGGCGATGCCCTCCGGGCTGGTGCCCCAGGAAGACCAGGGCTTTGTGCTGACCGCCTATTCATTGCCGCCCACGTCCTCCCTGAGCCGGACCGAGCAGACCCGGGACGAGCTGGTGCAGAAGATGATAGCCATGCCGGAAGTGAAAGACGTGGTCGCCTTCGCCGGTTTTGACATCATCTCCAGCGCCCTGCGCACCAACAGCGGTGTGGCGTTTGTGACCCTGGAAGACTGGGCTGAACGGGAAGGCGAAGGCCAGGCGGCGGCGGACATTGCCAAGAAGGTGATGGGCATCGGCTTCGGCATGCCGGAAGCTTTCGTGATTGCCTTTACCCCGCCACCCATTCAGGGCTTGTCTACCACCGGTGGTGTGGAAGGTTACATCCAGGCCCGCGGTGGCCGTACCCCGGCTGAAATCAAGGCCATGGCCGACGGCTTCACCCAGGCCGCCAATGCCCGGCCGGAGCTGACCAACGTGCGGGTCACCCTGGACACGGGTATTCCGAAGTACCGAGCCAACGTCGACCGGGAAAAAGCCCAGGCCGCCGGCGTGCCCATCGACCAGATCTTCACCACCATGCAGAGCACCTTCGGTGGCCTGTACGTGAACGACTTCACCCTGCAGGGCCGCAACTGGCAGGTTAACCTGCAGTCCGAAGGTGAGTTCCGGAGCCACCCGGATGATCTGCGCAAGGTGTTCGTGCGCTCCAACTATGGCGAGATGATTCCGCTGAGTTCGCTGGTGGAGTTGGAACGCACCAGTGGCCCGGATATCCTCAACCGGTTCAACGTGTACCCGGCGGCCAAGTTGCTGGCAGACCCGACCCCGGGCCACACCACCGGTGAAGCGCTGACGGCATTGCAGGAAGTGGCGGCGGAGCAATTTGACCGCAACACCCTGCTGGGCTGGACCGGCGAGGCCTACCAGCTGCAGGATTCTGCCGATTCCGGCACCCTGGCCTTCGGCATGGGCTTGTTGCTGGTGTTCCTGATCCTGGCGGCCCAGTACGAGCGCTGGGGCCTGCCGGTGGCGGTGGCCACCGCTGTTCCCTTTGGTGTGTTCGGGGCAGCCCTGGCGTCGTTGTGGCGCGGTTTCCCGAACGATATCTACTTCCAGGTGGGCCTGCTGGTATTGATTGGCTTGGCGGCCAAGAACGCGATCCTGATCGTGGAGTTCGCAGCCCAGAACCGCAAAGCCGGCATGAGCTCGTTTGAGGCAGCCAGCGCGGCAGCCCGTCAGCGTTTCCGGGCGATCATGATGACGGCGCTGACGTTCATCGTGGGCTCCCTGCCGCTGGCGTTCAGCTCCGGTGCGGGTGCGGTTTCCCGCCAGGAAATCGGTACGGTAGTGGTCGGCGGCATGCTGGCGGCCAGTACCCTGGCGCTGTTCTTCGTGCCCTTGTTCTACAAGCTTATCGAGGATCTGGCGGACTGGCGGAGGAATCGCAAGAAGGCCGCCTGAGGTGGCCTGATTTCCGTCACCTATCGTAATGATAGCTACTGAACCGCCGTGGGTTTCTGCCCTCGGCGGTTTTTTCTTTGGTACTCTTCACTGGAGTATGAAGCCGCGTCGGGAAGGCGTGTCCAAAAACCGCTCCTTGCGGCACATCCCTGTGGCGCTTCTGCTCCGCCATCCATGGCTCCGCACATTTTTGGACACGCCTTCCCGACACGTCTTCCCATACCTTGGGAATAACACTAGAGAGCGTGGCACTAATGGTGGTTGACGACATGAAATCTCAGCTTCTGGCTGAACTTGAGCTGGCTCGCAGCCGGACAGAACAGCTGATTGTTACTTTGCCCGAAGAGAAACTGGATGTTCCGTATCACCCGGGCGTGAATCCACCGCTCTGGGAAATGGGCCACTCAGCGTTCTTCTACGAGGTCTTTGTCTTTAACCTGCTGGACGGTACGCCCAGCTATGATCCTTCCATGGATGACCTGTGGGACTCTTTCCATGTCGATCACAAGGATCGTTGGAATCGGGAGCTGTTTCCGGGCCGGGAAGAAACTCTCAAGTATTTCAACACCATCTACGACCGGGTTGCCGAACGCATCAAGGGTCGGGAACTGACCGATAAAGAGCTGTATCTCTACCGCTACGCCATTTATCACCAGAACATGCACATCGAGTCGCTGATCTGGTGCCGGCAGACGGTGGGTTATCCGGCGCCGGTGGATTACAAGGGCGATCGGCCGGCTCCGGGCGAGCCGGTGAGCGGTGATGCGCAGATTCCGGCCGGGCGTTGGGTGATCGGGATGCCGGGTGAGTCTGAACGGTATGCGACCGAAGACTTTGCGTTTGATGCTGAAAAGCCACGTTTTGAGGTGGAGCTGCCGGCGTTTGCGATCAGTCGTACCCTGGTGAGTAACCGGGAGTTTCAGGCGTTTGTTGAGGACGATGGCTACAAGCGCCCGGAGCTTTGGTCGTTCGGGGGCCGGAAGTGGCTGGAGACTGAAGTGGATGTGGCGCTGGTGCATAGGGTTGCGGAGCCCCGGATGACGGTGCCACGGCATCCGCTGTATTGGCGCTGGCATGAAGGGCACTGGCAGGAGCGGGTGTTTGACCAGTGGCTGCCGCTGGAGCCGGGTGCGCCGGTTACCCATGTGACGTATTGGGAAGCGGAGGCGTTCTGCACATGGGCCGGGCGGCGGTTGCCGACGGAGTATGAGTGGGAGGTGGCGGCGTTGGGTAACAAGCCCGGTGAGCCTTTCCGTCGGTATCCCTGGGGCAATGAGGTGCCAGGTATATTGCGGGCGGATATGGATGGCCGGTCCATGGCCCGTAATCCGGTGTCGGATTATCCGTCAGGGGACAGTCCGTTTGGCTGCCGGCAGATGATCGGCTCGGTCTGGGAGTGGACCAGCAACGAGTTTCTGCCTTATGACGGCTTCAAGGTGGATATGTATCCATTCATGTCGACCCTGCAGTTTGCCACTCACAAGGTGACCAAGGGGGGTAGCTGTGCCACGTCATCCAACCTGGTTCGTGGCACTTACCGGCAGGCGTACCTGCCGTTCCGCGGTGATGTTTATACCGGGTTCCGCACCTGCGCGGTCTGAAGCCCTGATTTGTCCATGAGGTGGCTGGCGAGGGCTACGCCGGTCTCGCTCATGGTGAGGTAGGCTTCGTCTGCGCCGGCGATGCGGATTTTCTCGGCTTCGTCGGCGTACATGGTGTGGGCCACGATATAGCCTTCAAAACCGAGCTTGCGCAGCATCCGGGCGGCGATGAGCTTGCCTTCAATATCATTCATCGCCAGCACCACCGACTGCAGCGCAGGCATATGCAGGCCCTGCCAGAAGGTGTTGTCTTCGGCATCGGCAAAGACCACGTTCCGGCCTTCCTGCTGGTGCTTTTCCATTTTCGCCGGGTCGGAGTCCAGGCCCATGATTTTGGGTTCGTGGGGTTGAAGCCAGTCGTACGTGGCGGTGCCGGTGCGGCCCATACCCATCACCAGTACGCGGGTATCGCCCAGGGAAATCGGCTGTTCGTCCGGGTGTCGTTTCTTGCTCTCGAAGCGGACGATGCGTGGTGCCAGCTTTTCGAACAGGCTGTGGGCAAACCGGTTCAGGGGTGCGGAGATCACGAAGGACAGCGACACGGTAATGGCCAGCGGAATCAGCCATTCAGGCAGGGCGATGCTGGCGACAATCAGGCCGAATTCGCTGTAGTTGGTCAGCGACAGGGAGGTCAGGAAACTGCTGCGGGCACGCAGGCGGAAGCCCAGCAGCAGGAAATAGAACAGTATGCCTTTGAGCGGCAGCAACAGGGCAGCTACTACGGCAAAGATCAGGGCCTGCTGGTCGGGCAGGCCGCCAATACCGATCTGCAGGAAGAAACCCACCAGGAAGATTTCCTTCACGCTCCACAGGGACTTGGCCAGTTCCTGGGAGCGGGGGTGGTTGGCCAGCATGGCACCGAACACCAGGGCGCCCAGTTCCGAACTCAGGCCCACCGCCTCGAAACCCAGGCCACCGACCACCAGGGCCAGCAGTAATCCCAGCAGCACCAGCAGTTCGTCATGGCCGCTGGCATCCAGCAGTTTGTAGAGCAGGGGCCGTAGCAGGGGCAGGCCAAAGACAATCAGCGCCCACTCGGAAGGGGTTTTGCCGGCGGCCAGGCTCATCACCACCAGGGCGATCAGGTCCTGCATGATCAATATGCCGATGGCTACCCTACCGTGGAACGCCCGCAGTTCCCGCTTGCTTTCGAGTACTTTGGCCGCCAGCACGGTGCTGGAAAAGGACAGGGCAATGGCCAGCATCAGGGCGGTGGTCCAGCCCAGGTCAAACAGCAGGTACAGGCCGGGGGCAAACACCACGCAGGTGATAGCAAAGTGCAGCAGGCTGCCGCCGATCACTTCAGGGCTGATGATGGAGCGCAGCTTGAGTTTCAGGCCAACGGTAAACAACAGCAGCAGAACACCCAGGTGGGCGATGTGAGCCAACACATCGGTGGGCTCAGCGGTAATGCTGGTGTTGGCGGCCAGGCCGCTGAGCACAAAGCCCGCGGCCAGGTAACCGACGAGTGGCGGCAGGCCGATGCCTTTAACAAGCAGGCCGATAACAAAGGCGAAACTGATCCAGATGGCTTCAGGCATGGCGCGTTCTTTTGACGGGAAAACAGGCCCGAAACCTTACCGTTTTTTTAACCGTAAATGTAGTGGCCGTTGGTGTCAGGGCTGCTGCTCTGCAAGAAACCGCCGGAACAGTTCTGCAGACCGCTCCGGGGCCTCCACCATCGGAGCGTGGCCGATGTCATCCAGAATGGCTTTGCGGGCATCGGGGATGGCGTCAACGAAGACGTCGGCGTTGCGGTAGTCAATCACCCGGTCCAGCTTGCCCCAGACCACCAGGACCGGCGCCTGGATGTTGGTGATGGCATTACGGAAATCCGGCTCAAAGCCGGTGTCGCGGATGGCGGCAAAGATGACTTCGTTGACTTCCCGGTTGGCGATGGCCTTTTCTTCCATTACGTCGAAGATGGGCCAGGGCACGAACGGGCGCTTCTCCAGGGCGAAATCCAGCAGCTTGTCGAAGTCACCTTCTTGCTTCGGAATCAGCGGGTTGTCGCCTTCCAGTACCAGGTCGACCAGTTCGCTCTCGTATTCGAAGATGCCTGCCGGGTCAAACAGCACCGCCGTTTGTACCTGGTCGGGATGGGTTGCGGAATAGAGAGCGGTGATGGCGCCGCCCATGGAGTTGCCCATCATGTGGAACCGCTCCACGCCCAGCTTTGCCAGCGCCTGGTTAAGGTAGCCCACCTGGTCTTCAAAGCGGTAGCCGATGTCCATGGGCTTGCTGCTGTCGCCATGGCCGGGCAGGTCGAAGGCGTAGATGTTGAACTCGCCTTTGAATTCCTTCGCCAGCCGGGTCCAGTTGTCCTTGTTGGCACCAAAGCCGTGAATCAGAACCACGGTGTCGCCGTCGACTCGCTCTTTGCTGCGCAGATAGGTGATATCCAGTTCCCCGACTGCGACCTGTTCGGTTTCCAACCCGGCGCTGGAGCGCTCCCAGCCGATGGCGCTGTCGTAGATGCCCTGTTTCGAGCAGGCGCTGATCAGAAGGGTGGTGGCAAGCAGCAGAACAAGGTTGAGTGCGTTACGGGTCACAGTGAACTCCTTTTCATGGTTTCGGGTTGATGGCCTAACACTAACCCATAAAAAAGCCCGGTCAATGACCGGGCTGACAGCTTTAACGGGCAGAGCCTGAAACTCAGCCTTGCTCCCGGGCAATGGCCCGGTAGGCAATGTCGTTACGGTAGAACATGCCGTTCCAGCTGATTTTCTTCGCCAGCGCATAGGCCCGTTGCTGGGCTTCGGTCACAGTGTTGCCCAAGGCGGTGGCGCAGAGTACGCGGCCGCCGGCGGTGACAACGTCGTCGCCGTTAAGCTTGGTGCCGGCGTGGAACACCTTCTCGCCTTCGGTTTCACTTTCCGGCAGGCCAGAGATCACGTCACCCTTGCTGTAGTCGGCAGGGTAGCCGCCGGCAGCCAGCACGATGCCCACAGAGGCGCGGTCGTCCCACTCGGAATCGCACTGGTCCAGGTTGCCATCCACGGCTGCCTGGCACAGCTCAACCATGTCAGACTTCATGCGCAGCATGATCGGCTGGGTTTCCGGGTCGCCGAAGCGGCAGTTGAACTCGATCACCTTCGGCGCACCGTTGGCATCGATCATCAGGCCGGCATACAGGAAGCCCTTGTAGGGATGACCTTCAGCCGCCATGCCGT
The DNA here is from genome assembly GCF_002375525.1 of Marinobacter sp. UBA3607. Lineage (NCBI taxonomy): Bacteria > Pseudomonadati > Pseudomonadota > Gammaproteobacteria > Pseudomonadales > Marinobacteraceae > Marinobacter > Marinobacter sp. UBA3607. The sequence goes on along the minus strand of NZ_DFLY01000025.1, from coordinate 96,621 downwards.
TGACGGTGGGGTAGATCACCTCGTCCATGATTCGCTGGTGCACATCAGGCGTGACTACCGGGGCCGGAGAATAGGCACCCATGCCGCCGGTGTTGGGGCCGGTGTCGCCGTCGCCTACGCGCTTGTGGTCCTGGGAGGTAGCCATGGCCAGCACGTTCTTGCCGTCGACCATCACGATGAACGAGGCTTCTTCGCCGTCCAGGAATTCTTCCACCACCACGCGGCTGCCGGCATCACCGAAGGCATTGCCCGCGAGCATATCGCGGATAGCATCTTCGGCTTCTTCCAGGGTCATGGCCACGATTACGCCTTTACCGGCGGCCAGGCCGTCGGCCTTGACCACGATCGGCGCACCCTTTTCACGCACGTAGGCGAGGGCTTCGTCTACATCGGTGAAGTTGGCGTAGTCGGCGGTCGGGATCTTCTGGCGGGCCAGGAAGTCCTTGGTGAAGGCCTTGGAGCCTTCCAGCTGGGCTGCACCGGCGCTGGGGCCGAAGATGCGCAGGCCGCGGGCCTCAAACTTGTCCACCACGCCTGCCACCAGCGGCGCTTCCGGGCCAACGATGGTCAGGCTGACGTTGTTCTGCTCGGCGAAGTTGGCCAGGCCGTCCAGGTCCATCACGTCCAGGTCGACGTTCTCCAGGTTCGGTTCCCGGGCAGTACCGGCGTTACCCGGTGCCACAAAGACCTTGTCTGCCTGCGGAGACTGGGCTGCTTTCCACGCCAGGGCGTGTTCGCGCCCGCCACTGCCAATAACCAGAATGTTCATGTGCTGCTCCTGAATACGTTGATCAGTGACGGAAATGGCGCATGCCGGTGAAGACCATGGCAATGCCATGCTCGTTGGCGGCGTCGATCACTTCCTGGTCGCGCATGGAACCGCCCGGCTGGATCACTGCGGTGATACCGGCAGAGGCGGCGGCATCGATGCCGTCGCGGAACGGGAAGAACGCGTCTGATGACATGACTGAGCCTTTTACTTCCAGGCCTTCGTCAGCTGCTTTGATGCCGGCAATCTTCGCACTGTAGACGCGGCTCATCTGGCCGGCACCGACACCGATGGTGCGGCCGGCTTTGGCGTAGACGATGGCGTTGGATTTCACGTACTTGGCCACTTCCCAGGCGAACAGCAGGTCGTTCAGCTCCTGTTCGGTAGGCTGGCGCTCGGTGACGACTTTTACGTCTTCCATGGCCACCATACCGAGATCCCGGTCCTGCACCAGCAGGCCGCCGGTCACGCGCTTGTAGTCCATGGTCTGGGCGCGCTCGCCGCCGAATTCGCCGCAGGCCAGAAGGCGTACGTTCTTCTTGGCAGCAACAATCTCGACCGCTTCCGGCGCCACGCTCGGGGCAATAATGACTTCCACAAACTGGCGATCCACGATGGCCTTGGCAGTCGCGGCATCCAGTTCCCGGTTAAAGGCAATGATGCCGCCAAAGGCGGATGTCGGGTCGGTGGCGAAGGCCAGGTCGTAGGCTTGCAGGATGTCGGCACCGATGGCTACGCCACAGGGGTTGGCGTGCTTGACGATGACACAGGCCGGGTCGGCAAACGGCTTAACGCATTCCAAGGCGGCGTCGGTGTCGGCTACGTTGTTGTAGCTCAGTTCCTTGCCCTGCAGCTGTTTGGCGGTGGCCACGCAGGCTTCTTTCGGGTTGCGCTCGGCGTAGAAGGCGGCGCGCTGGTGCGGGTTCTCGCCGTAACGCATGTCCTGAACCTTCACGAACTGGGCGTTGAAGGTGCGGGGGAAGTCGGCGTTGTCGTTGTCCGGGGTACGGCCGCCCAGGTAGTTGGCGATGGCACCGTCGTAACCGGCGGTGTGCTCGAAGGCTTTTACTGCCAGGTCGAAGCGGGTGCTGTAGGTGAGCTGGCCGTCGTTGCTGTCCAGCTCTTTCAGAACCCGGCTGTAGTCGGAGGCGTTCACCACGATGGCGACATCGTTGTGGTTCTTGGCGGCGGCGCGAACCATGGTGGGGCCGCCGATGTCGATGTTCTCGATGGCAGTCGGCAGGTCACAGTCCGGGTTGGCCACGGTCTCTTCGAACGGATACAGGTTCACCACCACCATGTCGATGGGGTTGATGCCGTGTTCGCCCATGATGGCATCATCGGTGCCGCGACGGCCCAGAATGCCACCGTGAATCTTCGGGTGCAGGGTTTTTACCCGGCCATCCATCATCTCGGGAAAACCGGTGTAGTCGGACACTTCGGTGACCGGTACGTTGTTTTCCTGAAGCAGGCGGAAGGTACCGCCGGTGGACAGCAGCTCAACGCCGCGTTCAGTCAGGGCTCGGCCGAAATCGACGATGCCGGTTTTATCACTTACGCTGATCAGGGCGCGACGGACGGGGGTGTTTGCCTGGTTTGCCATGGTGACTGCCTTCCTTTGTCAGATTAAAGCAGACCGTACTGCTTGAGTTTCTTGCGCAGGGTGCCGCGGTTCAGGCCAAGCATGGTGGAGGCCTTGGTCTGGTTGTTGCGGGTGTACTTCATTACCTGCTCCAGCAGGGGTGCTTCAACTTCTGACAGTACCAGCTGGTACACGTCAGAAACCGGTGCGCCGTCCAGCTGCGTGAAGTAGTTTTTCAGGGCCACTTCCACGCTGTCACGCAGGGTGACACTGTTGCCGCTATTATTTACCGTGTGCAACTGATGGACATCATCGTTGGCCGGGGTGCCCAGGTTGTCGTTTGCCAAAGTCTCAGCGGTCATGCTGCGAATACCTCTCCATTTCGTAAGCCTGCAAAGTACTGTTCGATGCTGTCTTTCTGCTCCAGCGCATCTTCGATGCCGTTGAAGCGTGTTCGGAACTGTTTGTTCTCGTCGTGGGACTGCAGATACCAGCCCACATGCTTTCTGGCGATACGCACACCCATTTTCTCGCCGTAGAAGCTGTGCAGTTCGGCCAGGTGCTCCGACAGAATCTGCTCGACTTCATCCAGCGGTGGCTCAGCCAGGTGCGTGCCGGTTTCCAGGTAGTGCAGAATCTCCCGGAAGATCCATGGCCGGCCCTGTGCCCCACGGCCAATCAGCAGGCCGTCTGCGCCGGTGTGCGCGAGCACCTGCCGGGCTTTTTCCGGCGTGGTGATGTCGCCGTTGGCGAACACCGGAATACCCACGCTGGCTTTTACCGCAGCGATGGTGTCGTATTCGGCGTTTCCGTTGTATTTGTCTGCCCGGGTGCGGCCGTGCACTGCCAGTGCCTGGATACCGGCGTCTTCGGCCATGCGGGCGATCACCGGTGCGTTGCGGTTGTCCCGGTCCCAGCCGGTGCGCATTTTCAGGGTGACCGGTATATCCACGGCGGCCACAACGGCCTCGAGGATGGCCCGCACCAGTTTTTCATCTTTCATCAGGGCAGAACCGGCGGCCTTGTTACAGACCTTCTTGGCCGGGCAGCCCATGTTGATGTCGATGATCTGGGCACCGAACTCGGCATTTTGCCGGGCGGCATCCGCCAGCATCTCAGGGTCGCCGCCGGCAATCTGCACCGAGCGGGGTTCCGGTTCACCCTGATGATTCAGGCGGGTGCGCGATTTGCGCGTATGCCAGAGCTTGCTGTCTGCTATGACCATTTCCGATACCGCCAGACCAGCTCCCATTCGGCGGCAAAGCTGCCGGAAAGGGCGATCCGTTACGCCGGCCATGGGCGCAACAATAAGCGGGTTGGGCAGGGTGTACGGCCCGATTTTTGCCGTTGGCAGCATGATCTGAGTCCGTGTCACAGCGGGTTAAGCAAGGTTCGGTGGAGCGGTTGGTTAATTTCTGACCGCTCCGGTCTCCGAAGGGCGGTAATGATACCGCCGGGGGCACATCGATTGAAGGGGCGAAAGCAGGAAAAAGTTGATTATTTTTCGTGCTTTCTGGTTGACTTTTGCGCTGTCAACTGTGTGCCGGCATGGCGGTTGTCCGGCGCTGTCACGGGGATGCCGGCCGGAAATCCAGATTGTAGTTAACCGCGTCGCGGCCGGGGTCGCGAATGCTGATGGCGATGCGAACCGGTGTTTCCACCGGCATGGCATTCAGCCCGGAGGCTTCGCCGGCCAGGTATTCATCGGGGGAAAACACACTCTGGGCCACCACGTCGCCGTTAAGGTTCGAGAAGGTCAGGGCGATGGCCGGGAACGGCTGTTCAAAGCCTGCCCGGTTGAGGATAACCGCATCGACAATCAGCTGGGTCCGGTTTTCCGGATCGGTGCGTACCACCAGCTTCCGGCTCTGGATGGCGTCGACATCCACCAAGGGCTTGAGCTGGCAGCCGGCAAGTTCACAGCCTTTCTCGTAGAACGGGCGCAACTGGGGGATGGCAGACAGCCGGTCAAACTGGAACCAGGTAACCTGGGCCACCAGAACGCCAATCAGCACCAGTACCACCAGTGTCCAAAGGGCTGTGCGCAGGCCGCCACGGCCACCACCCACGGATACCGGGTCTCGGCGCAGGTCCTGGTACAGGTTGTCCGGCTGGAACGGTTTGGCGGGGCGGCTGGTGACAGGATCGCCCACCCGGTCGTCATCGGAGGTCAGGGGCGGTTCATGATCGGCGTGGGGTTGTGCCGGTTCGGGCTCCGGCTCAACTTTCAGAAGTTCAGGTTCAGGTTCAGGTTCAGGTTCAGGTTCGGGTTCCGTTTCGGGCTTGCCTTCCTGCCCGGGCTCCACCTCTTCAAGCATGGCTTCTGCCCAGCTTTCGTCTACCTGATGGTTGTCGTGATCGTCTGAGTCGTCCCGGAAGCCGGGGGCATCGGGTTCATCCACATCCCGGAAGCTGTCGCTGAGCTCGTCCTCATCGAATGTGAGCTTGCTGCCGGCGTAGCGGCCTTCAGTGGCGTCTTCTTCGGGGTTGTCGGCAAACACAAACTCGTCTTCGCCAAAACCGACATCCGCGGGTTCTTGCGGCTTTTCCTCGGGGGGCGTGGCAATCGTCCCGCTTTCAGTGACACGGTGTTCCAGGGCGTTGAACACGTTCATGCAGCTGCCGCAACGTACCTTGCCCCCGGCTACGCCGAGTTGTTCGTCGGTTACCCGGAAACGGGTTTCGCATTGGGGGCACTGGGTCTGCAGGCTGCTCTGGGTCATGCTTCGGTCCTGAAAGCGGGATCGCTAGGTCATTGCATTTTGGTCAGTACGAGCAGGCAGTTTAGTCATAAACGCCTGGGCCGTCATCTGTCCCTGCGCCGTCCTGTGAGGCGTATCCAGTCTTCTTTCTGTTCCGGCTCGTCCATGATGAACCACGGCTCGTAGGCATCCATCACTTCCCGGGCCTGGTTGAACAGAATGCCGGACAGTACCAGGTGGCCTCCGGGTCTGGTCAACTCTGCCAGCCTCGGCGCCAGGCCAATCAGCGGCTGGGCCAGGATGTTGGCCAGCATTACGTCAGCCCGGGTGTCGGGATCCTGTCCGGGCAGGTAGAGGTCCAGGCGGTTGTCTTCCACGCCGTTACGACGGGCGTTGTCGCGGCTGGCTTCCAGGGCTTGCGGGTCTGTATCCACGCCAATCACATGGTCCGCACCCAGCAGCAGGGCAGCCAGGCCCAGGATACCGGAGCCGCAGCCGTAGTCGGTTACCTGTTTGCCGGCAACATCCTGGCCGTCAAGCCATTCCAGGCACAGGGCGGTGGTGGGGTGGGTGCCGGTGCCGAAGGCCAGGCCAGGGTCCAGCAGCAGGTTGGCGGCGTCCGGATCCGGGGCTTCGTGCCAGCTGGGCACAATCCACAGGCGTTCACCGAACTGCAGCGGGTGGAAATCATCCATCCAGGCCCGTTCCCAGTCCTTGTCTTCCACCAGTGTCACTTCAATCTCGGCCAGGGACTGCTGGGTTTGCTGGTGCCAGGCGTCGCGGATATCCGCTAACAGCTGTTCGATGTTGCGATCTGACTGGAACAGGCCGGTAACGGTGGTCTGGCTCCAGAGGGGAGTGGTGCCCGGATCGGGCTCGTACAGGGGCTGGTCGGCTGCGTCTTCCATGGAAACGGCGTCTGCGCCCATTTCCATTAACAGATCTTCCAGCTGATCCGCGGTGTCCGGATCAGCTGGAATCTGGAGTTGTATCCAGGGCATGGTTAATCCCGCATCAGTTTCTCGAGGTAGTGGATGGTGAAGTCTACCTGTTTAAAGCCACCATCGCGTACCAGTTTTCGATGCAGGGGTTGATTGGTCTTGATGCCCTCGACCAGCATTTCGTCCAGCGCGTTCTTCATGCGCCGGCGGGCGATTTCCCGGTCGTCGCCCCAGGTGATCAGCTTGGCCACCAGGGAATCGTAGTACGGCGGTACGGTGTAGCCGCTGTACAGGTGCGAATCCACACGGATGCCGTTGCCGCCGGGAGCGTGGAAGTGCTTCACCTTGCCCGGGCTGGGCACGAAGGTTTGCGGGTCTTCGGCGTTGATCCGGCACTCGATGGCGTGGCCGGAAATATGGATTTCGTCCTGGCTGTACTGCAGCGGCAGGCCGCTGGCAATGCGCAGCTGCTCACGCACGATGTCCACGCCGGTGACCATCTCAGAAACTGGATGCTCAACCTGTACCCGGGTGTTCATTTCAATGAAATAGAACTCGCCGTCCTGGTACAGGAACTCGAAGGTGCCGGCGCCCACGTAACCGATTTCCTTACAGGCATCCACGCAGGCCTTGAGGGTGCGCTCCCGGGATTCCGGGTTGATGTTCGGAGCCGGTGCTTCCTCGATTACCTTCTGGTTGCGGCGCTGCATGGAGCAGTCCCGGTCGCCCAGGTGAATCACGTTACCGTGCATATCCGCCAGTACCTGGACTTCCACGTGGCGTGGAGTTTCCAGGAACTTCTCCAGATAGACGGTGGGATCGCCGAAGGCGTTCTTGGCTTCGGTCTGGGTAATCTGCACCGCTTTCAGCAGGGCGGCTTCAGAATGCACCACCTGCATGCCGCGACCACCACCGCCGGAAGCGGCCTTGATCATCACCGGGTAGCCGATCTGCTTCGCCAGCTTGAGGGTGCGCTCGTCGTCGTCCGTCAGCGGGCCGTCGGAGCCGGGTACGGTCGGTACGCCTGCCTTTTTCATGGCTTCGATGGCCGAGACCTTGTTACCCATCAGGCGAATGGTTTCTGCCCGGGGGCCGATGAAGCGGAAGCCGCTTTTCTCGACCTGCTCGGCAAAGTCGGCGTTCTCCGCCAAAAAGCCGTAGCCCGGGTGGATGCCCACGGAATCGGTCACCTCAGCAGCGCTGATGATGGTGGGAATGTTCAGGTAGCTTTCTGTGGGGCTGTTCGGGCCAATGCAGACAGATTCGTCTGCAAGGCGCACGTGCATCAGGTCGCGGTCGACCTGCGAGTGCACGGCAACCGTCTTGATGCCCAGCTCCTTGCACGCGCGGAGAATGCGCAGGGCAATTTCACCGCGGTTTGCGATCAGAACTTTTTCTAACATGGCCATGGTTAGCAATCACCGAATTCAGGAAATGACGACCAGGGGCTGGTCAAACTCAACCGGCTGGCCATTTTCGACCAGGATTTCGGTAATGGTACCGGCCTTGTCGGCTTCGATCTGGTTCATCATCTTCATGGCTTCAACGATGCAAATCACGTCGCCAGCATTCACGGTCTGGCCCACTTCAACGAATGCAGCAGCTGTGGGTGAGGGTGAACGATAGAAGGTGCCAACCATCGGAGACTTCACGGTATGGCCTCTCGGTGCAGCCGGGGCAGCAGCTTCTGCAGCCGGTGCTGCTTCAGCCACGGGCGCCGGTGCCTGGGGCGCCTGCGGTGCGGCGTAGTGGCTTACATAATGGCCATCGGCAGCTGCCTGCTCGCGACGGCGGGAAATGCGTACCGAGTCGTCGCCTTCGTGAATCTCCAGCTCTTCGACATCAGACTCTTCGAGCAGCTCGATCAGTTTCTTGATTTTGCGAATATCCATAACTGTTTCAGTCCCGTTTTACTGGTCTATCGGTGAATTCGTTGCAGGGCAGCCTGCAGTGCCAGGTCATAGCCCTGACTGCCCAGCCCGCAGATAACGCCTACGGCGATATCCGAAAAGTACGAGTGATGGCGGAAAGGCTCCCGCGCATGCACGTTGGAAAGATGCACTTCAATAAACGGAATGCCGGATGCCAGCATGGCGTCACGCAGCGCCACGCTGGTGTGGGTGAAGGCGGCCGGATTGATAATGATGAAATCCACGCCTTCGGCCCGGGCTTCGTGCACACGCTCGATCAGCTCATATTCCGCATTCGATTGCAGGTGCAGGAGATGATGGCCTTTGTCTGCCGCTTTCTCTCGCAACCGGTCATCGATATCGGCCAGAGTCTCATAGCCATACACCTCGGGCTCACGGGTGCCGAGCATGTTGAGGTTGGGGCCATGGAGCACAAGTATGGTCGACATGGTAATTTTGCCTTGGTGTTGTTTGAACAGGATCGCCGAAGATAACGGCACGTTACCCGAATGGTGCGTGCTTGTTAGCCCAGGATCAACACTTTTTGACAATCTTCCTGCTGCCGGACTGGTCCTGAAAAAGCTTACACAGCAATGGCCGGCGGTGCGATGACATTTCGTTGATGGCCTCAATTGTCGGCCATGGTTACCAAGGCGGCTATTCGACATTGGTTTCATGGGCCGGGCGGGGCGCCCGGCCCGGAGGGGTGGTCAGGAGGCCAGGCTGATCTGGTTGCGGCCGTGTTCTTTCGAGCGGTATAAGGCCTGGTCTGCCCGTTCGCACAGTGACTGGGCGCTGTCGCCCTGCCAGCTGGCAACGCCACAACTGAATGACACCCGGAACTCCTGTTCGCCGGCCTGCTGCTGCAGCTCGGAGAAACGCTGGCGGATGTCGTTAAGGACGTTCCGGGCATCCTGCGCGGACGTGTTGGGCAGGATCACGGCAAACTCTTCACCGCCATAGCGGCCGATGTGATCGGTTTTGCGCAACCGCTGTTTCAGAAACATGGAAAGGCTGCGCAGTATGCGGTCGCCGATGGGGTGGCCATAGGTGTCGTTGACCTTCTTGAACTCGTCAATATCGATCATGGCAAAGGCCAGCGGCTGGTCTTTCTGGCGTGCCCGCAACAGCTCCTGTTCCAGCAGGTACAGCGTGTGGGTATGGTTATACAGGCCGGTCAGGCTGTCGCGGATCATCAGTGCCAGTAACGAGCGGGCCCGGCGGCCCCGGTTGTGGATGGTTGCCACCAGGTGTTTCGGGTCAATCGGCTTGGTCAGGAAGTCGTCGCCGCCCAGGCTCATGGCCTGCAGCTGCTTGTTCACGTCTTCCTCTGCCGACAGGTAGATAATCGGTACGCTGTGGAATTTGTCCTGCTGGCGGATAACCCGGGCGATCTCGGTGCCGGTGCAACCGGGCATGTACATGTCGAGGATGATGATTTCCGGAGAGAACTCGTCCAGGGCGTTGATAATCTGCATCGGGTCGGTGATAACGTAGGCGTTCATGCCGGCCCGCTTGAGCACCGTCTCCATGAATTTCGCCTGGGCCCGGGAGTCGTCCAGTACCAGCACCTTGTAGGGCTCGCTGGAATTGCCGTTGCAGTAGGTTTCGATTTTCTCGATCAGCTGGCCCGGGTCTACGGCCGGGTAAAAGAATTCCTCTCCGCCACAGCGGGATGCCCGCAACCGGGTTTCAATGGTGCCATCGTCTTCGCTGACGAAGATAATCGGGATGGGAGTCTCGTGCCGGGCCTGTAACTGCTCTACGGTGCTGATACCCGCCAGGGCGGATCCGCCGAAGTTCACATCCATCAGGATGGTTTCCGGCTTGCTCTGGTTGCAGGCCTCGACCAGCTCCCGGGCGGTGGCGAAGGCGGCGGCCCGGAACCCGAAAAATTCCAGCTGGCGGATCAGCCGGTTGGCGGTTTCACTGTTGTCCAGGGCAATGTAGACCGGGGTGCGACGGTATTGCTGCGGTGCCTGACCCGTGGCCTGGTCGGAGCGGCGCTGGGTGCTCTGGCACAGGCTGCCGGTGGCTTCCTGTAATTGCGCAGCCAGGTTGTCATCCAGGGCTGAGCCCGGCGCCCAGCTTGCCAGCAGTTGCAGGATGCGCTTGCCGGCAACGGCGTGGTCATTCATCTCGAAGCGCAGGGCGTAGCGCACCAGTTTGTCGGTGTCTGCGGCAAACAGCTCGCGGAGGCTTTCGGCCTGGCCCCGGTTCTCGCTGATCTTCTGCCAGGTATCCAGTACCACCCGGGCCTGGGTGGTTACACGGCGGGCGAAGTGTTGCCTGAGTTTTTCTTTCTGGCTCTCGTCGTTCATGGGGCTCCGGCCTGTGTCCTTTTTATGAAGATGCACCCGATCCGCAGGGGTAACTTTCTAACCTTAGTCGGTTTTCAGAGTCTATAGTGTTTAATGTTGTCGGCGTAGATTGCACACTGTAAATGTTTGTCAACTCTGCGGCACCGGTCACGGGCCGCTGATCACGGGAATCGTTCAGGCCAGCATGGCCGGGGCCGGGATATCATGGCAAGGAAGCACACAAACACGTTCGCAGCCCAGCAGGGTGAAATCTCCCTGAGCAGCCTGCTGACCCTGTTCACCAGCGGTTTGTTGGTGATCATTCTTGCCGCAGCGTTTATCACCAGTTTCGGGCACTTCCGGGACTACGTGGCGGACCAGCTCACAGACCACGCCCTTGACGGAGCGACCGCTACCGGGCTTTCCCTCTCCAACGCGATTGACGGCTCAGACCCTGTGGCCTCGGCGTCCCTGGTGGATGCGGTTTTTGACAGCGGCCGTTACCTGTCGGTGGAATACATCGGCCATGACGGCCAGGAGATTGCGGGCCGGCGTATGGCGCTGAAGGGTGCGGCCGCCCCCGGCTGGTTTATTCGCCTGGCGGAGCTGCCGTTGCCGCAAGCGGAGGCGGAAGTGGTACGGGGCTGGTCGCGCCTGGGCAAGGTCAGGGTGGTCAGTCATCCGGGCCGCGCCTACGACGACCTGTGGCGCATATCCCTGGGCTTGCTGGTTAGCGTGCTGGTGATCGGCGGTGCGGGCCTGGTGGCCCTGTTTCTGTTGGTGCGCCGGTTACTGCGGCCGCTGTCGGCACTGGAGCAGCAGGCCCGGGCCTGGGGCCGGCGGGATTTCCGGAACCGGGTGCGCACCCGCTCCACCCGTGAGCTGAACCGCGTAACCGAAGCCATGAACCAGATGGCGGACGACCTGGAGCGTTTGTTTGTCGGTCAGGGCCGGCTTATCCAGCATTTGCGCAAAGTGAACAGTGAAGACCCGGTAACCGGGCTGGCCAGCCGCAGTTCCTTTGACCAGCGCCTGAAAGCGGAAATCATGTCGGAAGAAAAGTCGGCTCCCGGTGTGTTGGCCATGATCCGCCTGGCGGGCTTTGCCGATTACAACATGGCCTATGGCCGTGAAGAGGGCGACCAGTTACTGCGCCAGGTGGCCGGAAGCCTGGCCGGGTTTACTGCCCGCCACCCGCAATCCTTTGCCGGCCGGCGCACCGGCGCGGAGTTTGTGGTGTTTCTGCCAGGAGCGCCGGCAGCCGACGCCCGGAACTGGCTTGAGCGGTTAATCCAGGAACTGGACAGTATCTATTGCGACCTGGCCTCGCCCATGGACACGGCCGTGCACGGAGGGCTGGCGGTGGCTTTGCCCGGGGCCGGGGTTCGTGACCTGCTGGCGGCGGCGGATGAAGGCTTGCGGGCAGCCCAGGAGAAATGCGAATCCGGTTGCTGCCTGGAGCAGGCCGGGGCGGACAGCCATCTCACCATGGAATCCTGGCGCGACCTGCTGGCCGGTGCCATTGAATCCGGGAACCTGTCATTGTGGCTGCAGCCAATGGTGACCTGTGAAGACGGTGCCCTGGCCCATTATCAGGCGTTTTCGCGCATTCCCTCGCCGGAGGGCGACCTCAAGGCCGGGGCATTTCTGCCCGTGGCCGAACGCCTGGGCCTGATTGCCGGCATTGACCGGTTGTTGCTGGCCCGGGTGCTGGCGATGCTGGAACAGACGCCGGACCAAACCCTGGCCATATCGCTGGGGGTTTCCTCCGTTGGTGATGACCGCTTCTGTGAAGACCTGCTGGAAGCGCTGACCCGGGCCGGGAACCGGGTGGCCAGGCTGTGGGTAGGCATTCCCGAACTTGCGCTGAACCATCATCGCAAAAAGGCTGGCTGGCTGGTTCGGGCGCTGGTGAAAATTGGCGTTCCGGTGATGGTGGATCGTTTCGGCGTTGGCGGGGTGCCGTTCAGCTATCTGAGAAATCTGCCTTTCCGGGGCATTCGTATCGACAACAGTTTCATCCACGACCTGGACAGCCACAGCGAGAACCGGTTCTGGGTGGAGTCGGTGATCGGCATCGCGCACAGCCGCGGCGTGCGGGTGTTCGCCACCGGAGTGGAAACCGAAGCGGAATACTCGGTAGTCTGTAAGCTGGGTATTGATGGCGCCATGGGATACCATCTGGGCAGGCCCTTCGGGGCAGACGAATAAGCAACGGGAGAACGGGAGACTTATGTCGGGCAAGATCAGACAGTACTTCAGGGACAAAAAGGAAGACGTACAGGATTACACCGGAGGCAGTGGTGTAATCGGTAAATTTGTACTGGCGGTGCTGGTGGTATACCTGCTGGTTACGATTGTGCTCGGCATGTACTGGAGCAGCGAGCCGGATACCTTCTCTGTGCGTGACCATACCCGAACCCTGGCCAACACCATGGAGCGGGAGCCGGTAACCGGGTTTGCCACCACCGCCACCATGATCCGGATTGCCGAAACCCTGCTGGACAAGCCGGGCGGATACATCTCTAACGACATCTTCCCCCCGGGATTGTGGCTGGACAACATGCCCAACTGGGAGTACGGCGCGCTGGTGCAGCTGCGGGACCTGTCCCGGGCCATGCGTAAAGACATCAGCCGTTCCCAGAGCCAATCGGCTGAAGACCCGGACCTGACCATTGCCGAGCCCCAGTTGCACTTCGACAGCGAGAGCTGGGCGATACCCTCCACCGAGGCTGAGTACCGTCGCGGTATCAATGCCCTCAAGCGCTATCTGAACCGGTTGTCGGACCCCGCCCAGGCCGATGCCCAGTTCTTTGCCCGCGCGGACAACCTGGGTAACTGGCTGGCAGACCTGGAAACCCGCCTGGGCAGCCTGTCCCGCACCCTGAGCGAGAGTGTGGGCAAGGCCTCGGTGTCCGATGCGGTTGCCAACCTTGATCCGGACGATCCGCTGTCTGAAGACATCGGCGGTGAGGATGTGAAAACCGTCTGGACCAGGATTGACGATGTGTTCTACGAAGCCCGCGGCAGTGCCTGGGCCCTGCTGCACATCTTCCGGGCCATTGAAGTGGACTTCCGCAAGGTGATTGTGGACAAGAACGCCATGGCCAGTGTGAAGCAGATCATTATCGAGCTGGAAGGCACCCAGGAATCCATGTGGAGCCCGGTGATCCTGAATGGCAGTGGCTTTGGCCTGCTGGCTAACCACTCCCTGACCATGGCCGCTTACCTGTCACGGGCCAATGCAGCAATCAGTGACATGCGGGACCTGTTGTCACGGGGGTAACAACGGATATGCGTTACCCGGGAGGGTAACGCAGACACAAAAAAAACGGGGAGCTGTTAGGGCTGCCCGGTTTTTTTGTGCCTGATACGTGATCAGCCTTTGTAGGCGTTCACGGCATCAACAATGGCTTGCTTGGCAGCGGCGGCGTTGTCCCAGCCTTGTACCTTCACCCACTTGCCCGGCTCGAGAGTCTTGTAGTTCTCGAAGAAGTGACGGATCTGGTCGCGCAGCAGCTCGGGCAGGTCGTCGATTTCTTTAACGTCGTGGTAAGTGGTGGTCAGCTTGTCGTGGGGAACCGCAACCAGCTTGGCGTCGCCACCGGCTTCGTCTTCCATGTTCAGTACACCCACCGGACGGCAGCGAATAACGGAACCGGCCTGGATCGGGTACGGGGTTACTACCAGCACGTCCAGCGGGTCGCCGTCGTCAGCCAGGGTGTGCGGGATGAAGCCGTAGTTGGCCGGGTAGAACATGGGGGTAGCCATGAAACGGTCAACCAGCAGGGCGCCCATGTCTTTGTCCAGTTCGTACTTGACCGGGGAGCTGTTAGCCGGGATTTCGATGGCTACGTAGATGTCTTCCGGCGGGTTCTTGCCAGCGGGGATGTTGTCGAATTGCATGTGCGATCCTTCCTGCTACGTTAGTGTTCGTTTAACTGCGGTGGAAAATTGGGCGCAATTATACGGAAGTCTCCTGCCATTCGAAACTAAACCTTGGTCACAGCCGGATCTGTTTGGCAATCAGCTCCTTCATGATTTCCGTGGTGCCGCCGCCGATCGACAGGATTTTGGCATCCCGGTACAGGCGCTCCACCACCGATTCCCGCATGAAGCCCATGCCGCCGAACAGCTGCACCGCCTCGCGGGTGACTTTTTCGCACACGTCGACGGAGAAGTTCTTGGCCATGGCCACCTGTTTGATCGGGTTTTTGCCGGCCTGCATCAGCGCCGCGCAGCGATAGGTGTATTCCCGGGCGATGTCGATCTGGGTGGCCATGTCCACCAGCTTGTGGCGGGTTACCTGGAAGCCGGAGACCGGGCGGCCGAAGGCCTTGCGTTCCTTGACGTGATGCATCGCGGCTTCATAGGCCAGCTGGGCGGTCATGTAGGCCATGATGGACAGGCTCAGGCGTTCGGCCAGGAAGTTGCTCACGATGGCAATGAAGCCGGCGTTTTCGGCGCCGATCAGGCGGTCGGCCGGTACCCTGCAGTCTTCGAAGAAGAGTTCGGCGGTGTCGCTGGCCCACCAGCCCATCTTGCGGAGCCTGGTGCCGGTGCTGAAGCCGGGCATGTCACGGTCGATCAGCAGCAGGCTGATGCCGCCATGGCCCTCGCCGCCGGTGCGCACAGCCACGGTGTAGTGGTCGGCACGGGTGCCGCTGGTGATGAAGGTTTTGCTGCCGTTGACGATGTAATGGTCGCCGTCTTTTACAGCTCGGGTTTTCAGGTTGGCGACGTCAGAGCCGCCGCCGGGTTCGGTGACCGCCAGGGCGGCAATTTTTTCGCCCCGGAGCACCGGCGGTACGATCTGATCGCGTATTTCTTTTTTAGCCCACTTGGCCACCGGTGGCAGGCCGATATCCAGGGAACCGATGCTGGCGACAAAACCGCCGGAGGTGGAGCGCATCAGCTCTTCGGACACGGCTACTTTCATGAAAATATCGCCTTCACCAACGCCACCAAGCGCTTCCGGAAAGCCAATGCCCAGCAGCCCTGCGTCGCCTGCCTTCTGGTAGATTTCCCGGGGGAACTCGCCGGCTTCTTCCCAGTTGTCGACATGGGGCAGTACGTGGGTTTCGATAAATTTACGGGCGGTCAGGCGAACCTGTTCGTGGGTTTCGTTGAAGTAGTCAGACACAATCGGGCTTCCCGCGTTCTTGTTGGTGTTATCCGAAGTGTCTCTTAAATTTCTTTACCAAGCAAGCGCTTGGTTTGTGCGTGTGGGCCAGAAAAAGCCGGCGCTGCTGGCCGGCTTGGTCGCTTGCTGCTTCCGGCTCAGGCGCCGGGGCGGGCAATGCTCTTCACGCCTTCGCTGGTGCCCAGCAGCAGCAAGTCCGCCGGGCGCCGCGCGAACAGGCCGTTGGTAACCACGCCGACAATGTTGTTGAGCCGCTCTTCCACCTGGATCGGTCGGGAGATGTCCAGGTTGTGGATGTCGATGATGATGTTGCCGTTGTCAGTGACAAAGCCATCCCGGTAAACCGGGTCGCCACCGAGTTTGACGATTTCCCGGCCCACATGGCTGCGAGCCATGGGAATGACTTCCACGGGCAGCGGGAATTCGCCCAGAATGCCCACCATCTTCGATTCGTCGGCAATACAGATAAACGTCTTGGCGACGGCAGCCACAATCTTTTCCCGGGTCAGGGCGCCGCCGCCGCCCTTGATCAGTTCCAGGCGCTCGTTGGTTTCGTCGGCACCGTCGACATAGAACTCGATTTCGTTAACGGCGTTCAGGTCATACACCGGAATGCCTTGTTTTTTCAGGCGTTCGGCGGTGGCTTCGGAGCTCGCTACGGCGCCGTCGAAATCGTTTTTGTACTCGGCCAGGTAATCGATGAAAAAGTTGGCCGTACTGCCGGTGCCGACGCCTACGATGCTTTTCGGCTCCAGGTGCGGGGCAATGTGGTCTACGGCAGCTTTGGCAACGGCTTGTTTCAGTTCGTCCTGGGTCATGGCGGAGCTCCGGGGGATTGTCGGGTTGAATTCGCTTCTCATTATACGCTCGCAGTGTCTGTGCTTATAGACGGCTACCGTGCAAAGTTTCTAAACTGTAGGTTTTTCCCAGCCACTCACCAGCAACCGGAACCATCATGCCGCAACGCTACATCAAGAAGATTCTCGATGCGCGGGTTTACGACATCGCCATCGAAACACCGCTGACTGAAGCCCGCAGCCTGTCCAAGCGCTTTGGCAACAATATTATGCTCAAGCGTGAAGACCTTCAGCCAGTGTTCTCCTTCAAGATTCGTGGCGCATACAACCGGATTGCCCAGCTCTCGGAAGAGCAGAAAGCCAAGGGCGTGATCTGTGCCTCCGCCGGTAACCATGCCCAGGGCGTGGCGTTGTCGGCCAAGCAACTGGGAATCAAGGCCGTGATCGTGATGCCCCAGACCACGCCTGACATCAAAGTGAAGTCGGTGCGGGACCGGGGCGCCCGGGTAGTACTCAAAGGCGACGCCTTCGACGAAGCTGCCGCCCATGCCCAGGAGCTGATCAAAAAACACGGCTACACCTACATCCCGCCCTACGACGACCCGGACGTCATCGCCGGGCAGGGCACCGTAGCCATGGAAATGATGTGGCAATTTTCCCAGCCCATGCACGCGGTATTCATCCCCGTGGGCGGCGGCGGCCTGATCGCCGGCATGGCGGCGTACATCAAATACCTGCGCCCGGACATCAAAGTGATCGGCGTGGAACCGGAAGACTCCAACTGCCTGCAAGCCGCCATGGCGGCCGGTGAGCGGGTGATCCTGGACGAAGTAGGTATCTTTGCAGACGGTGTGGCGGTTAAACAGATCGGGGAAGAACCCTGGAACATCTGTAAAGACGCTGTCGATGAAGTCATCACGGTTTCGACAGACGAAATCTGCGCCGCCATCAAAGACGTATTCGAAGACACCCGCTCCATCGCAGAACCGGCAGGGGCACTGTCGGTGGCCGGCATGAAAAAATACATCGAGCGGGAGCAGCTTGAAGGCGAAAACCTGGCTGGCGTGCTCAGCGGCGCCAACATGAACTTCGACCGCTTGCGCTACATCTCCGAACGCACTGAAATCGGCGAAAAACGCGAAGCCATCCTGGCCGTCACCATCCCGGAAAAACCGGGCGCGTTCAAAACCTTCATCAACGCCCTGCACAAACGCAGCATCACCGAATTCAACTACCGCTACGCCGATGCCAGCGAAGCCGTCATCTTCGTTGGCATCCAGATCCAGGCCGGCGGCCTGGGCCGCGAAGAGCTGGTGCAGGAACTGCGCGAAACCGGCTACTCCGTCATCGACCTCACCGACAGCGACCTGGCCAAGCAACACATCCGCCACATGGTCGGCGGCCACGCCCCGTCGGTCAGCAACGAAGTCATCTACCAGTTCGAATTCCCCGAACGCCCGGGCGCGTTGCTGAAGTTCCTCATGTCCCTCGGCACCCGCTGGAACATCTCCCTGTTCCACTACCGCAACCACGGCGCAGCCTACAGCCGCGTTTTGCTGGGTGCCCAGGTTAACGAAGCGGAAATTCCGGATTTCGAGAAAATGCTGGAGAAAGTGGGCTTCCGCTACGAAAACATGACCGATAACGAGGCCTACCGGTTGTTCCTGGGCGCGGGTAACGGAAGCGGCAACGCAAAGTAGAAACCGGGCACGGGCCTTTTGCGTGGATTGCCGAATCAGGGGCTGGTGGGGCCTTCCGAAACACGCTCCTTCGGCACATCCATGTGACGCTTG
>NZ_DFLY01000025.1:0-78541 GCF_002375525.1 Marinobacter sp. UBA3607 | reverse complement strand
CTTCGGCACATCCATGTGACGCTTGAGCTCCGCCATCCCTGGCTCCGCACAGTTTCGGAAGGCCCCACCAGCCCCTGCTTCTCCTATCGTGTCTCGCCCGGTTTCGGTCGCCGAACGCGAATGCTCGACAAGCAGGCCGAAGCTAAGTGATAACTCTTACGTAATCGTAACCTGTCAATAATTGTAAAATTGAAGTTACGTGTTAGTCTTTCGTCTAATTCTCCAAGTCGAGAATAGCCACCTGATTTTCCAGCCAATTAGAACCAAGAAGAAATGGGACCACGTGAAATGAGAGGCAAGCCAGACATCATCCGCACCATCGTACTGATCTTTGCGGTCGGCCTTGTCATTACCGGGTTTACGTCACTTCAGGCTTCAGAAGACAAACGCTCTGCCAGAGACGTTCCTGTGACCAGCTTCGTACAGCCAGCCAGTCAGGGCTTGAACCGGTAACGACCCTTATCCGTTACCACCCCGTGTAACGGCACATCCCACGGCTCGATGGGCAGCTCCCTTACCTTCTGGAAATCATGGGCCAGGCCAATCAGCTTGGGCGCCATGCCCGGACGAATACGGCTGAAGGCGAACGTGCGGTCGTAAAAACCGCCGCCCATGCCCAGCCGCCCCCCGCTTTCATCAAAACCTACCAGCGGAAACAGCACAGCATCCAGTGCCCATGCCGGCCTGCGCCTTGATTGCGGGAACGGCGGTTCGGGAATGCCGAAGCGGTTAGCGCTAAGCCGGATGCCGTCGAAATAGGGGCTGAATACCAGCTTGCCCGGGTAGATCGGGTGCAGGATCGGCAGGTAAAAGTGGATGCCTTTGCGACGAGCCAGGTCAATGTACAGGTGTGGGTCGATCTCGCCGTCGTTGGCCAGGTAG
Organism: Marinobacter sp. UBA3607; assembly: GCF_002375525.1. Lineage (NCBI taxonomy): Bacteria > Pseudomonadati > Pseudomonadota > Gammaproteobacteria > Pseudomonadales > Marinobacteraceae > Marinobacter > Marinobacter sp. UBA3607. Next base: position 77,659 of record NZ_DFLY01000025.1, on the reverse strand, counting down.
ATGCCGATGTGCCGGGCGCGGTGCAGGTCCGGATGTTTCAGAAGGTTCAGAGCCAGCTGTTCAGAGGCTTGCTGCTGTTGCTCAAAACTCAGGGACCGGCGCTTGCGGCGCAAATGCTTGCGAAGTTCGGTGCGGGACAGGGTGTCCAAAATAAAGCTTCCCGGGCTGCCGTTATCGGATGTAGCCCTTGAACCCAAAGTTCAAGGTCGGTGGCCGCTGTGACATATCAGGCTTTCCCCCGTGGGGGACATGCTCACAATGCCCTGAAGTAGCCACCTGGGTAGTGCGCATCGGCTCGAGGACGTACCCGACCAGCGAACAGCCCAGGAAGTTGAATCCATTATACGGGCAGGGCCGGGGCCGATTGCAACCCCATTCCGGAAAGTTTCCGGAATCAGTTGCCGGAACTGCCCCCAAGGGCTTCGTCCAGGCGGTTGTCCATGGCTTTCAGGAGGCTGCTGGTGGCGTCAGACATGGTGTCACGCTCCAGCAGTTCGTGAGTAATATTCAGGGCAGCCATGACGGCAATGCGCTCGGTGCCGAACACTTTGCCGCTGGCCCGGATTTCCCGCATTTTGCTGTCCAGGTGCCGGGCTGCGCGCAGCAGGGCCTCCTGCTCTTCCAGCGGGCAGGCCACCAGGTATTCCTTGTCGAGAATCCGGACTTCAACGGTGGTTGACTGCTGTGACATCAGTGGTGCTCCAGCGCTCTCAGGCGGCCGATCATGGCTTCAATCTTGTTTTTGGCAAGATCGTTCTTGTGCATCAGCTGGGCCCGTTCCCGGTTCCAGTCGTCCTGCAGCTCGCGCAGCAGGGCGTTATCCTTCTCGAGCTTTTTGCAGCGTTCAATCAGTGTGTCCAGCTTGTCCGCTAATGCCTGTACTTCGGACTGTTCCATGACGTGCCCAATATGAGTAATTTGGATGTCGGTAACTATAAGTGCCCGCACCATAACGGTCAATTTACCGCATTGTCATGGCGCCGGCGCCGTGAAGCCTGTCACTTTCAGTGGCAGGTCAGCTGCCGCCGGATCCGGCAAATCCCAGCTTGCGGCTCTTTTGCCAGCTGCGCAAGGCCGGGAGTAACGAAACCACGAATGCCGCCACCGGTACCAAGCCCAGCAGGAGCCATTCTGCCCGGTTCAGGCCGCGAAGTCCGATCTGTATGCCGTACTGGTCCAGCAGCCAGGGGCCCAGGCCGGCAATGGCGCCGGCGCCCAGCAGCAGCGCCAGGGCACAGGCCGCCAGGGCCAGTACCACACACTCAAAGCTGTACAGCGAGGCAATCAGGATGGGCGGGGCACCGGTAGCCCGTAACACGGCCACTTCCTGCTGGCGCTGGGCCTGAATGGTCAGCAGCACCGCAATCAGGCCGGTCAGGCTGGTAATGACCACAAACGCGCTGATGCCCAGCAAGGCTTTCTCAAACTGGCCCATCATGCGCCACAGTTCGCTCAGGGCAACGCCCGGCAGAATGGCGGACAAGGGCTCCTCGCGATACTGGTTCAGCTCCCGTTGCAGCTGGAAGGTGAGTATCGGCTTGTCCAGCCCGATAAACGCCGCGGTAATGGCGTCTGGCTCGAAGGAGCGGGTCTTTGCCTTCTCTTCTGTCAGGGTTCGGCCGGGCAGGGCAATGCCGGATTCCCAGCCCACGTGGATGGCTTCCATGGCTTCCAGGCTGATGTAAACCGCCTGGTCTACCGGGGTGCCGGTAGGCGCCAGAATACCGGACACCGTAAACGGCAGGTCGGTATGGTTGGCAAAGCTGGTGCGTCCACCCCCGTGGGACAGCACAACACGGTCGCCAGTCTGGTGATTGAGCTGGCGGGCCACGCCGGCGCCCAGCACCACATCGAACAGATCGGTGAACCAGTGGCCGGTTGTCAGCTCCAGGGGCTGATCGTTGCCATATTGGAAGCGCTTAATGAACTGTGCGTTAGTGCTTACTACCCGGTAACCCCGGTAGCTGTCGCCCAGTGAGACCGGAACCACCCAGTCTATACGCTTGTCCTGTGCCAGCTTCTGGTAAGTGGACCAGCGGATGTTGTTGGTGGCATCGCCAATATGGAAGACCGAATACAGCAGCAGGTTCAGCTGGCCGCTGCGGGCACCAACAATTAGGTCTGTTCCGCTGATGGTGTTGGTAAATGACTGCCGGACTTCAGTGCGAAGATACTGGATTCCGAGCAGTAGCGTGACGCTCAGGGTAAGGGTAAGACAAACCAGCGCCAGTACCTTGCGCCGGTACCACAGGCTGGCGGTTGCCAGGGAGAGTGCCAGTCGGACCTTGCTCACGGCGTACCTCCCAGGGCCAGCTGATGGTGGAAGTGGCTGGCCAGGCTCCTGTCGTGGCTGACAAACACCACCGAGCATTGCCGTTCCCTGGCCAGCGTCAGCAGAAGATCCAGGAAGCGGTCGCGGTTGTCGGTGTCCAGGGCGGAGGTTGGCTCGTCGGCCAGAATGATTTCCGGCGCGCCGATCAGCGCCCGCGCGGCGGCCACTCGCTGCTGCTGGCCGATGGACAGATTGGTAACCCCGTGGTGCCAGTGGCTCTCGGGGATGCCAAGTTCCTTCAGCAGTTCGCTGGCTGCGGTATCCGGGTGCCGGTCGGCACGGGCCCGGCGCAGCGCCGATAACCGGCAGGGCAGGGTCACATTGGCCAGCGCACTCAGGTAAGGCACCAGGTTGAACTGCTGGAAGATGACGCCCATATGGTCAGCCCGGAAGCGATCCCGGGCGCCGGCCCTCATGGCACTGGTTTGCCGCCCCAGCAGGCTGACCGAACCGGTTTGCGGCGTCTGCATGCCGGCCAGCAGGCCCAGCAAGGTGCTTTTGCCGGTGCCACTGGGCCCGTGCAGAAACAGGTGTTCGCCTGCGGCCAGGGACATGTCAGGAAAAACGAGCGGCTGTTCCCGGCCTGGCCAGCGAAACATCAGGTCTCGGGTCTCTATGGCCGGGCAGGCCGATCTGGCGGTTGCTGTACTGCTGTTCATATCGGTCTGGTCGGTTGCGTTGTATGATGTGGGCCGTGTTGTGAATCACCCCGATTGGAGATGCCGTCCATGCCAGTGTATCCGAAGTCCCGGGCATTGTTTGCCTGCCTTTTGCCGCTGATGTTGCTGCTGTCATTATCAGCCCGGGCCGAGCTCCGGGAAATCGACTGGCTGGAACTGATGCCGGCCGAAGACCTGGCATTGCTGGAAAGCATGCCTGAGGTGGAGCACGAAGGCGGCGGCCCGGTTTTGTTGCCCGACGAAATCATGACGGGCCGGGTTGTGCCGGAAATGGGCGATGTCGAAGGCCGCATTCCGGGCTTTGTAGTACCCCTGAAAACCACCAGTGACATGCGCATCCTCGAGTTCTTCCTTGTGCCGTACTACGGCGCCTGTATCCACGTACCGCCACCACCGCCGAACCAGATTGTCCATGTGAAGTACAGCGAAGGCTTCACCCTGGAAGCCCTGTACGATCCGGTCTGGATCGAAGGCAAGCTGGTGATTGAGCGTACCGAAAACGACCTGGGTACTTCGTCTTATTCCATGGTGGCGGAGTCTGTAGAGCGTTATACCGAGTAAGTTTACTGCCCCGGCCGGAAACGGTTGTCGGACCGGGTCAGCCGGGTGCCACCCTGGCCCTGTGCGGAAACCCACTGCACATTCAGGTGCTCCAGAGTCGGGAAAGCGTCGAGTATGGGGGCGGTGAAGGCGGAAGCATCTGGCAAGGCGTCGCATCGCATGCTCTGGGTGATTTCCAGGTCGGAATGGTTTGCGTGGGCGTCCTGGTCATGCCGTTGGTCATCGTGAGCTTCGTGCCCTTCCCAGCCGGTATGCAGTTCCGAAGTGGTCACCCGGCAGTTGCCTCCTTCGGTGTTGATCAGGGCATTCGCGGCCACCCATTCGCGCAAACCGTCCAGTTTCTGCCGCTGTTCCTTTGTGCGGGGCTGGTGTTCGAAGCCCAGCAGGTTCCAGGCCGGCGACTCCAGCAACAGGTCAATCTGTTCACCGGCAAAGGCAACCTGGAGTTCGGCATGGCCATGCTGGTGAGCGGCCGGGTTATCCTGTGCCATGGCAGGTGCCGTAACGGTTGCCAGGCCAAGGGCGAGGATCAGTCTGGGGGAAGCGGACAAGGGCAGGCGCTTTCGCATCGGGGGAATCTCCGGTGTTTTGATATGTTATAACATTTTTCTCCTTTGGCCCGGTAAAAGCAAGTGCCGATCTGGCCGGCCCGTGCCAGCACAGCGCCGTAATGCTAGGATAGACACCTCAAACAGACGGAGCGGCCGGGCAATGGCCCCGGCAGTCTCCCCCGAAACAGGAACCGGTTTTTTCATGTCTGAAAGCGATACTTCAGGTGCCGCCCGCGCTGCCGAATTCGAACGTTGGGCTAACGTCTTCACGGCCCACAAGGCCTTCAGCCACCCCTCCGAACTGCACGGTGTTCTCTGTGGTCGGCTGGCGGCCGGCACCCGTATTGAAGAACAGCAGTGGCTGGCCATGGTGTGCGAGCACATGGGGCTGGCGGATCAGGCCATGGAAGAATCGGATGACCTGGCGCCGTTTATGTACGGTGCCTACGAGAAAACCCTGGCGCAGCTGCAGTCCAGTGAGATGACCTTCCAGCCCCTGCTGCCGGATGACGACTATGCCATCGAGCAGCGCCTGGAAGCCCTGATCGCCTGGGTGCGAGGTTTCCTCGAGGGCATGGCCCTGGCGGCCGGTGCTTCGCTGGGGCAGGCTCCGGATGAAATCCGTGAACTGATTGAAGACATGGTTGCCATCAGCCAGCTGTCGGAAGACGAAGAGTCCGACGACGAAAGCGAGCAGCAACTGCTGGAAATCACCGAATACGTCCGCCTGGGTGCCCTGGCGGTGTTTACCGAATTCAATGAGCCGGAGAAACCGGCTGGCGCAACGCCCACCCTGCACTGATCAGGAGACAGCATGGCCTCAATGATTCCGATGAAAGAATTCGCCGACCGCCGCCGAAAACTGATGGACCGGATGGCTCCGGACAGTATCGCCATTCTGCCGGCAGCGCCGGAGCGTGTGCGTAACCGGGATGTTCTGCATCCGTTCCGCCAGGACAGCGACTTTCAGTACCTGACCGGGTTTGGCGAGCCGGAAGCGGTATTGGTATTGATTCCGGGCCGGGAACACGGCGAGACCGTGCTGTTTTGCAAGGAGCGTAATCCGGAGAAAGAACTCTGGGACGGTTTCCTGGTGGGCCCCGAGGGAGCCATCGAGCGCTATGGCCTGGACGATGCCTTCCCGATCGGCGATATCGACGACATCCTGCCAGGCATGATTGAAGGCCGAAGCCGGGTGTATTACCCGCTTGGCAAAGACCCGGTCTTCGATAACCGGGTGATGGACTGGGTGAAGGTCATCCGTAGCAAGGTGCGGGCCGGTGCCCATCCGCCGGGTGAGCTGGTGGCCCTTGAACACCTGCTGCACGACATGCGCCTGTACAAGAGTGCGGCCGAAGTCAAAGTGATGGCCAGGGCCGGGAAAATCAGCGCCGAGGCTCATTGCCGGGCCATGAAGCGGGCCCGCAGGGGTGGCTATGAGTACAACCTGGAAGCCGAGCTGATCCACACCTTCATGGAACACGGCGCCCGCTCCACGGCCTACCCTTCCATCGTGGGTGGTGGCGCTAACGGCTGTATCCTGCACTACATCGAGAACAGCGCACCGCTGAAAGAGGGCGACCTGGTGCTGATCGATGCCGGCTGTGAGCTGGACTGCTACGCTTCTGACATTACCCGCACCTTCCCGGTCAGCGGCAAGTTCAGCCCGGAACAGACAGCTCTGTATAACGTGGTTCTGGATGCCCAGTACGCCGCCATTGATGCGGTGCGCCCCGGTAACCACTGGAACCACCCCCACGAGGCAGCCCTGAAGGTGCTGACCCAGGGGTTGATAGATCTGGGGCTGCTGTCCGGCAGCCTGGACGATGCCATTGCCAGTGAAGCCTACAAACCGTTTTTCATGCACCGCACCGGCCACTGGCTGGGGCTGGATGTGCACGATGTGGGCGACTACAAGGTAGGCGATGCCTGGCGCCAGCTGGAACCGGGTATGGCGTTGACCGTAGAACCCGGGCTGTACATTGCGCCGGATAACGAGAACGTAGAGGAAAAATGGCGCGGTATTGGCATTCGCATCGAAGACGATGTGGTGGTAACCAAAGACGGTTGCCGCGTGCTGACCGACGCGGTGCCGAAAACCGTGGCCGATATTGAAGCCCTGATGGCGGATTGAGCCTGTGACTGAACCCCGGATGGATACCGACCTGATTATTGCCGGTGGCGGCCTTGCCGGCGCCACTCTGGCGCTGGCGCTGGCCCGCGTGGTGCCGGAATTGCGGGTGACCGTGGTGGAAAGTTTTCCGCTCTCGCCCGATGCCCTGCCGGACGACTACCAACCCAGCTACGACGCCCGTTCCACGGCGCTGGCCTGGGGCTCCCGGCTGATCTTCGAAGAGCTGGGTTTGTGGGCAGCGTTGTCGGAACACGCCACGCCCATCCGGAATATTCATGTGTCTGACCGGGGCCGGTTCGGCGCCACCCGGCTGGATGCTGCAGATCATGGCCAGCCGGCTCTGGGTTATGTGGCGGACAACCGCTGGATGGGGCTTTGCCTCATGCGGGCGCTGCTGGAAACCCCGGTAAGCTGGCAGGCGCCGGCAGAAGTGGTTGGCATGACGCCGATCCCCGGTGGCGTTAAGGTCAGCATCCGTAAAGAGGGTGAAGAACAAGCCCTGACCGGCCAGTGCCTGGTGGTGGCCGATGGCGGCCGTTCCGGACTGCGGGAACAGTTGGGCTTTGTGACCCGAACCGAAGACTACGGCCAGAATGCATTGATTGCCAACGTGTCCACCAGCGATTCGCACGGGTACACCGCGTTCGAGCGTTTTACCGATTCCGGCCCCATGGCCCTGTTGCCCCATGGTTCGCCGGTGCGGGCCGAGAACCAGTCTGCGCTGGTGTGGACGCTGACTGACAGCGCGCTGGAACACATACTGTCGCTGTCTGACGATGAAAAATGCCGGCAGCTGCAGGAGCGGTTCGGCTGGCGTCTCGGGTGCTTTACCCGCATCGGGCAGTGCAATCATTACCCGTTGAAGCTGGTGACTGTAGACGAAGCCGTGCGCCCCGGCGTGGCCCTGGTGGGCAACGCCGCCCATGCCCTGCATCCGGTGGCCGGGCAAGGCTTTAACCTGGCCCTGCGTGGGCTGGTGACGCTGGTGGAACAGTTCCGCAAGGCGGTGGATGCCGGTGTGTCGATCGGTGACCTGTCTGTACTGGGTGAATACCAGCGTCTGCATCGCCAGGACTGGCAGCAGACAGTGCAGTTCTCCGATTCCCTGATCCGTGTTTTCGGGCAATCCCTGCCACCGCTGGCTGCCGCCCGGGATGCCGGCCTGGTCGGGCTGGACCTGGTGCCCGGAGCCAAGCGCTGGTTTGCACGCAAGGCCATGGGTACCGGTGGCCGCAAGCCGGTGATTTCAGCCGCTGAGTCTTTGCAGGAGTCCGAACACCATGACCGCTGATGCCCCAACACAGCAATTCGATATCCTGATCGTCGGTGGCGGCATGATCGGCTCCGCACTGGCCCTGGGCTTGTCCCGACAGGGCTGGCAGGTGGGCCTGATTGAAGGTGCCCCGGCCGCAAGCCTGATGGCCCCGGCCGAACCCGCGAACTCGGTTGACGACTTTGAGCCCCGTGTCAGCGCGATTTCCCTGGCCAGCCAGCGCTTGCTGGAAGAGCTGGGAGCCTGGCCGAAGGTACAGGCCAGCCGCCACTGTGGTTATCGGGAAATGACCGTGTGGGACGGTGACGGCACTGGCCGTATTCATTTCGATGCGGCTGAATTGCACGCCCGCAGCCTTGGCACCATCGTCGAGAACCGGAACATCGTTCGTGCCCTGTTCGAAAGCCTTTCAGACAGCTCGGTAAAGTTGCTGGATGGCGTGCGGGTGAAAGCCTGGAGCCGGGAGCAGGGTGTGGAACTGGAAGACGGTCGGCGCCTGGTTGCCAGGCTGGTGGTGGGCGCAGATGGCGCGCTTTCGCGCTTGCGCCAGTGGAGCGGCCTGGCAACCCGGGAATGGGATTACGACCAGCAGGCCATCGTGTGTACCGTCCGCACCAGCCAGAACCATCGTTACACGGCGTGGCAACGGTTTTCTCCCACCGGGCCACTGGCCTTCCTGCCGTTACTGAATGAAGCCGGGGATGAACACTTCTGCTCCATTGTCTGGTCCCAGGACACCTTGGAAGCCCGCCGCCTGATGGCGCTGGAGACCGAGAGTTTCCGGAAGGAGCTGGAAGCTGCCATCGAGCGGGAGCTGGGTGAGGTGCTGGCGGTTTCCCGGCGCTTTGCCTTTCCCCTGCGCCAGCGCCACGCCAAGGATTACATCGCCGATGGCCTGGCCCTGGTGGGCGACGCCGCCCATACCATCCACCCGCTGGCCGGGCAGGGTGCAAACCTGGGCTATGGCGACGTGCGTGCGTTGCTGGAGGAGCTTGGGCGAGCCAGGGCACTTGGCCTTGCTCCGGATGATGCCTCCGTGCTGGCCCGTTATCAGCGCCGGCGCAAGGGTGAGAACCTGACCATGATGGCGGCGATGGAAGGTTTCAAGCAGCTGTTCGCCCGGGATGAATTACCCGTGCGCTGGCTTCGGAACACCGGCATGCGCTGGCTGAACCAGCTGGCGCCGCTGAAAAACCGCATTGCCGCGGAGGCGATGGGCATTGATGCCTGACGTGTCCGGTTCTGGGTACCCGGAACTGTTTTCCCGCTCCGGGTTTTCGTAAACTTCGGTCTTTCCCTTCTTGTCGAATTAACAAAGGAACTGTTTATGGCCGGCTCCAGCCTGCTCGTTTTAATCGATGACATTGCGACCGTCCTGGACGATGTCGCGGTCATGACCAAGGCCGCCACCAAGAAGACCGCAGGTGTGCTCGGGGACGACCTGGCCCTGAACGCCCAGCAGGTAACCGGCGTAAAGCCGGCCCGTGAAATACCTGTGGTTTGGGCGGTGGCCAAGGGTTCGTTTATCAACAAGGCGATCCTGGTACCGGCGGCACTGGCCATCAGCTTCTTCGTGCCCTGGCTGATCACCCCTTTACTGATGCTGGGCGGCGCTTTCCTGTGCTATGAAGGTTTCGAAAAGCTGGTGCACAAATTCCTGCACAAGGAAGAAGAACAGAGGCACAGGGAAGAACTCCGGGAAGCGCTGAAGAAGCCGGAAGTGGACCTGAAAACGGTCGAGAAAGACAAGATCAAAGGCGCTGTTCGTACCGACTTTATCCTCTCCGCAGAGATCATCGCCATCACGCTTGGCACCGTGGCGGGCAAGGGGTTCGGAATGCAGTTTGCGGTGCTGACGGTGGTGGCGCTGATGGTCACCGTGGGGGTTTATGGCCTGGTAGCGGGTATTGTGAAACTGGATGATGCCGGTCTCTACCTGAGCCAGAAAGCGAGCGCCATGGCGCAGAAAGTGGGGCACGGCATACTCTGGCTGGCGCCCTGGATGATGAAAACCCTGTCGGTACTGGGCACCATTGCCATGTTCCTGGTGGGTGGCGGTATTCTGACCCACGGCATTCCGGCGGTGTACGACGCCATTCACCATGTGGCCGGCATGGTCTCATCGGTGCCGGAGGTGCTGGTCACCACGCTGGGGGATGGCCTGTTCGGGTTGCTGGCGGGGGCTGTTCTGGTACTGGTGATCACACCGGTCTCGAAACTCTGGCAGCGCAAGGCGGCGTAACCTTCTCACGCCTGTCAGCTCACAGGCAGGCGTCAAACAACCGGCTGACCAGCACCGGTACAGCGGTTTCCACCCGCAGGATACGGGGGCCGAGGTGCACGCTCTGGCAGCCGGCTTCTTCGAGTTTACCCACTTCGTAGTCGGTGAAGCCGCCTTCCGGGCCGATGCACAGGGCGGCGGGTTCGTTCAGGTGGTTGGGGCAGGGCGCTGCCATGCCGGGGTGGGCGACCAGTGCCCGTTTTCCTTCCAGCAATGCCGGTAATTCGTCTTCCACGAAGGGTTTGAACAGTTTGCGGATATGCACCAGTGGCATCACCGTGTCCTTTGACTGTTCCAGGCCCAGCGTGAGGTTTTCCCTCAGGTTGTCGTCTGACAACCAGGGCGTTTGCCAGAAGCTCTTTTCCACCTTGTAGCTGTTGATCAGCCAGATATCTTTCACGCCCAGAGAGGCGCAGGTTTGCAGCACCCGGCGGAACATCTTGGGGCGTGGCATGGCAAGGATCAGGGTCAGCGGCAGGGCGGCCGGTGGCGGGGTGTCCAGTGTTAGCTGCAGTTCCGCTTCGGAGTCGTTAAGCTTGAGCACTTCACCGTACCCCATCAGGCCGTTGACCCGGCCCACCGGAATGCAGTCGCCGGCACTGGCCTTGAGTACGGTTTTCAGGTGTTGCAGCCGGCGGCCCTGAAGCCGGGCACGGTCCGGGCTGACGAAGTCTTCGTCCAGCAGCAGGGCCAGGTTCATCAGGCTTCCGGTTCGTCTTCGGCGACCTGTTCACGCTCGCGGTAGGCCAGGCGGCCAAAGATGATGCCGAACTCGAACAGAATCCACATCGGCACCGCCAGCAGAGTCTGGGAGATGATGTCTGGCGGGGTCAGCAGCATGCCGATAATAAAGCAGCCGACGACCACGTAGGGACGCTTGGCGGCGAGATCCTGCGGCGTGGTGGCGCCGGTGAGGATCAGCAGTACGGTAGCAATGGGAATCTCGAACGCCACGCCAAAGGCGAAGAACATCTTCAGCACGAAGTTCAGGTAGCTGGTGATGTCCGGCAGTTCCACGATGCCTTCCGGGCCGATGGCGGTAAAGAAACCGAACACCAGCGGAAACACCACGAAGTAGGCGAAGGCGGCACCGGCATAGAACAGGATGACCGAGGTGAACAGCAGCGGGAATGCCAGCCGCTTTTCATGGGCGTACAGGCCCGGCGCCACAAAACTCCAGAGCTGGTACAGGATGACCGGGATGGCGGCAAACACTGCCAGCACCAGGGCCAGTTTCAGGGGCGCAAAGAACGGCGAGGTGATGTCGGTGGCGATCATCATCTGGCCCACCGGCAACAACTCCCTCAGGGGCTGGGACAACAGCAGGTAGAGATCGTTGGCAAATGGGTAGATAACGGCGAAGCAGATAATCACTGCCAGCACCATTTTCAGTAATCGGTTACGCAGCTCGAGCAAATGCTCGATCAGGGGCATCTCCTGTTGTTCAGAAGACGCTTGATTGCCGTCTGGCTTGGCATTCATGAACGATGATCCGGTGAACTCTCAGTCGATGGGCCGGGCTCGGCGTCGGCGCTGGATGTGGTGTTTCCCTGATCCGCCGGGGCTGTCGCCGAATCCGGGCTGCTTTCCTCCGGCTTGTTAACCCGGCGGGTAGCGGGAGCCGGGCGGGTTTTCCTGGAGCCGTCGTCCAGGATCATGTGCTCGTACTTCTTGGCCTCATCCAGGGCGCCTTTGACCGTCTTCTGCACATCATCCAGGCCGACATCGCCGGCCTTTTTCAGCTCCTTGCGCAACTCTTCGGCTTTCAGCTCGCGGTCCAGTTCAGAGGTGAACTGACCAACCATACGCCGGGCGCCGCCAATCCAGCGGCCAGCCGCCCGTGCAGCGCCGGGCAGCCGTTCAGGGCCCAGCACCAGCAGGGCAATAATGCCGCAGATCAGCAGCTCAATGAAGCCGATATCGAACATTCAGTGGTTGCTCAGCTCTGCTTTTCCTTGGGCTTTTCTTCGGCCTGGGCCTGTTCGGCTTGCTGGCCCTCCAGGTTATCCTGGTCAGCCTGCTTCTTTTCTTCTTCGTCACTCATGGATTTCTTGAAGCCACGAATAGCACCGCCGAGATCGGAGCCGATATTGCGCAGTTTCTTGGTTCCGAACAACAGGATAACGATGCCGAGTACGATAAGAAGTTGCCAGATACTGATACCCATGAGGGTTCCTCGTTCAATTGTTTCTGTTACGTGACATTGTACGCCAACGATTACCTCAGGCGGAAATCCCCGTTAGGGGTACTCCCTCAGGATTGCCGTGACGCTTTTTCTTCCAGGCCGGAGAGGTCGAACCGGTTGGCCAGCTCATCCAGGATATCCTGCGGGCCCAGGCCCAGGCTCGACAGCATGACCATGCTGTGGAACCACAGGTCTGCTGTCTCGTATACCACATCCCGGGTTTGTCCGGAATGTTCGGCATCCTTGGCGGCCAGCAGGGTTTCGGTGCACTCCTCGCCAACCTTCTCCAGAATCTTGTTCAGGCCCTTGGCATGCAGGCTGGCCACATAGGAGGTGTTCGGGTCTGCCTCTTTTCGGGCTTCCAGCACATGCGCCAGGCGCTCCAGTACATCGCTCACGGTGTCTGCTCCTCAGTTGCTGCCGTAGATGGCGTTCGGGTCTTTCAGTACCGGTTCGGCACTCACCCACTGGCCATCTTTCAGGGTCCGGTAAAAACAGCTACGCCGGCCAGTATGGCAGGCAATGCCACCTTTTTGTTCGACTTTCAGCAGGATTACATCGGCATCACAGTCCAGGCGGATATCCCTGAGCACTTGCTGGTGCCCGGAGCTTTCGCCCTTGCGCCAGAGTTTGCCGCGGGAACGGGACCAGTACACCGCCTGGCCTTCCTGAACGGTCAATGCCAGGGACTCCCGGTTCATCCAGGCCATCATCAGGATGTTGCCGTTGTCGGCGTCCTGGGCGATGGCCGGTACCAGGCCGTCGTCTGTCCATTTGATGTCGTCCAACCAGTCAGGCTGTAAGACGTTATCGGGGGAATCTTGCATTTGTGTGAATCCTGAAAATCTTTGTGTTCACCGGCTACCCCGGAGCATGACGCCTGCGGCTGCGGCAAGCAATGCCCAGCTCCACACCGGCATGTCGGTCACCAGTTGCTGTGCCTGCGGATGGCTGCTGCCCACGGCAATCACGGCCAGTACGGCGGCGATAAAGCCCCGGCGCCAGCGCCGTTCACTGCGCAGCTGCTGCTGTTTCATCAGCTCCAGTGTTGCCCGGTTCTGCTCTTCGGTCGGGCCGCTGCCGCGCAGCTGTAACAGGGCATCGTGCACCAGTTGCGGCATCTCCGGAGACTGCTCCAGCCAGGACGGCAGGTGCGTTTGTAGCGACTTGACCAGGCCGGCCGGGCCGATACGCTTGCGCATCCAGTCCTCAAGGAACGGCTGGGCGGTACTCCACAGGTCCAGCTCCGGATACAGCTGGCGGCCCAGACCTTCCACGTTCAGCAGGGTTTTCTGCAGCAGCACCAGCTGCGGCTGCACTTCCATGTTGAAGCGGCGGGCGGTCTGGAACAGGCGCAACAGGAAGTGGCCGAAGGAGATGTCTTTCAGTGGCCGCTCGAAAATAGGCTCGCACACGGTACGGATGGCGGCTTCGAATTCGTTCACCCGGGTATCCGGTGGTACCCAGCCGGACTGGATGTGCAACTGCGCCACCTGGCGGTAATCCCGGCGGAAGAACGCAAGCAGGTTGCGGGCCAGGTAGCTTTGATCGTCCGGGGCCAGGGTGCCGACAATGCCGAAATCGATAGCAATGTATTTCGGGTCTGCGGGGTTGGAGATGTCCACAAAGATATTGCCCGGGTGCATGTCGGCGTGAAAGAAGCTGTCCCGGAACACCTGGGTGAAAAAGATCTCGACGCCTTTCTCAGCCAGCACCTTCATGTTCACGCCGGCGTTTCTCAGGGTATCCACATCGGCAATGGGAATGCCGTGGATGCGCTCCATCACCAGTACGGACTTGCTGGTGTAATCCCAGTCGATGAAAGGGATGTAAATCAGCTTGGAGTTTTCGAAGTTGCGGCGCAGCTGGCTGGCGTTGGCGGCTTCGCGCTGCAGGTCCAGTTCGTCGTGGATGGTGGCATCGTAGTCGGCCACCACATCCACCGGGTGCAGGCGCTTGCCTTCAGACCAGTACTTTTCCAGCAGCCCGGCCATCAGGTACATCAGGCCCAGGTCCTGGCGGATAACCCTTTCGATGCCGGGGCGCAGCACTTTTACCACGACCTTCTGGCCATTGGGCAAGGTGGCGGCGTGTACCTGGGCTACCGAGGCCGAGGCCATCGGGTCCGGGCTGAATTCCGCAAACAGTTCTGACACCGGTGCGCCCAGGGACTTCTCGATAATGCCCCGGGCCTGGTCGCTGGGGAAGGGCGGCACTCGGTCTTGCAGCTGTTTCAGGGATTCGGCCATGTCATCGGGCAACAGGTCCCGGCGGGTAGAGAGAATCTGGCCGAATTTAACGAATACCGGCCCCAGCTCTTCCAGCGCCAGGCGCAGGCGGTCGCCGCGGCTCAGCTTCGGTTGCGGAAACAGGTGCCAGGGCGCCAGCAGGAAAAAGACCTTCAGGGGCGTGGGCAGTTCCGACAGGGGCAGAAACGTGTCCAGCCGGTAGCGGCAGAATACCCAGGCAATTCGGAACAGGCGTTGCAGGCGGGTCACAGGGTCTCCGTATCGTTAATGCTACCGGGTGCTGCCAGCTGGTTCAGGCGAGCTTCCAGCCGCTCGGTGCGCAGGTTCAGCTCGTCGATGTCCTGAAAGGTGGCTTCCAGTTCGCGCCGGCCGGGCAGGGTGCGGCTTTCTTCGTGGATGTATTCCTCCACGTTGGCGTTCATGGTGCTGACCGCCTGCTGGCTCCATTTCGCGGCATTCCTGATACGCTGGCCCAGAAAGTGCGCGGGCACATCGCCGATGTGCCGGGCCATGGCGGCTTCCCAGTCGGGCTGCAGCTGATTCAGGGCCCGCTGGAACTGGTGGGCCAGGGCGGTGTCGCCCTGTACTTGCAGGCGCTCGTCGGCAAAGACCCGGTCATCACCCAGCGCCAGGGCCGCGAAGGCAACCGGCCGGCCGCTGATCTCCAGTGCGGGGTCGTCTGCGGGCTGGCTGCGTACCTGTACCCTGTCGGCCACGGGTTCCAGTGTCCAGCTCATGGCCACCGGTGCGGTCAGGCTGAACTGAACCGGCCCGGCCAGTGCCTGCATCAGGCCCTTGTGGCCGGCAGGATCCAGCTCCAGGGCCCGGTTCAGCGCAGCTTCGATAATGGCGCTGATAGCAGACAGCAGGGTAGGGCCGGGAAACATCAGGGCTTGATTCCCACGTGCAGGGCCACGATGCCGCCGGTCATGTTGTAGTACTTGCAGTTCACCAGGCCGGCGTTTTCCATCATGCCTTTCAGGGTTTCCTGGTCCGGGTGCATGCGGATGGACTCGGCCAAGTACTTGTAGCTCTCGCTGTCACCGGCAATCAGCTGGCCCATCAGGGGCAGGGCGGTGAAGGAGTAGGTGTCGTAGGCCTTGCTCAGCAGCGGGTTGGTGGGCTTGGAGAATTCCAGCACCATCAGCTTGCCGCCGGGCTTCAGTACCCGGGCCATGTCGCGCAGGGCCTGGTCTTTGTCGGTGACGTTACGCAGGCCGAAGGCAATGGAAACCGCCTGGAAATTGTTGTCCGGGAACGGCAGGTGTTCGGCATCGGCCTGGACATATTCAATGTTGCCGGCATAGCCCCGGTCGGTCAGGCGGCTGCGGCCTACCTGCAGCATGGAGGCGTTGATATCGGCCAGCACTACCTTGCCGGACGGGCCTACCAGGTCGGAGAATTTCATGGTCAGGTCGCCGGTGCCACCGGCAATGTCGAGCACCTGGTGGCCGGGGCGAACACCGCTGAGCTCGATGGTGAAGCGTTTCCACAGGCGGTGGATGCCCATCGACATCAGGTCATTCATGAGGTCGTATTTGCCGGCCACGCTATGGAAAACCTGGGCTACCTGGCTGGCTTTCTGGCTCTTCGGTACATCGCGGAACCCGAAATGGGTGACGTCGTCCTGGCCGTTGCCGGGAGTGCCCGGTGCTTGCTGCTCGCTCATGGGTGTTCGTCCTGTCAGAATCTAAGGTAGGTATTCTAACCTTTGAGGGGTTGGCTACAAGTTTATTGCCGGCTTACACTGTAAAACCGTTTCCAAATCACCGAGAAAACTGATTCATGTCTGTTATCGATATCCATCGCGCCCATTCCCTGGACAAGGCCCACGCCCGAGAGGCCGCCGAAACCCTGGCCAAGGACTTGTCCCGGCAGTTCGACGTTAACTATCAGTGGGAAGGCGACCTGCTTAAATTCAAGCGCAGCGGCGTGAAAGGCCAGCTGGACATTGCCGAGACCGACCTGCATATCCGCCTGGAACTGGGCATGATGCTGCGGCCGTTCAAATCCCGCATCGAGCAGGAAATTCATTCCCAGCTGGACCAGATCATCCAGGCCTGACCGCTACAGGTCACCCGGCAGCGTAAACGGCTCCGGGTGGCCTTTCAGTATGTTCTCCATTACCTGCCTTTCCCGGCTGATCAGCCGCTCGATCAACAGATCCACCTTGTCCATTTTCCGGAAAGCGCTGTAACCCCGGTGCAAAAAGCTGTGCAAATCGCCCAGTTCCGCCATTTCCGCCGGTCCCCGGGTCATCGACAGCAGCCAGCCCAGTGTGCGGTTGCGTACATAGCGGTCGAGCTGCTGGCCGGTATCGGAAACCAGTTCCAGCTGCCGGTGCCGTGCCGGAAGTTGCCCGCTGGCCCGGTAGCCTTCGCACCAGGCTGCGGCGGTTATCGAGCCGGTATCCAGGCCTTGCCGGTCAAACCATTCGGCCAGTTCCAGGTCCAGGCTTTGGGTCAGCAGGTTCAGTTCGACCAGGCCGGCAAAGGTGGCCAGCAGGTGGTCGGGCAGCCACTTCACCATTTTCGGGAATACACGGTCGATGTTGTCGTCGCGGCGGGTCATGCCGGCCGGGGCGTAGAGGTCGGTCAGCAGGAATTCCAGGCCGGTGTGATAGCCGGGGTGGCGGTACAGGTCCTGGTGGGTAGTTTTCAGGCGCTCGGCCTGCCAGTCGGCAATCCGGCGGGTGTCGTCCAGCAGCGGGCTGGCAGCTTTCAGTTGCCGGAAGTCGTGGTACTCAAGCAGCAGACGCTTGAGCCTGTGGGCGTTTTCTGACTGCACTTCCGTTGCGACCAGGCGCTCACGATACATGCCGGGACTCCATCACACTGAACCTGAAACCGCGCAGTTTAACGGAGCCCCGCAGCTGGTGCACCCGGAATCGGGGCCAGGAATTCAGCCCTGTGCGGCGGCCGGCAGGGTTTCAAAGCCCGGCACCCATTCCTTGCTGTCCAGGGTGATGAAGTGGCTGGGTGCCCCGGTTTCAACAATCCGCATGGTGGTAGGGCTGGAGCGGGCGCTGGCCAGCATGGCGGTGCGGTCCAGAATGCGGTCGGTGCCGGGAATCAGGAAGGTGCCATGGCGCACGTGCTGGTACACGGAGCTGTCTGTTCGGGCCATCCACTCCATGATGTTCTCGATGTTGCGAACAATGGTGAGGTGATCCTTGGTGGCGTAGAACAGTTTGCCCAGAAGCTGGCGCTTGCGCGGGTTCATCTTGCCGAAGAAGGTCTGGCCATAGGCCGACTGCGGGGCACTGTTGATCAGGCGGATCAACCAGGGCCACATACCGTGGCTGACCGGTTCCAGAAGCGTGGTTACCAGGGCGTGCAGTTTGCCCTGGGGCAGTACCGGGGCTTCCAGCACGACTTCCGCGTCTTCATAGAGTTCCGGCCACTGGCGGATGGCTTCCAGAATAACCGCGCCACCCCGGGAATGGCCGTGCACCCGGATGTTGCGGGTGGTGGGCAGGTTCTGTAAGGCCTGGTTGAGGATGCAGGCATCGTATTCGATGGTGCCTTCAAGGTGTTTGATGGGCACTTCCCAGTCCGGAGTTTCAGGCGTTACGCCATTCACCGGTATGTGGTAGTTGCTGCAAGTGAGCAGGATCAGTTCGGTTGTGGGGGCGTCGTAGGCCTGGGTGAAGTAGCAGTGGTTTTCCAGAAAGCCGTGTACGCCGATCACGGTCTGTTCTGCCGCGCCGCTGTGGTTCCGCACAGACACAGCGCCCTTGCCAACCCGGAATACCCGGCCGGAAAACATTTCCGAATAGGCGTTTTCGATGGGTTTGATCAGCTTGCGAACATGACTGGCTTTCATTGTTCATCTCCCCCCGGCACAGCTTCAGGCTTTTTTTGGAATTGGATAGCCGGTTTACCTTTTGTACCCCGATCGGCGTGCGGGTGTAGTGGCACCAGTGCCCGGATTTTTGGTGATTCGGGGCCAATCAGGCTTTGCGTCGTTCAGTTTATAACCATTGCATCAAGCCATATAGCGAGTATAGAAGCGAACAGTTAATCGCGTGTAACTTTTTGTAAGCCTGTGCGCGGTATCCACACGATGGAGCCGGATGAACGACTCTGGCACAATGCCGGATTGGCTTTTCACCAGTTTACTGACCGGGGACCTTCAGGTTTGAACCAAGAGCACTCGCATCTCATGCTGCCTTCGGATTCGGCCTGGCTGGCTTTGGAGCGGCCGGACAACCCCATGACCATCACCATCATGCTCCGGGTGGACGGGCTGACCGCCGGCCGTTTCCGGGAGTTTCTTGAGGTTTACTGGTCGGCCTGGGAACGCTTTGGTTGCCGCCCGGTGTGGAAAGCCCCGGCCTGGTACTGGCAGCCAGACGCTACCTTTAATGTGGCGCACCACCTGGATGTGGCGCTGGACCGGTTTGACCAGCACCAGCTGCAGGACTGGGTGTCTGCCCGACTGAACGAACCCCTGCCACTTTATCGCCCGGCCTGGAAATTCTGGCTGGCCCCTAACGCCGAAGGCGGCGCTGCCCTGCTGCTGCGATTGCACCATTGCTATGCCGATGGTTTGTCGCTTTTGAGTATTTTCGACCAGTTGTGCCCGGCCTCGCCCCGGCAATACCCGGCGGTATACGGCGCCCCGGAGCAGCCCCGGGTAGGGCGCTGGCTGGAAACCGCCCAGCAATGGCTGGGCTCACAGCTTGCCCGCTACGGCGCCACCACACAGACTGATTCAGAAAAGCCGGAGGCCGGCCTGGAGCAAACCCTTGCGGCCCGCACCGTACAGAACGGGGCGCGACTGGTGCATGAGCTGAGCGAATTCCTGGCCGAGGAAGAAGACTCCCCCTCTGATCTCAAGCGGCCGCTGGCCGGCCAGCGCACTTGCCGGTGGTCGGCTCCGGTGCCGCTGGAGCGCTTTCGCGCCATTGCCCACCAAACCCGCACCACCATCAACGATGTGCTGCTGGCCTGCGTGGCTGCAGCGGTACGCCCGCGGCTGGGCATGACACCGGAACAGCTGGACGATGCGGTGATGCACGCCGCCGTGCCGGTAGACATCCGCACCCGCTTGCCCGAAGGCATCAAGCCCGAAGCCGGTGAGCCCGGCAACTGCTTCGGTACCGTGTTTGTGCCACTGCCGGTAGATGGCGAAAGCGCCCTGGAGCGGTTGTTCCGCATCAAGCATGAAACCCGCAAACTCAAGAAGAGCTGGCAACCGGGCCTGGCCTGGGGCCTGACTGCCTGTGCCTCCCTGCTGCCAGACATCGGCCGCAAACCCCTGGCCGATCTATTCTTTCGCAAGGCCTCGGCCGTGGTTTCCAACGTACCGGGCACTCCGGAAACCCGTTACCTGGCCGGTTGCCCCATTACCGAGCAGATGTTCTGGGTGCCCCAGGCCGGGAATATCGGCCTGGGTGTGAGCATTGTCAGCTATGCCGGGCAGGTGCAGTTTGGCGTTGTGGCGGATGAGGCGGTGATGGCGGATCCTGCGGCGTTTCTGGAGGATTGCCTGGCGGAACTTGGGCAGTTCCCGGACGAGTCGTAATTCCAAAGTTCCATTCCTGGTGCCTCCCAAATGAGCAGGCAATCTGCTCTCACGAACAATACTCCCCGACTTTTGATTCCCCGACCATGGTACTCAGGCGTGATCTAGCGCCCGGGGTTGCTGGCCATTGCTGCTGCCCCTGATCCCAGATTTCAAATAACAACCGGGGGAAGTATGAACAACAACAAAGTAACAAAGTCAGGGCTGGCTCTTGCCGTGGCTGCATCTATGTTGGCCGGCTCAGGGGCACAGGCTGCGGTTGAAGTCTATAACCAGGACGGCACCAGCTTTTCGGTGGACGGTTATTTTAACGCTTTCTACGTGAACCGTGATGACAAGGTGGCGGATGTCCGTAATTCCGACATCAAGATGGGTTTTCTGCCCAACACGATTGGCTTCAATTTCAGCAAGGACATGGGTGACCTTACGCTTGGTGGTCGGTCTTCATTTTGGACCACCATCAACGACAGCTTGCAGTCTCCCACCGATACCAGCATTGATGTGCGGCAGCTGTATGCCACTGTAGATGGCGACTTTGGCCAGGTGCTGATCGGTAAGGATTTCGGGCTGTATGCCCGTTCTAATATTTTCCTGGATGAACTGTTGATGGGTTTTGGTTCTCCGGGCGCCGCGACTGGCGTGTCCTTTGGCAATATCCGCGCCGGTTATCCTTACCCGAACCCCTCTGCACAGATTACGTACCGATCTCCGGATATGGCTGGCCTGAAGGTGGCGGCGGGTATACTCGAGCCAGCAAACACCACACCGGGTGCGGGTTCTGAGCAGTCTGCGCCCCGATTTGAAGCGGAACTGACCTACAGTGCCGACCTGCAGGGCCTGTCGCTATCCGGCTGGCTCAATGGCCGCCACCAGAGTTCCGAGAACGCGACAACCAAGGTGGACAGTCGGGGTATCGGTTATGGCCTGAAGGCCTCTGTTGCGGGGTTGTCTGTAACGGCTTCCGGGTTTACCTCGGAAGGTGATGTGCCCGTGCTGATCAGTGATGGACTTCTTGCTTCGGAAGAGGATGCCGACGGCTACCTGCTTCAGGGCTCCTATACTCAGGGAGCCAACCGGTTTGTGCTGTCTTACGGCGAAACCGATTCCGATCAGGGTGGCTTCGAAACCGAAAATACCTCGTTCGCGGTGTTCCACGACGTTAACAGCAATTTCAAGCTGGTGGCGGAATACAACATGTTCGAGCAGGAAACCAAGCCCACCGGCGCAACGGCTGTGGATGCGGACACCCTGGCTGTGGGTGCGATCGTAACCTTCTGATCCTGATATCACCGGTCAGATACCGTGTGTACTCTGCGGTATCTGATTGAGTGAGCTCAGACTAAAGTGCCGGTTTGTGTGTGCCAAAACCTGGCTGGGCCACTGGTCATTGATTCAGGGAGTTTATAATCAATGGGTTATCACCGTTTTGGCGCACCGATAAAAAGCACCGAAGTCGAATTTTCCTCCGCTGGCATCGGCGTAGAATCAGAGCCACTGTGTACTCTGACAAGAGCTGTTGCCATGCCATCACACAATCCGGAGCCACCGGTGAAAACAGCCAGCACCCGTGTCCGTGATCCGGAACTGGCGGCTGAGGCGCTGGCCAGACAGTTGCGCCATGAGCATCTGGGCTGCGTGCTTTTTTTCTGTTCTGTGGAGTACGACCTTACCCGCCTCGGGCCAGCGCTCAAGATGGCATTTCCTGGCATCCGGGTGGTTGGTTGTACATCTGCTGGTGAAATTACCAGCGAAGGCTATGGGCGGGGCTGTATCAGCGCACTGGGCTTTGATGCCCGGTACTTCGCCATCGACTGCGCACTGATCAGCGAGCTTGAACGCTTTACCCTTCAGGACGCGCAGCAGGTTATTGACGGGCTGTTGAGCACCTGTCGCGATGCACGGCTGGCACCGGTTAAAGGTAATACCTTTGCAATCACCCTTCTGGATGGTCTTTCGAGCCGGGAAGAGCTGGTACTGGCCACCCTGAATGCGGCCTTGGGTACTATTCCCCAGTTTGGCGGCTCGGCCGGTGATGATGAACGGCTTGCCGACACCCACGTTTTTTTCGACGGGCATTTTCACAGCGCGGCGGCCACCGTCGTACTGGTGAACACACCGCTGGATTTTCGCGTGTTTTCAACCCATCACATGCGGGATCAGGCAGACAAGCTCGTTGTTACCCGTGCCTGCCCCGAAAGCCGGACGGTGTTTGAGCTGAATGCGGAGCCGGCGGCCGATGTCTATGCCCGCAGCGTAGGTGTTCCGGTCGAGCAGCTTGACCGGCGAGTGTTTGCCTTACAACCGCTGGGCGTGCGGGTGGGGGGGAACTATTTTGTTCGATCCATTCAGCGGGTGAACCCAGACGGCAGCCTGACATTCTATTGTGCCGTCGAGACCGGCATTGTGATGACCGTCATGGAGCCAGGCTCATTGCTGGATAGTGTTCGGGCACAAATCGAAGCGTCGGAGCGGGTTGTGGGCAAACCACTGGTGACCCTGGCGTGCGATTGTTTCTTGCGGCGCCTTGAGGCGGAACTGACCGGCCAGCTTGACGATGTCACTGGCTTCTTGCGTCAGCACAAAGTGGTCGGGTTCAACACATACGGTGAACAGTTTAACGGCATGCACATCAATCAGACGTTTACGGGGGTGGTCATTGGCCAGCCTGAATTCAGTACCTAGTGCCCCATCGCCTGGCCCTGATGATGATCTTTCGCTCCGGATCGCTGAACTGGAGCTGGAAAACCAGCGCCTGCGCAGCATCCGCGACGCCCTGATTGTCCGGGTGGAATCTGGCACAGGGCACAAGCCTGCTCCCTATGCGGCATTCGAACACTCGGTCATCCTTGCCGAGCAGGTACGGGAGCGGACCGAAGCCCTGAATCTGGCCATGGAAGAGCTCAAAGCCAGCAACAAGGCTCTGAGTCGTGCCCGGGAAGAAGCTGAGACCTCGCGGCAGCGATTGAGTGATGCCATTGAAAGCATTGCCGACGGATTTGTGCTGTTTGACCGCGACCACTGCCTCATCCAGACCAATAGCCGGTTCCGGAGCTACTGGCGCCACGCGGGGGTGCCGGTACCCCAAGCAGGCACGCCCATTGAAGCGGTGAAAGCCCTGGCCCTGAGTTCCGGCCTGGTGGTTGAAGAGCACAGTCACGAAGACGCCGAAGGAACAGTGTTCCTGCTCTCTAACGGCCGCTGGGTACAAATGACCGAGCGTACCACCCGTGAGGGTGGTCAGGTGGTGCTCTACTCCGATATTACCGACGTCAAGAACAGTGAAATGGCCCGTCGCATCAAGGCGCTGGAAGAAAGCGAGCGCTGGATCCGGGTCGTCACCGACCATGTGCCGGCGTTGATTGCCTATGTAGGGGCAGACCTCACCGTCCAGTTCTGCAACAAGGTTTATCAGGCCTGGTATGGCCGTAATGGTGTGTCGCCACTGGGCAAGCGTCTGGAGCAAGTGCATTCCGATGAGTTCTACCAGCGTCTGCTGCCCCAGATACTGGAAGTACTGGACGGGCACAGTGTGAACTTTGAGTTCGAGGAAACCGGCGAGCATGGTGAACAGCGGTACATGTTGCGTTCCTATGTGCCCAACAGGGATGAAACCGGCGAGGTGACCGGCTTTTTTGTTCTGATCCGAGACATCACTGAAAGGCGCAAGACCGCGATTGCGCTGGAGCAGGCCTACGACGACCTGGAGCACCGGGTGCGAGAGCGCACCGCCGCCTTGACAGGCCTGAACCAGCAACTCCGGCAGGAAATTTCGGAACGTTCTGCAGTGGAAGCCCGTCTCCGGGAAGCGAAGCAGGAGGCTGAACAGGCCAACCTGTCCAAAACCAAATTCCTGGCTGCTGTCAGTCACGATCTGCTGCAGCCGCTTAATGCCGCACGCTTGTTCACCAGTGCATTACTTGAGCAGAGCTTCGGGCCCAAGGCCGAGAGCCTTGTGCGTTCGGTCAGTACTTCGTTGGATGATGTAGAGAATCTGCTGGGCACACTGGTGGATATTTCCAAGCTGGATGCCGGAGTGATCACTCCGGACGTGACCGCCTTTGATCTCCGGGATCTGCTCAATAACATCGCCCGGGAGTTCCGGCAGATGGCCCTGGCTGAAGGGCAGCGGCTGGATTTCGTGCCCTGCTCTGCAGTGGTTCAGTCGGATTCACAGTTGCTGGCGCGGATACTGCGAAACTTCCTGACCAATGCCATTCGTTATACCGGCCAGGGCCGGATTCTGCTTGGTTGCCGTCGCGAGCATGACCACGTGTTGCTGCAGGTCTGGGACACCGGGCCAGGTATTCCGGCAGACAAGCTCACCGAAATCTTTCAGGAGTTTAAACGGATTCGCCCCAAGGGTGCCCAGGCAGACAAAGGGCTGGGCCTGGGCCTGGCTATCGTTGACAAGATTGCCCGGATGTTGGGCCATGAGATCTCGGTATCATCTGTTGAGGGAAAAGGCTCCGTGTTCAGCGTCCGGGTGCCCCTCGGAGAACTTCAGTCAGCCCAACCGGCACCCCGAGGGCCTCACCTGCCGATGCTCGATAGTGGTTTGAAAGGCGCCCGGGTGTGGGTGATCGATAATGATCTGGCTATCTGCCAGGGGATGAAGACCTTGCTGGAAGGCTGGGGTTGCCGGGTCACCACAGCCGTTTCTGCCGAGGGCCTGGCAGGGCAGGTAGATGTGGCAAGGGCTCCGGTAGATCTGATACTGGCGGATTATCACCTGGATAATGATGAAAATGGCGTCGACGCGGTGGCAGTGATCAATGCTCAGCGCTTACAGCCAGCGCCGGTCCTGATGATCACCGCCAACTACACCAATGAACTGAAACAGCATATCCGGGAGCTTGGTTACCTGTTGATGAACAAACCGGTCAAACCGCTTAAGCTCAGGAGTGTACTCAATCACGTGATGCGTTGCTGAGTGCTGATGCCGGCTGCGTTCAGCGTTTGAGATACTGACTGAAGTCCACATCCCCAGCCGATAGGATAGCCTGTACCCGGTTGTGAACACCGAGCTTTCTCAGGATCGCGGAGACGTGGGCCTTGACCGTGGTTTCTGCGATGTTGAGGTTGTAGGCAATTTGCTTGTTGGATTCACCCTTGGCCATACGTTCCAGCACCAACAACTGGCGCCGGGTGAGAGAGTTCAGTAGTTCCGGCGAAATCAGGTTCTCATCGCTTCGAGTACGCCGGTGGGAGCTTTCTTTACTGGTGCGGATAATGTCTGATGGCAGGTAAACATTGCCGTTCAGTATCTGCTGGATGGCCTCAGTCATCTGGGCCCGGGGTGAGGACTTGGTGATAAACCCTACCGCGCCATAGGTGATCGCCTGCAGCACTATCTGTTTGTCTTCCTCGGCAGAGACAATCACTACGGGAATGGTGGGTGCTTCGTTACGTAGGGTAATCAGGCCGTTGAGCCCGTGCATGCCGGGCATATTCAGGTCCAGCAGGATCAGGTCCAGGTCGTCATTCTCGCGGGTGATTTCCAGAGCGCTGTCCAGGTCATCGGTTTCGATGATTTCACTGCCTTCGAAACCGGAGGCGATAACGCTGCTGATGGCTTCCCGGAACAGCGGGTGGTCGTCGGCAATCAGAATCTTATACGCCGGTTCCATGGTTGCTTCTACCTGCTTGTTTTCATTGTCGGGGATGGCTTCCGAGTCATGATAGCGGTTTTCGGAAGACAGTGCGGCATCGAGCTCGTTCAGCATGGCGGCCTCCTGTGCAGAGAATCGCCGGAGTCGGTTCCGATCCTCTGTTTATTATTGTGATGGTTTCATTACACGCCATCTTGGTCTCGGGTTGAATGCGACCATCGCACCAAAAAACAGGCACCAAAGTACTATTCTTGCCGGGCTGCGGGCTTCGTATCGTGTAGTAATGAGCCTACAACCAACAATAACGACCGTCTCCGCATTCTCTCTTGCTGATCCATGGATCAAACAGGCAATGGCCGCACTGCTATGTTTTCTTTTGAGTCTTGCTGGCGGTGTCCATGCCCGGGAAGAAGCATCTGACCTGCCCATGCTGTCCGTCAGCGTGTTGCAGTTTGGAACCGCCCACTGGGAGCTCGATCATCTCCTGCATCGGGAGCTGGACCGGGAATATGGCTATCGGCTGGAGTTGAAACCGGTTGCCAACCTGCCTGCCTCCAGGCTGGCGGTCACCAGCGGTTCGGTGCACGGCGCTGTAGCCGATCTGCTGTGGGCACAGTCACGATTCCAAGCCGGCACGCCCTACCTGTACGTGCCGTTCTCCTCCCAGATTGGCGATATCGTCGTCGCTGACAACTCTCCGATTCGCTCGGTGGCGGATCTGGCCGGCAAGCGCATTGGTATTGCGGGCGGGCCGGATAGTAAGGGCTGGATACTGCTCAAGAAGGTGGCTCAGCGCCAGGGAATCAATCTGGAGGAATCCGCCGAACTTCAGTTCGCAGCCCCGCCTCTGTTGAGCCAGGCGCTAAAGCGCGGGCAGGTGGATGTTATCGTTACCTACTGGCATTTTGCGGCCCGCCTGAGGGGCGAGGGCGGCTGGCGATCGGCGTTTGGTATGGCTGACCTGCTCACTGAGCTGGACCTGGACCGCAACCTGCCGGTGCTTGGTTATGTCTTTCCAGAGCTCTGGGCGCGAGACAATGACCCGCTGATGGATCGGTTTGCAGCTTCCCTGCAACAGGCCAAAGCCGAGCTGGCGGAGAGTACATCCTACTGGCAGCGCTTGCGTCCTCTCATGGGAGATCCGGCCGACAGTGTTTTCGCAGCACTGCGAGAGGGCTTTGTCGCCGGGACGCCTGCGCCGCAAACGGACCAGAGAATCGCTGACCTACAACGTTTGATGACCCTCACCGGCGCCGACCCGGACAACCTTATGCCGGCCCATCTGTTTTACCGGAGGCAGCCGTGAAAGGCCGTGCCGGCCGGCCGCCGCTGTGGAGCTACTGGGTAGTCCTGCCGTCGTTTGTCCTGCTCTGGGGGCTCATTGCCTGGCTGCTTCAGTCGCCCCTCTTGCCGACGCCTCTGAACGTGCTCGACACCCTGATTCGTGAATCGGCGACCGGCGAGCTCTGGCATCATCTGGGCGCGACCCTCGGGCGTGTGGTGGTCGCCTTTATTCTGGCCATGATCATTGGTACAGCCATCGGCATCGTCATGGGCCGTTCGCCAACCACCAATGCCCTTTTCGATCCCTTGCTGGTGCTTTTGCTGAACCTGCCGGCCCTGGTCACCATCATCCTCATGTATGTCTGGTTCGGCCTGGTGGAAGTGGCTGCGGTGATGGCAGTTGTGATCAACAAAGTGCCCAACGTGGCGGTTACTGTCCGGGAAGGTGCCCGTAGCCTGGACTATAGGCTCGAGGAAATGGCCACCGTTTACGAGTTCACCCGATGGCAACGATTGCGGGAAGTCTGGGTACCCCAGCTGTTTCCCTATCTCATGGCGGCTACAAGAGGCGGCCTGGCCCTGATCTGGAAAATTGTCCTTGTGGTAGAGCTGCTCGGCCGTTCCAGCGGCGTTGGCTTCCAATTACATATGGCGTTTCAGGTTTTCGACGTGGCCGCCATTCTTGCCTACAGCCTGGCCTTTATCGTTGTGGTTCAACTCATTGAGCTGGCCATTCTCCAGCCCCTCGAACGCCGCGCCAGCCGTTGGCGTCAGCCGGAGGTGGCACATGCTTGAGCTTAGAATAGAGGGTCGCAGTTTTGGCTTGCCGGTGCTTGGGGAGGTGTTCTCTACCATCAACCGCGGTGACCGCATTTGCCTCCTTGGTCCTTCAGGCATTGGCAAAACGACCTTGCTAAACGCCATCGCCGGACTCGATCAGTCGTTGCAAGGTCCTGCTGTTGTTGGAAGAGAAAAGCTGCGGATCGGCTATCTGTTTCAGGAACATCGGTTGCTACCTTGGCGGACCTTGATGGCCAACCTAAAACTTGTGGGTGCCAGCGAGGCAGAAGCTCAGAAACTTCTGACTGACGTTGGACTGCAGGACTATGCCGGTTATTTGCCCGACCAGCTGTCACTTGGCATGGCCCGACGAGCAGCCCTCGCACGCTGCCTGGCAGTAAAACCGGATCTGCTGCTGCTTGATGAGCCCTTTGCCTCTCTGGATCCGGTGATGGCCAGCGACCTGAAACTATTGATCGCCAGCATTCTGGACGACCATCCAGATATGGCCATGATCTGTGTGACGCACGATGGCCAGGATGTGGAAATTTTGGCGAACCGGCTTTGGTATCTAGACGGCAAGCCGGCTCGGTTGCGATGGGATAATCATGTTGGTGTGTCGGGGTTGATTGGGGGGGTGCTCCGGCGGCTTCGTGGCGAATCAGAGGGTGCGTCGTAGTGAAACCTTTTAAACCCCCGGAGGCATTTATGAAACTCCAATACGCTAGAAAATTGACAGTCATGGCCGTGAGTTTTTGGCTGTTGCCTTCGTTTGCCCTGTATGCAGACGAATCGGAACAGCAAATGGGCGTGGCTCGCGAGATGGTTCAAGTGCTTGAGGCCTATGCTGTTTATAAGATGGGCCAGTATGATCTGGCTTTCGAGCGCTACCAGACGCTTGCAGAATCGGGAAGCCACCAGGGAATCTACAATCTGGCGAATATGTACGCGAATGGTTTGGGTGTGGAGCAAAGTGATGCCAAGGCATTCGAGTGGTATTTGAAAGGTGCAAAAGCCGGCGACAGACTATGTATGCATGCAGTGGCACAAGCTTATGCTCAGGGCATAGGCACCGAAGCAGACCCGATCTTGGCCGATTTTTGGCGAGCAAAGGCAGCATTGGAATCTGATGAGTAACGCTGATCTCCCGGGTTATGAGTTTGCCAGTATCCTGGTGCGCTGAGGTTTAAACCCGGCCGTCGCGAGCAGGGATAAGACGACAGTCACCGTTGCTGTAATGCCATAGGCCACCGGATTCCATTCCAGATACAGTGAGAATCGTATCGCTTCAACGGCGTGGGTAAACGGATTGAACTGGCAGATCCAGTACAGCCAGGGACTGGCTTCGTTCATGCGCCAGAGCGGATAGAGCGCCGAGGACATGAAGAACATCGGGAAGATTACGAAGTTCATCACCCCGGCGAAGTTCTCCAGTTGCTTGATCCAGGTGGCGATCAGCAGGCCCAACGCGCCCAGCATCAGGCTGGTGAGAATCAACGCTGGCAGCACGGCCAGGTAACCCCACAGCGGTGGTTCCACATCCACCAGTAGTGCCAGCAGCAGGAACACATACACCTGGCCGATGGACACCACACCCATGGCCAGCAGCTTGGTGACCAGCAGGAATGGACGGGGCAGAGGGCTCATCAGCAGCACCCGCATGCTGCCCAGCTCCCGGTCGTAGACCATGGACAGGGCGCCCTGCATGCTGTTGAACAGGATAATCATGCCGCATAGCCCGGGGGCAATGTAGGTCTCGTAGGTGATGTAGGTTTCATAGGGCGGGATGATGGAAATGCCCAGAACGGCCCGGAACCCGGCGGCGAACACCACCAGCCAGAGCAGTGGCCGGACCAGGGCACTGGCAAAGCGGGTGCGCTGCTGCCAGAAGCGCAGCCATTCACGGGTCTGGATGCCTACGAAACAGTGCCAGTAGTGAGCTGCTTTCATATCAGCCGGCTCCGGTCAGGGAATGGAAGGTTTCGGCCAGATCCCGGGTGCCTTCGGCTTCGCAGATGGCCTGGCCCTTGCCGTCGGCCAGCAACTGGCCCTGGTGCAGGATCAGGACCCGGTCTTCCGCACGGACTTCCTCGATCAGGTGGGTAGCCCAGAGCACAGTCAATCCGTCTTCCTCGCACAGGGTTCGGACGTGCTCGTTTAGCGCTTTGCGGCTGGCAACGTCCAGGCCCACCGTGGGTTCGTCGAGCAACAAAAGCGAGGGCTCGTGCAGCAGGGCGCGGGCAATCTCCACGCGCCGGCGGTGACCGCCGTTGAGCTGGCGGACGGCATCGTTGGCCCGGTCCAGCAGGCTGAAGCGTTCCAGCTCCCGGTCACCGCGGACTCTGGCTTCCTTGCGGGAAAGACCATGCAAGGCGGCGTGATATTGCAGGTTCTGGCGAACAGTCAGATCCAGATCCAGGGCGTTCTGCTGGAACACAACGCCGATCCGGCGCATGGCCTCGGCCGGCTGTTTTTTCAGGGATTGCCCGGCCAGCAGGAGTTCGCCCTGCTGCAGGGCCAGAAGCCGTGTGAGCAGACCAAACAGGGTAGACTTACCCGCGCCGTTGGGCCCGAGCAATGCGTGAAAACGGCCAGAGGTCAGCGCGAAGCTGACCTCCCGGAGCACCGGCTTGTCGCCGTAGCGAAAGCCGAGGTTGCTCGCTTCAATGGTCATGACGTCGGATCGATGACCACACCCCAGGGGTAGCGGCCTACCTTGATGGACTTGATGACCTTCATGTCTTCCACGTCGATCACGGAGACATCGCCGGACACGCCGTTGGTGGTGTAGAGGTGCTTCTCGTCCTTGTCCAGATCAAGCTGCCACACCCGGGCGCCGACCAGCAGGTAATCCAGAACTTCATAGGTCTGGGCATCAACAACCGCTACATGGTTGGAGGGGCCGAGCGCGACGAAGGCGTATTTGCCATCGGACGTCAGTTCAATGCCTACCGGCTGTACCCGATCCTGATTCACGCCCGGTACCTTGAAGGACATCTCGTGGATCTGCTCCAGGTTGTCGACGTCGATGATGTGCACGGTACCGCCGATTTCCGCGGAGGCCCAGGCAATCTTGCTGTCCTTGCTGAACTCCACGTGGCGCGGGCGCTGGCCCACCACAATGTTCTTTTCGATCTCGAAGGTTTCGGTGTTGATCCAGTGCAGCATGCTGGTGGTTTCGGAGGTGTTCACCGCCCACTTGCCGTCGGGGCTTACCGCCATCCCTTCGGGCTCGATGCCCACATCGATCTGCGCCAGAACATCCTTGGTATCCGCATCCACCACCGTCACGATGGCGTCGTCCTCGTTGGCGATGTACAGGTGTTTGTTGTTCGGGTGTAGCGCGAACTGCTCTGGATCTTCACCCGAGGGCAGGGTGTCCACAATCTTGCGGGTGGCCAGGTCCAGCACCTGCACGGTGTCGTCGTCGCTGGCACAGATGTAAAGCTTGGTGTAGTCCTTGGAAAGCAGAATGCCCCGGGGCCGCTGGCCGACATCGATGGTTTCAAGAACCTCCTGGGTTTCGGTATCGATCACCGACAGGGTGTTGTCTTTCTCGTTGGACACATAGGCAACGCTGGCCAGTGCCGGTGTCGACAGGCCGATCATGGCGGCCAGTGCGGTCTGTTTGAACAGGGTTTTCATGTTGTGACTCCTTCTTGTTTTGAAAGTTGGCAACTCACTGGGTCAGCCGTTGATCCGACACTTGCTCTCGGGACGGTCAAAGCCGAGCGTGTCCATTTCGGTATTCGGGTGAAGAAAACCCTCGAACGGGGCGGTGGCGACCAGCCCTCTGGGATGAACCAGGGGAATGGGTTGTCGCAATTGGCCATTCCAGTCCCGGTAAGTGACTTTGCGGCCCTTGAACGCAGCCAGCTGGAATTTGTCGCTGAACAGGAAGTTCCGGATATCCACGGTGCTGGCGGAATTCAGGTCGGTTACGGCGGTGCCGATTGAGCGAATGGCCGCCCATGCGGCATAGTCTTCGCTGTTCATATCCCGGTCGGCCAGCTCGCGAAAACGGTTCTGGAGTTGCGCCGCACCCCAGCTCTCCACCACCCGATGCCAGGTGACCGGTGACATGCCCTGGGTGCCCACCACCGGGCGCGGCAGCCAGGTATTGAACGGCACGTACTCGCCAAAATCGCCCCGCACGTCAGCGACCACCACCGCGTCGTAATCGCTGGCCTGGGTAAACAGGGGCAGTTCCTTGGAGGCGGTGCGACGCAGGTCGGCGTCAAAGGTCCAGGGCTTGTCTTCGACGATCTCCAGTCCGAAACGCTTGGCCGAGCGGCGGAAGGCATCGGCCCAGCCCTTGTCGGCCTCAGTGGGCCCGGTAATCAGAAACACTTCATCCCAGCGCCGCTGGTTCAGCCACTGGCCGAGGGCGTCGGTGAGCATCGAGTAGCTGGGCATGGTGTGCAGCAGGTTGACGTGGCACTGGCCGGTGCGGAGGGCATCGTCCTTGGCGCCAGCGTTGAAGATCAGGGTGTTGTCCCCGGCCTTTTCGGTGAGGGCTTTCAGGGTCGAGGCAGGCGCATTCACCACAAACAGGTCGAAACCATTCTCGCGCATGGCATCAAAGGCTGCGATGGCGCCTTCTTCCGAATCGGCAACCTCACTCTGGAGTGAGTAGGTCTGGCCCAGAAACTTGCCGGTGGTGCTGTTGTCGTTGATGGCCAGTTCGGCGCCTCGCAGGCCCGCGTCCTCAGGTTCCGGAATGACATTGGAAAGCACCGGTCCCTGATCCGGAACCCACTGCAGATAACCAATCCGCACATCGAGGTTCTCAGCCTGAAGTGGGCTTGCCGCCGCCAGTGTGATCAGTGAAGTGGCCGCTGTCCGGGACAGAAAAGACATGGGATTCTCCGGTTTGTTGTTGTGCTTCCAGCTTAGAGAAGGGAAAAAGTCCCGGAAATATTCAGAAAGTAGGAAAGTGGCGGTACTAAAGAACTATTCCGGTGAAAACTGGCGGCTTTAGCATGGAGATAGAAAGACTGTTTACCCGCAACGGATAAAAACAATGACCGTATACCGGAAGATTTCCCTCTTGATGCTGGCGGTTTTCCTCCTGGTCTACCTGCTTGGCGCGCTGCTCTACACCCAGAAGGCCCGGCATGATGTCCAGCGCGAGCTCGACGGTGTGGCCGGCCTGGCACAGAGTCTGGGAAGCCCCGCTGATCTTCCGGAATCTGTCGTCAGTAGCATGCGTCACCTGACCCCGGCGGCTGAAATGGAATCCGGGACCGGCGGCGAAGTGCCCGCCTGGTTCGTGGCGATGGTTACCAGAGAATCTTCCCGGCCGGTGGTCAATGGTTGGCAGGTTGATCCCGCTGACGAAGTTGAGGAAATCTGGGAAGGGTTCCTGCTGATTTCGGGTGCCTACGCAATCGGTATGTGCCTGTGTTTTCTGGCTCTGTACGTGATGGTCCGGCGCGGCATACGCACACTTGCCAGTCTGGCCGAGGCCATGGGCGCGGTATCCGCAGGTCAGCTGACCTCCAGGCTGCCACGTCAGGGCGAGCAGGAACTGGACGCGCTGGTTTGCCGGTTCAATTCCATGGCCGGGGCGCTGGAGTCGGAGCAGCAGACTGTCAGTCGTCTGCTTAATGAACTGCTGCAGTTGCAGGACCGGGAACGGGAACACATCGCCCGGGTGCTGCACGACGACCTCGGCCAGTACCTGACCGGCATTCGCGCCCAGGCACGCAGCCTGCTCTATGATCCGGAACTGAGTGACCGGCAAAAACAGCAGGCCAGGGATCTGGCGGAGCACTGCGAGACTATCCAGAAGCATTTCCGGCACCTGTTGCAGGATTTGCACCCACTGGTGATGGAACAACTGGGCCTGGGCAGTGCAATCCGGCATCTGACTGAGCAATGGCAACAGCTCAGCGGTCTGGAGTGTCGACTGGCCATGGATGAGCGCCTGCCGGAATTTACCGGTGAGCAGCAGACCCACCTTTACCGATTCCTGCAGGAAGCCCTGAACAATGTCTCCCGACATGCCAACGCGTCCTGCGCAACGCTGGCCGTTGCCCGCAAAGACAACGAGCTGAGCATTGAGGTGCGTGATGACGGTGTCGGCAATGATCAGCTGCCCGGCAATGCGGGTCTCGGCGTACGTTCCATGTGTGAGCGGGCCCGCTGCCTGGGTGGTGAGGTCAGGTTTCTGAGCCGTATGGGCGAGGGAACTCGCATTCGGCTTGCTGTGCCGCTCAGCCCGAATACCGGAGGTGTGCTGTGAAACTGATGATTGTGGATGACCACCAGGTAGTCCGCCAGGGCATCGCCAATCTGCTGCGCTCGATGCTGCCGGCGGTGGCCATTACCGAAGTCGACAACGGTCAGGACGCGGTTGCCCGGTATGGCGAGTTGCAACCGGACGTGGTGCTGCTCGATATGGGCCTCCCCGACATCTCCGGTCTGGAAGTCGGGCGTCGGCTGCGCCAGCGCTGGCGTGGGGCGGCTATCCTGTTTTTTACCATGCACGATGAGCTACCGATGGTTAGGCAGGCCCTGGATGTTGGTGGTCTAGGATTTGTATCCAAGAGCTGCGCCCCCGAGGAGCTTGCAGAAGCCGTGAAGCGGGTCGCTGCAGGCCAGCCTTACATTGAGCACCCGATTGCCACCCGGTTGGCCATGAACCAGGAGCGGCCTGTGGATCATCGGCTCAGGGATATGACCCAGCGGGAGATGGAGGTATTGCTGATGTACGCCAGGGGCGAGAGTGTCGGCGGAATCGCCGAACGGTTGTGTGTCAGCAGTAAAACGGTTTCCAACCACCTGGCCGGCCTGAAAAACAAGCTTCAGGTGTCGTCATCCGTGGAGCTGATTCATCTGGCGGTGGATGCCGGTCTGATTCGTTATGGTCAGCTGGAGGAAGCGAGGCGGGTCTGAGCCCGCCCCGGGGTTACCAGTCAAAGGGGCAGGCCGTACAGCCCTCCATATAGGTGCCCTCAAAGGTTGCATAGTGGATTCGGGTTCCGGTCAGGTCCGCATCAGCCAGGTTGGCCAGCCCCAGCTTGGCCTCCTGAAGGTTTGCGCCCCTGAGGTTAGCCCCCTCCAGATTCGCCTTCGGTAGCCAGGAAATCTCGAAGCTGCTAAAGGGCATGATGGCGTTAACCAGGGTGGCACCGGAAAAACGCGAGAAGTCGAAGTTGGCGCCGGTCAGATCTGCCCCGCTGAAGTCCGCACCCTGGGCGAACAGATACTCGCCCTGCATCCCCTGTAATTGAGCATTCTTCAGCGACGCGCCGCGCATACTGGCCCGGTAGACCTGGAGGCGGTATCCGGTGACGCCCTCCAGGTTTGCGCCATCAAGGTTGGCACCTCGCAGGCTGGTATGGCTCAGGTTGGCGCCAGACAGATTGGCTCCCCGGAAGTTGGCAGAGCGCAGATCCATATTCGACAGATCCACTCCCTGCAGGTCAGCGCCGGCACAGCTGGTCTTCCGTTCCAGCTTGCAGCCGTTGATAACAGGGACGTTATCCAGGTCGGCCATATAATCGCCGGCCAGTGCCGGTGCCATGAACACTAAAAGTGAGGCGGTAGCCAGAGGTCTCATGATTTCACTCCTGAATCTTGGCCGGAAAAAAGGGGGCCTGGCAAATTGCCAGACCCAGTCCGGAGGACAGTTAGCGGGAGGCCTGCGCCCAGGAAGGCATCTTGAAGACCCAGAATGACCCGCCCTGGGAGACAGGCTTGGTCAGCTCGGCCATGTCGCCGCCCCAGAGAGGAACCGCGCCGCCATAGCCGGAGGCAACCCCGATGTACTGCTCGCCGTCCATTTCCCAGGTGATGGGAGACGAGATGATTCCGGAGCCTGTCTGGAACTTCCAGAGTTCCTCCCCGGTTTCAGCATCGAAGGCTTTCAGGAAGCCGTCGCCGGTGCCGGTGAACACCAGTCCGCCCTTGGTGGCCAGCACCCCGGCCCACAGTGGTAACCGTTCCTTGTGCTCCCATTCGATCTCGCCGGTGAGCGGATTCATGGCGCGAAGGATGCCCACGTGGTCGTCATACATGCGCTTGATCCGGAAGCCCTGGCCCAGATAGGCGGCGCCTTTCTTGTAGGTCACCTCTTCTGTCCAGTAATCCTCTTTCCAGTGGTTGGCAGGCACGTAGAACAGGCCGGTGTCCTGGCTGTAAGCCATGGGGTTCCAGTTCTTGCCGCCGAGGAAAGGTGGAGAGACTTCAATGGCCTCGCCACGGGTTTCACCCTCTGCTACAGGTGGCGGGCGCTGACCTTTTCTCTCCACAGGGCGGCCATCCTCACCAATGCGCTCGGCCCAGGTAATGTTGTCCACGAACGGAAAGCCTTTCTTGAACTCACCGTTTTCACGGTCGACCACATAAAAGAAACCGTTGCGGTCAGCATGGGCGGTCGCTTTGACGGTTTCGCCGTTCTCGTCGTATTCAAACAGCACCAGCTCGTTGTTGCCGGAGAAATCCCAGGCATCGTTCGGCGTGTGCTGGTAGAACCACTTCACTTCGCCAGTAGTGGGGTCTACACCCACCTGGCCGGAGGTGTACAGGTTGTCGTAGTCGGCAGGGTCACCGCCGGGCGATGTGCGTTTCCAGGTGTTCCAGGGCGCGGGGTTACCGGCACCAATGATGATGGTATTGGTTTCCGCGTCGAAGCTGGCGCTTTGCCAGGGGGCGCCGCCGCCATGACTCCAGGCTTCAACCTTGCCCGTTTCGGTGTTGGGATCATCCGGCCAACTGGGCGCGCGAGGATCCCCGGTGGGCGTGCTTTTCTCGCCGTTCAGACGGCCATAGTGGCCTTCAACGAAGGGGCGCATCCAGACTTCCTTGCCGGTATCCGGATCCCGGGCAAACAGCTTGCCGACCACGCCGAATTCATCCCCGGACGATCCGTGAATCAGCAGGACTTTGCCGGTCTCCTGATCTTTCACCAGAGTCGGAGCACCGGTCATGGTGTAGCCAGCTTCGTGGTCGGCGAATTTTTCACGCCATACGATGTCGCCGGTGTCCTTGTTGAGTGCAACGATGCCGGCGTCGAGGGTGCCAAAGAAAACCTTGTCGCCAAAAATGGCTGCGCCCCGGTTGACCACGTCACAGCAGGGACGGATGCCTTCTGGAAGGCGGTGGTTGTATTCCCAGAGTCGTTCCCCGGTTTTTGCATCCAGGGCCCACAGCCGTGAGTAGGAGCCGGTCACGTAGATGACGCCGTCGTGGACCAGCGCCTGGGATTCCTGGCCCCGTTGCTTCTCATCGCCGAACGAGAATGACCAGGCAGGAACCAGACGCTCGACGTTGTCCCGGTTGATCGTGGTCATCGGGCTGTACCGCTGGGCCTTGGGGCCAATGCCGTAGCCCAGCACGTTCTCGGTTGTTTGGGCATCGTTGGCGATATCTTCCCAGGTAACGTCTTTGGCACTGGCCTGGGCGGCCAGTCCTGCTGCTGACCCAAGAGCCAGGGCCAGTCCGATCCCGCGAAGCAGCGGGTGTTTGCGTGTTCTGATGTTCATAGTCTTTCCCCTTGGTTTTTGTTGTAACCATCGTCTTGCTCATGGCATCGACGCTTCGAGTATCGGCGCAGGCGATTCGCTGTGGCGACGGAAAAGTCCATCCCGGAATCGGGAAGTTGGCCTCAAAAACCGGGAAAACTTCCCGAAAAGGCTCCTTCTTCATGAAAAATGGAGGTTTTCAGGTTTTCAGGCCGGCATATCGTGCTTTGGCCTTCGCTCTGAGCGTCTACTACCAAGGAACTAAGCCAAAAACCCCAAAGTGGCATTCGGATTGGACAAGGGGATTCCTAGACTGGAGATCAGCAAGTTGGCAACTGACAAATCCAACAGCCAACCACGGGGAATCCAATAACAGAGGTAAGACCAATGGCAATGTCCTTTTCACTCAAAACCATCATGGCCGCGGCCATGCTTGGCCTGGCCGGTTTCGCTATTGCGCACGGCAATGTCACACCACAGGAAGTGGACACGGGCAATCTGCCGGAGCTGGGCGATGACGTCCGCATTGAGAATCCGTTCCGTGAAGGCAATGAATTCGGCGAGTTCAACGCCCAGGCGGTCAAGGTCGGCGAGAGTGCCTACGCTGGTAACTGTGCCGCCTGCCACGGTATCCGGGCGATGTCCGGCGGCCTGACACCGGATCTTCGCGAGCTGACCGAATGGGATGACGAGTACTACATCGGGCGGGTAATGAATGGTACCGACCGGGGCATGCCGTCCTGGAAAAAGAGCATGGACCAGAACGCCATGTGGGCGATCCGCACCTATGTGGAATCCCTGCCCAAGCCAGAGTGATGAGCACGGCTTCTAGCAAAACGAACGCCTGAATTCGGGTCGGCCCTGTGCCGGCCCTTCGTCGTTGAGAGAAAAGGTGGGAGAAAACAATGAAAATACTGTCTCGAATGCTTGCCCTGCTGCTGTTTGCCCAGGTTGTCCTTGCCCAGGAGGTAAACGACGGAAACGAACTCCTCAACCGGCCTGCAGATCGCACCTACGACATCATTCTGGAGTCCGGCTATCTGAAAGTGGGCGTCTATGAGAATTTTCCACCTTATTCCTACCAGGTTGATGGTGAGCCCCGAGGCATCGATATCGAACTCGGCCGCCGGATTGCCGAGGAAATGGGTGTTGAGTTCAAGGTGCACTGGATTATCCCGGATGAAAACCTGGGAGACGACTTGCGCAACAACGTCTGGAAAGGCCACTACCTGGCCAAACAGCGGCTTTCCGATGTGATGCTGCGGGTGCCCTACGACAAGACCTACGCCTATATGCAGGATTCCACCGGCGAATACATCAACGAGCAGGTTGTGCTGTTCGGCCCTTACCAGCAGGAAACCTGGCAGATAGCCTACAACCCGGAAAAGCTTGACAGTGTCGAAACCGTGGCGGTGTTCCAGTACAACCCGATCGGCGTCGAGATCGATACCCTTCCCGACTTTTATCTGACTTCAGCGTTTGGCGGCCGTATGCGCGAACAGGTGCGCCACTTCCATAAGGTGGCCGAGGCATTCGAGGCAATGCGTAACGGTGAGGTCAGCGCGGTCATGGGTATGCGGTCGGAGATAGATCACGAACTTGCCAAGCCTCAAAACGGCGACTTCAAGGCTGCTGGCAATGGCTTCCCGGGCATCGGCAAGCAGGTCTGGGATGTAGGCATGGCGATCAAGCATACCCATCGGCAGCTGGGTTATGCCCTGGAGGCCATCGTCGACAGACTGGTGAAAACCGGAGAGATGAATGAGCTCATGGCCAGCCAGAATCTTCGCTACAGCGTGCCCGGTTACTACCGGGACTTTCTGGATGAGAAGGCCATTGCCCGGGCGGAAGGGGATCGCTGACCGTCCATTGAGGCCCCCTCGGGCGGTGAACTCTGGGAAGTAGTACTACCAAGTGATGAGGAAACCTGTTCCGGGGGGCAATTGTCGGTTTTGCCGCCAATGCGAAGAATCGTACCAGAGGCGGGAAAAGTTCCCGGTTCACCGAGAAATCGAAAACAAGAGACTTGGAGAGCGCAACCATGAGAACCAACAAGTTCGGGATTCGCATTGCGGCCAGTGCCCTGGCCCTGGCAGTTTCCTGCGGAGCCCATGCGGTAACCGACGAAGACATCCTCAACGATCACAAGACCCCGGAAGACATAGTCAGCTATGGCATGGGCACCCAGGGCCAGCGCTACAGCATTCTGGAAGACCTGAACACCGGCAACATTCAGTATCTGCAGCCGGCCTGGGCATTCTCCTTCGGCGGCGAGAAGCAGCGGGGCCAGGAATCCCAGCCGCTGATCAAGGATGGCGTCATGTATGTGACCGCCTCCTACTCGCGCATTTACGCAATTGATGCCAGAACCGGCGAGGAAATCTGGCAGTACGATGCCCGCCTGCCGGACGGCATCATGCCTTGCTGTGACGTGGTTAACCGGGGCGCTGCCATCTACGGTGACAAGGTGATTTTCGGAACCCTCGATGCCAAGCTGGTTGCCCTGAACAAGGACACCGGCAAGCCGATGTGGATCAAGAAAGTGGCCGATTACCAGGCCGGCTATGCGATCACTGCGGCTCCGATTGTCGTGAAGGGCAAGGTTATTACCGGTGTTTCCGGCGGTGAATTCGGTATTGTCGGCAAGGTTGAAGCCTACGACGCCAACACCGGCGATCTGGTCTGGACCCGGCCGACTGTCGAAGGCCACATGGGTTACGTCTACAAGGATGGCAAGAAGGTCGAGAACGGCATTTCCGGCGGCAAGGCAGGGGTAACCTGGCCCGGCGAAATGTGGAAGAACGGCGGTGCAGCAACCTGGCTGGGTGGCACCTATGATCCGGATACCGATTCCCTGTTCTTCGGTACCGGTAACCCGGCGCCCTGGAACTCGCATCTGCGCCCCGGCGATAACCTGTTCTCGTCATCCCGTCTGGCGATCGACCCGGACGATGGCAGCATCAAGTGGCACTTCCAGACCACCCCGAACGATGGCTGGGATTATGACGGCGTCAACGAGCTGATCTCCTTCGATTACGAAGAGAACGGCAAAACCGTCAAAGCGGCGGCGACTGCCGACCGTAACGGTTTCTTCTACGTTCTGAACCGGGAGAATGGCGACTTCATTCGTGGCTTCCCGTTCGTGGACAAGATCACCTGGGCCGAAGGCCTGGATCCGGAGACTGGTCGTCCGATCTTTGCCGACGGCGGTCGTCCCGGTAACCCGGCGGACCTCGACGGTAACAAGGGCGAGACGGTCGTGGCCCAGCCAGCCTTCCTGGGTGGCAAGAACTGGATGCCGATGGCCTTTAGCCAGGACACCGGTCTGTTCTATGTGCCGTCCAACGAATGGTCCATGGATATCTGGAACGAGCCAGTTTCCTATAAGAAAGGCGCGGCATTCCTGGGGGCAGGCTTCACCATCAAACCGGCCAACGACGAGTATATTGGCGTGCTGAGGGCCATGGATCCGAAAACCGGTGAAGAAGTCTGGCGCTATGAGAACCCGGCCCCGCTCTGGGGTGGCGTGATGACCACCGCAGGCAACCTGGTATTCACCGGTACTCCGGAAGGTTACCTGAAGGCGTTTGACGCCAAGACCGGGGAAGAGCTCTACCGCTTCAACACCGGTTCCGGCGTTGTCGGCACGCCGGTGACCTGGACCATGGACGGCGAGCAGTATGTCTCGGTTTCAACCGGCTGGGGCGGCGCGGTTCCGCTCTGGGGTGGTGAAGTGGCCAAGGTGGTCAAGGACTTCAACCAGGGTGGTACCGTCTGGACGTTCAAGCTGCCGAAGGATCGTGTTGCCGCTAAATAAGCTGAGTTGAGTGTCTCTTCGGGCTGCCTGCGGGTGGCCCTTTTTTTATCTTTGCGATTGCTGGCACCCCGGCATCTACTACCAAGGTACCAGTGGTTCCCCTCCAACGAATCATTCACGAATCAGCGTGTGGCGACTACATTGAATACGTAAACGCGAAAGGCCGCGTTGCCAAGCGACAAACACAACAAAGAGGTCAACGTCATGATCTACGCACAACCCGGTAAAGAAGGCTCCGTTGTTTCATTCAAATCCCGCTACGAGAACTACATTGGCGGTGAATGGGTAGCGCCGGTAAAAGGCCAGTATTTCGAAAATATCACGCCGGTCACCGGCGAGGTTTTCTGTGAAATTCCGCGTTCCAGCGCTGAAGACATCGAGCTGGCGCTGGACGCCGCCCACAAGGCCGCACCGGCCTGGGGCAAAACATCTCCTACAGAGCGTTCCAACATCCTGCTTAAAATTGCTGATCGTATCGAGGCCAATCTCGAAAAGCTGGCGGTGGCGGAGACCTGGGACAACGGCAAGGCCGTTCGTGAAACCCTGAATGCCGACATCCCGCTGGCGGCCGACCACTTCCGTTACTTCGCAGGCTGCCTGCGTGCCCAGGAAGGTCACATGGGTGAGATCGACCACAACACCGTAGCTTATCATTTCCATGAACCGCTGGGCGTGGTTGGTCAGATTATCCCCTGGAACTTCCCGCTGCTGATGGCGGCCTGGAAGCTGGGCCCATGCCTGGCCGCCGGTAACTGCACCGTGCTGAAACCCGCCGAGCAGACCCCGGCCAGCATCCTGGTGCTGATGGAAATCATTGGCGACTTGCTGCCGCCGGGCGTGCTCAACATTGTCAACGGCTACGGCATCGAAGCCGGCCAGGCCCTGGCCACCAGCAAGCGTATTGCCAAGATCGCCTTCACTGGCTCCACCCCGGTTGGCTCGCACATCCTCAAGTGTGCAGCCGAAAACATTATTCCGTCGACGGTTGAGCTGGGTGGCAAGTCCCCGAACATCTACTTCTCCGACGTGATGAAGGCTGAGCCGGAGTTTGTCGACAAGTGCGTGGAAGGCCTGGTGCTGGCGTTCTTCAACCAGGGCGAAGTCTGCACCTGCCCGTCACGGGCGCTGGTTCAGGAAGACATGTTCGAAGAGTTCATGCAGAAAGTGGTTGAGCGCACCAAGGCCATCAAGCGTGGCAACCCGCTGGATACCGACGTTCAGGTGGGTGCCCAGGCATCCAAGGAGCAGTTCGACAAGATCATGTCGTACATGGAAATTGGTCGTCAGGAAGGCGCGGTTGTGCTGACCGGCGGTGACCGCGAGCATCTGGAAGGCGAGTTCAACAACGGTTTCTACATCCAGCCGACCCTGTTCAAGGGCGACAACAAGATGCGGGTGTTCCAGGAAGAAATCTTTGGCCCGGTGGTGGGTGTCACCACCTTCAAAACCGAGGAAGAAGCCCTGGCCATCGCCAACGACACCGAGTTTGGTCTGGGTGCCGGCGTATGGACCCGCGACACCAACCTGGCGTACCGCATGGGCCGCAATATCCAGGCTGGTCGGGTCTGGATGAACTGCTATCACGCATACCCGGCGCACGCGGC
Organism: Marinobacter sp. UBA3607; assembly: GCF_002375525.1. Taxonomy (NCBI): domain Bacteria; kingdom Pseudomonadati; phylum Pseudomonadota; class Gammaproteobacteria; order Pseudomonadales; family Marinobacteraceae; genus Marinobacter; species Marinobacter sp. UBA3607. The sequence goes on along the minus strand of NZ_DFLY01000025.1, from coordinate 35,320 downwards.
CTTCGGTGGTTACAAGAAGTCCGGTGTCGGCCGCGAGACCCACAAGATGGCGCTGGAACACTATCAGCAGACCAAGTGTATGTTGACCAGCTACGACACCAACCCTCTCGGGTTCTTCTGATCTGCAAGCGGCAGTTGGGGCCCGCCCGCCTGGGCCCCGTTTCGTGTGAAAGCACAGGGACTGTGCATTTGTTGGGCCCGGCACCTGCCGGGCTGCTCTCCGGAGCACGGGATAGATCTACCAACCTCTTCAGGCCCCTCCCAGGGCCTTTTTTTTGTTCTCTGTTGTTAAAACGGTATACGCTACAGTGAGAATGGATCCACAAACTGTTTGTGTCTGGGGTTCGCCATCGTAAATCTGGCGTGTTCCTCGATAACTGATCTCTGGAGGGCAGATGTTCAAAGGTATTCTGATTGAAGGAAGTCGGGGCGATCAGCAGGTTTCTCTCAAATCCATTGATGAAGCACGGTTGCCGGAAGGCGATGTGACAGTGGATGTTGCGTACAGCACCCTGAACTACAAGGACGGTCTGGCTATTACCGGCCGTGCGCCCATCGCCAAGACCTATCCGATGGTTCCGGGTATTGACCTTGCTGGTGTGGTGACTGAATCGTCCAACCCCGACTTCAAGGCCGGAGACGAAGTGGTGCTCAATGGCTGGGGAGTGGGTGAGAAACACTGGGGCGGCCTGGCCCAGAAAGCCCGGCTTTCGGGTGACTGGCTGATCCCGCTGCAGGCGCCGTTCACGGCCCGCCAGGCCATGGCCATCGGCACCGCGGGTTACACCGCCATGCTGTGTGTCATCGCTCTGGAGAAACACGGCGTTAAGCCAGAATCCGGCGACATCCTGGTAACCGGTGCTACAGGTGGTGTTGGCAGCGTGGCGGTGGCCATTCTGGCCAAGCTGGGCTACTCGGTGACTGCGGTAACGGGCAGGCCGGAAGAGGAAGCTTACCTGAAATCCCTGGGCGCCAAACAGATTCTGGACCGGGCCGAATTGAGTGAGCCGGGCAAACCGCTGGCCCGGGAAACCTGGGCAGGTGCTGTGGATGTGGCCGGCGGCCAGGTACTGGCCAATGTTTGTGCGGGCATGAAGTATCACGGGGTAGTGGCCGCGTGTGGCCTGGCAGCCGGCATGGATCTTCCGGCAACCGTGGCTCCGTTCATCCTGCGTGGCGTGACCCTGTGTGGCATCGACAGTGTGATGGCCCCGAAAGCGGACCGGGTGTATGCCTGGAAGCGCCTGGCCGAGGATCTGTCTCCGGAACTGCTGGACAGCATGATCACCGAAGTGGCCTTTGATGATGCCATCGACGCCGCTGGCCGGCTGATGGATGGCAAGATTCGTGGTCGTATCGTAATCCCCGTGGCGGGCTGAATCAGGCCCCGACCGCATCCGTGGCCAGGATCCGTGCCTGTTTTTGCCGTTGTTTGTTGCGAACAATGGCATCCACGCACTGGTTCTGGTCACGCAATATCACCACACATTCCAGGCACTGGATGCACTCGTCATAGTCCACCCGACCATCCTTGCGAATGGCGTTAATGCCACACTCGTTCTTGCAGTGCTGGCAGGGCTGCCCGCAGCGTTTGACCCGTTCCAGCCAGCTGAACAGACGGAAGCGCCCCAGCACCGCCAGCCCTGCACCCAGCGGGCACAGGTAGCGGCAGTAGAACTTGTGGATGAACATGCCGATGGCCAGCAGGGCCAGGGCATAGACCACGAACGGCCAGTAACGCACAAAGTACAGGGTGATGCTGGTTTTGAATGGCTCAACCTCCGCTAACTGCTCCGCTAGCGTTAACGAATGGAAAGCGGTGCCAACCAGAATCAGCAGAATCGGGTATTTCAGTAATATCAGCCGGCGGTGCCACTGTTCCGGGACTCTGACCTGGCGCAACCCGAGCTTCTGGCCCAGCCAGGACAGCATTTCCTGTAGCGCCCCGAACGGACACAGCCAGCCGCAGAACAGCCCCCGCCCCCAGATAAAGAGAGTGACGAAGGTGTACGTCCAGAGAATGAAGATAATCGGATCCAGCAGGAACACGTTCAGGGAAAAACCGTCCCAAAGCGCCAGAAACAGCGTGTAGATGTTCACCACGGAAAGCTGGCCCTGGGCATAGAAGCCAATAAAGAACAGGGTGAAGAACAAAAAGCCCCACCGAAACCGGTGTACCAGTTTCGGGTAACGGGTCAGGGTTTTCTGGCGGGCAAAGAACACGGTTAATAAGGCCAGGCTTGTTACCAGCAGACTGATTTGCCACCAGCGCTCTTTCCACAGCCCTACCCAGACCGGCTCCCGGCCTTGTTGCGGGTCGGGTTCCAGCTCCACGGTTTCAAACAGCTCGCCGGCAAAGGTGACGGGCATGGTGAAGCGGGCGTTGTCGGATACCAGGTGGTTGCGCGGCAGCGACACGTCGAGGTGAAAACCCGCCTCAGCACCCGGGTTGAACCCGGCATTGCCGCCTACCCGGAACAGGTTCATGGCATCCATTGCTGGCGCCCCCTGCGCAGCGATGGCTTGTCCTGGCTCCAGCCAGTTCAGGTCGCGCATCTCGATGGCTAACTGGCCCTGGTTCAGGCCAATCCGGCTGGGAGTGCTGCCGGGTACAAAGTCCGGGCTGATATGAGGGTATACCCCGCGGGACATCACCAGCATCACCTTGCCCTGATCGGCCAGTCGTTCCCTGAAGGCGTTATAGGCCTGGTCTCCCAGTAGGTTCCGGCCCACCATGGGCGAGTTCATGTATGCGTAGTAAACCTCTGAAAAGGGTTCTCCGGATGCAGGTTCAAGATCCACCGGGTAGTCCGACAGAGGGCGCCCGAGTTCGGCCTCCACCGCCTCGGCAGACAGTGTGGCTTGGTGGATGTAACCGCGATCCAGCATCTGCTGCCAGGTCAGTGGCTCATAGAAGTCCTGCCGGGCTCTGGTTGGTGCTGCCTGGGAAAAGCCTTCCAGTTTGTTGCGTGCCACCTGTAGGGCAGATGACAGAACGCTGTCGTTGATGATCAGTACTGAGACAGTCGCTTTGCTGACGCCGTCGAAATACACCTGATTGCCACTGTTGTTACGGGCAGAGCGGCTTGAGGCCTGGACAATGATCTGCTCGGTCAGGGAGCGTCCTTCGTACTGGTCGACAAACTCGGTTAGCGGCCCTTCCCCAAGGCCATGGAGGAAGACCGGCTCGTGATGGTGGAGTACTTTTACTCCGGTGAACCGGCCTTTGGTGTCCAGCCCGATCATCATGGTGATGGGTTTACCGGCGAAGCCCTGAAGTTTCACGAAATCGGTGGAAACGTAGGCGTAGCCTAGAAGTTCCTGTAGTTGATACACCGGGTATACCGGAAAATCGGGCAGTTTGTCCTCAATCACCGTGGCGGAGGGGAACAGGTCCTGGATGACGGCTCGGGTTTCTTCCGGCGGCTCTGTGGCGTGGCTGTGGGAAGACAACACCAGCAGGATCATAAGCAACACGCGCCCGACCATGAGACTTCTCCTGACATTATTATTGTATCTGTCACATGTTAGGAGCCTGCCGGATAGCCTCAATAGAACCTCCGGGCCAAAGCGCTGCTACTTTAAGGCGGGCGAAAACAGTTCCAAAGTACCATATGGTTGCCCGACCTCTGTCATTAGCATGAAACCGTACCCTTGGCTTTTGCACGGGTGCCGATACATGCAACGCACTAATAATCATGACAAGAGGTGAACATCATGTGGACCAAGCCAGCTTATGAAGACCTTCGCATCGGTTTCGAAGTAACCATGTACTTTGCCAACCGCTGAGAGCACAGACAGCCAGCTCCGTGCTGGCTGTCTGATTTCTGCCCAGGAGGTCTCCCATGCAGATTCGAATTCTGGGTTCCGGGGCGGGCGGCGGTTTTCCCCAGTGGAACTGTAATTGCCGGAATTGTTCCGGTTTCCGCAACGGCACTCTCAAGGCCCGCGCCCGTACCCAGTCATCCATTGCCATCAGTGAAGACGGCGAGTACTGGATTCTGTTCAACGCATCGCCGGACATCCGTGCACAGCTGGCAGACTTTCCCGCCATGCAGCCGGCCCGGGCACTCCGGGACACCGGTATCTCTGCCATTGTTCTGATGGATAGCCAGGTGGACCACACCACCGGCCTGCTATCCCTCCGCGAGGGGCTGCCACTGGACATCTGGTGCACAGCCCAGGTGCGCGATGACCTGAGCAGCGGTTTTCCCTTGTTCAAGATGCTCCAGCACTGGAATGGTGGGTTGAACTGGTGCGAAATTAACCCGTCCGAACAGCAACCGTTCAGTATTCCATGTGCTCCGTCGATCGAACTGACGGCCATTCCACTGCTCAGCAATGCGCCGCCTTACTCACCAAGGCGTGATAATCCGCATCCGGGGGACAACATCGGGCTGTTCATCCGAGACCGGGTGCGCAACCAGTCCCTGTTGTACGCTCCGGGCCTTGGCCAGCCGGATGAGCGTATCCGGGCCTGGATGCAGCGGGCGGATGTTTTGCTCGTAGATGGCACCGTGTGGCACGACGATGAAATGATCCGGCAGGAGGTGGGAACCCGTACCGGCCAGCAAATGGGACACCTGGCCCAGGCCGGCGAAGGCGGTATGATCGAGCTGCTCGACAGTCTGCCAGCCAGCCGCAAGATACTTATTCACATCAACAATACCAATCCGATCCTGGACGAAGACTCACCCGAGCGTGCCTATCTGGCTGCCCACGGTATCGAAGTGTCCTGGGATGGTATGCACATTGATCTGTGAGGTTGCCATGAACGCCAGAGCCAATACTCCGCTAAACCGCACAGACTTTGAGCAGGCGTTGCGGGCAAAAGGGGCTTACTACCACATCCATCATCCCTTTCACCGGGCCATGTACGGTGGTGATTGCTCGCCAGAACAAATCCGTGGCTGGGTCGCCAATCGTTATTACTACCAGATTAAGATTCCCCAGAAAGACGCCGCCATTATGGCGAACTGCCCGGATGCCTCGGTGCGCCGGCTGTGGTTGCAGCGGATTCTGGACCATGATGGCCATAGTGATGACGCCGGCGGCATCGAGGCCTGGTTGTTGCTGGCGGAAGCCGTAGGCCTCAGCCGTGAGGAAGTCGTTGACCAGCGCCATGTGCTGCCGGGCGTGCGGTTTGCGGTGGATGCCTATCTCAACTTTGCCCGCCGTGCCAGCTGGCAGGAGGCCGCGTGTTCGTCACTGACCGAACTGTTTGCGCCGGAGATCCACCAGTCCCGGCTGGACAGCTGGCCGGATCACTACCCGTGGATTGAGGCGGATGGATATCGCTACTTCCGCAAACGCCTGTCGGAAGCTCGTCGTGACGTGGAACACGGGCTCTCGATTACCCTTGATCATTTTGTTACCGAGACGCAGCAACACCGGGCCCTGGAAATCCTGCAATTCAAACTGGATATTCTGTGGACCATGCTGGATGCCATGTCGATGGCCTATGTACACAATACGCCCCCGTACCACACAGTCACCGGTGAGCAGGTCTGGCACCGGGGCTTGTAAGGAGAGTGCCATGGAAACCATTCCAAGATTGCGCCGTGGCTTCCGGTTCCAGTGGGAGCCTGCCCAGCAGAGCCATGTGTTGTTGTATCCGGAAGGCATGGTCAAGCTCAATGACAGTGCCGGTGCGATTCTGGCCGAGGTGGATGGTGTGAAATCCCGGGCCGATATTGTGGCTGCGCTGGAAGCACGGTTCCCCGATGCGGGGGCTTTGTCGGACGACGTCTTCGCCTTCCTGGATGAGGCGAGCCGCCAACACTGGATCGAGTGGCTATGACAACTTCCCATACTGACCATAAGATCGGCCCGCCCCTGTGGCTGCTGGCGGAACTGACCTACCGTTGCCCGCTGCAATGTCCCTATTGCTCAAACCCACTGGATTATGCCAGTCAGGAGCAGGAACTCTCCACCCAGCAGTGGCTGGATGTCTTGCAGCAAGGGCGTGCCCTGGGGGCGGCCCAGCTCGGTTTTTCCGGCGGTGAGCCGCTGGTTCGCCAGGATTTGCCGGAGCTTATTGGCGGCGCCCGGGAGCTTGGTTACTACACTAACCTGATCACTTCTGGCCTCGGATTGACCGAAACCAAGGTGAAGGCGTTCGCCGATGCCGGGCTGGATCATATCCAGGTCAGCTTCCAGGCCTCCGACCCGGAACTGAACAACGCAGTAGCAGGTTCCCGTAAAGCCTTCCAACAGAAGCTGGCCATGGCCCGTGCCGTCAAGGAAGCCGGTTATCCGATGGTGCTGAACTTTGTGATCCACCGGCACAATATCCACCAGATGACGGATATTCTGGCCCTGTGCGAGAACCTCGGGGCAGACTATGTAGAACTTGCCACTTGCCAGTATTACGGCTGGGCTTTTGCTAACCGGGAGGGGTTGATGCCATCCCGGGCTCAGCTGGCGGAAGCAGAAACCCGGGTAAACCGTTACCGGGCAGAGTTGGTCGAGCGGGACCACCCCATGAAAGTGATCTTCGTGACGCCGGATTATTATGAGGAGCGCCCCAAAGCCTGCATGAACGGCTGGGGTAGCCTGTTTCTCACGGTGGCTCCGGACGGTACCGCCTTGCCCTGCCATAGCGCCCGTTTGCTGCCCATTGAGTTTCCGAATGTAACGCAGGCCTCGCTGGAAGATATCTGGTACCGAAGCCCGGGGTTTAACCACTACCGTGGTGACGGCTGGATGCCCGAGCCCTGCCGTTCCTGTGACGAGAAAGACAAGGATTTTGGTGGCTGCCGCTGCCAGGCTTACCTGCTCACCGGCAACGCGGATAATGCTGACCCGGTTTGCGCCAAGTCGCCTCAACATGACCGGATCCTGGCCGCCCGCACCGCGGCCGACCATGCCACTGCAGGGCTGGAAGATCTCACCTACCGAAATGCCCGCAATTCCCGTGTGTTCTGCCGAAGCTGAACCGTTGTCCGCCCAGGAAGCCTGCCGGGCACTTCAGCAGTGCGCGGAACTTCAGGTGTCTGGAGGTTCTGTGTTCTGGCTGGCCTCCGAGCCTGAAGCCGGTGGCACGGCGCTCTGGTGTTATAGCCGGCAAGGTAGCCGAAGGCTCGATACCGGAGGTAGTGTTCGCAGCCGCCTGAATAGCTATGGCGGTGGCGCCTATGCGGTGATGGACGGCGTCGTATGCTGGATATCCGAGGACCAGCATCTCTGGGTTATGGATCTCGATAACGGCCATAGACGCAAGCTTGTGGGCACTCGAGGAGCTGTCTGGGGTGGAGTGGTGGCAGATTCACTGCGCAACCGCTGGCTCGCTGTTCGTGAGTGCCACGGCCGGCAGGCATTGGTGGCGATCGATCCCGATGGAAGGTTATCGGTGCTGCATGACCATTTTGACTTCTACGGTGCGCCGACGGTTTCCTGCGATGGCCGTGAGCTGGCCTGGGTCAGCTGGATGCTGCCAGATATGCCCTGGGATCAGTCCTTTCTGTGCACCGCCGTTGTTGGGGGCCATGGCGACCTGCCCCGCGTTGTCAGCGCAGCACCTCCCGGTGGCGGGTCTGTCCAGCAACCTCAGTATGCGGGTAATCAGCTTTGGGTGATCTCTGATCACCGGGGGTGGTGGCAGCCGTTTTGTATCGGGCAGGCAAACGGGCAGTTTTTGTGGCAGCCTGGTAGTACGGCGGAAGCAGACCATGCCAATGCTCCCTGGCAGCTGGGTGAGCGCCATGCCTGCCGGCTACCGTCAGGCTGGGCCAGGGTTCGGTACCGGAACGGAATTGCTGAGCTCTGGCTTGAGCGTGAGGGTGGCCAGCAACGGGTTGCCGAAAGGTTCAGTGATTTTCGTTCATTGGCAAGGCTGGAAAACGACCTTCTGTGCATTGCCCGCAGTCCGGACCGTACCGACAGCATACTGCGGATTTGTCCGGCAACCGGGCATTTCGAGGTTTTGTTTGGCGGCCAGCGGCCATGGACAGAGAGAGTCCCTGTGTCGCCGGAAAGCATCGTGGTGCCCGCTGGCCAGGACAGCCGGTATGCATTGCAGGGCTTTTTCTATCCACCCTCCGGCGCGTCCCTGAACCGAAACGGGGGCAAACCACCTTTGATCCTGATCGCCCATGGTGGGCCCACCTCTGCAGCCTATGCCATTTTCAATCCACAGATTCAGTACTGGTGCCAGCGAGGCTTTGCGGTAGCCGAAGTGAACTACACCGGCAGCACCGGATTTGGCCGGGCTTTTCGCCAGGCCCTTGCTGGCCAGTGGGGCCTGGCAGACGTGGCGGACATGTTCCGGATGGCGGATTACCTGGTTGACCGGGGGCGGGCAGATCCGCAGCGCTTGTTTATTCAGGGGCGCAGCTCCGGTGGTTATACTGCGTTGATGGCTGCCATGGCGCCCGGGAGCAGGCTCAGCGGCCTGGCCAGCCTTTACGGGGTAACCGATCCGTTGCGGTTGCGGGAATCTACCCACCGGTTTGAATCCGGCTATCTGGACTGGCTGCTGGGGCCGGCGGGAGAGGGTGGCGTGTATTGGCGGCAGAAAACGCCCCAGCGGATGGCTGAGCGCATTTCATGCCCGGCCATCTTCTTTCAGGGCGGGCAGGATCCTGTTGTGGTGCCGGAACAAACCCGGAGCATGGTAAACGCCATGCGAAAGGTCGGGAAGCCGGCGCAGCTGGTATGGTTTGAGCATGAAGCCCATGGCTTCCGGTGTTCAGGTAACCAGGCGCAGATGCTTGACCGGCTTTGGTGTTTCTACTCTAAACCAAATGCTCAATGAAGCACTTCGAAACATGAGTTAGTATGTCAGCAATTCCTATAACAACAAGCTGGTTGCATCAGACGCCTTATGAGCTACGACATATCTGCACTGCGTAAGTTTGTCTCGCCGGAAATTGTTTTCGGCGCCGGTTCCCGTCGTTCTGTGGCTAACTTCGCCAGTAACTTCGGTGCCCGCCATGTCTTTCTTGTGTCGGACCCCGGTGTGTCGGAAGCTGGCTGGGTAGGAGAGATTGAAACACTGCTGCTGGATGCAGGCCTGCGCTGCACCACCTTCACGGATATTTCTCCTAACCCCAAGGTTGACGAAGTTATGGCCGGCGCCGAGCTGTACCGGTCCAGCGAGTGCGATGTCATTGTGGCTATTGGTGGCGGCAGTCCGATGGACTGTGCCAAGGGCATCGGCATTGTGGCCACTCACGGCCGGCATATTCTGGAATTTGAAGGGGTGGACACCATTACCAATCCCCCTCCACCGATGATTCTGATTCCCACCACTGCGGGCACATCGGCAGACGTTTCACAGTTTGCGATCATTTCTGACCCTGGCCGGCGCTTCAAATTTTCTATTATCAGCAAGGCGGTGGTACCTGATGTTTCGTTGATTGACCCGGAAGTCACTGAAACCATGGGGGCCTATCTTACCGCCTGCACCGGTGTCGATGCCCTGGTGCACGCTATCGAGGCCTTTGTATCCACCGGCAGCGGGCCGCTCACCGATACCCACGCCCTGGAGGCCATCCGGCTGATTAACCGTAACCTGGAGCCTTTGGTGGCCAATCCGGCAGACCCGGTGTTGCGGGAACAGATTATGCTGGCTTCGATGCAGGCCGGGCTGGCTTTCTCGAACGCCATTCTCGGGGCTGTGCATGCCATGTCCCACAGCCTGGGCGGCTTCCTGGATTTGCCCCATGGCCTTTGCAATGCCTTGTTGCTGGAGCATGTGGTGGCCTACAACTTCCCGTCGACTGAGGATCGTTTCCGCCGTGTTGCAGAGGCTATGGATATTGATACCCGTGGAATGAGTAATGCCCACGTGAAAAAACGCTTGATGGAGAGGATTGTCCTACTCAAGCGGAAAGTGGGACTGGAGGCCAGGCTAAAGGAATTGGGCGTAACCAGCTCAGACATCCCCTACCTGTCTGGTTATGCCCTGAAGGACCCGTGCATTCTGACCAACCCCCGAAAATCTTCTCTGCGGGACGTTCAGGTGGTTTATGAAGAAGCCCTCTGACCCCGGCGAAAACGGGTATGGTATTGGCGACCTGCTTGGGCTGGGTAGTCAGTCTGTACGTAAGAACTATTACCCGGCGCTGCAGGATCGGATAGAAGAGCTGGAACAGGAGCGTAACCGTTACAAGTGGCTGTTTGAAAACGCGCTGCATGGGATTTTCCAGGCCGACCTCAGAGGTGGTTTTGTGGCGTGCAACCCGGCCATGGCTCGTATCTGCGGCTATGACAGCCCAGAGCAGCTCAGGGCCCGGGTAATCCGGCTTCGGGAACAGCTGTTTTGCAGCTCCTCAGAGTTTGATGCAATTCGCCAGGCCTTGCTCGATGAAGGAAGTTTGAATGCCCGTGAAACCCGGTTCCAGCGCTCAGACCAGACTCCCGTGCATGTGGCGGTTACCTTGCTGCGCCGGCCGGATCTGGGGCCGGAGGTAGTTGAAGCCTTTGTTGCCGACATTACCGACCGCGTGCAGGCTCGGCAGAAGCTTGAACAGTTGAATGCGGAACTTGAGCGCAGGGTTGAAGAGCGCACCGAAGAGCTTCAGAACGCCAATCGCAGCAAAGACAAGTATCTTGCCGCAGCCAGCCATGACCTGTTACAGCCGCTGAATGCAGCTCGGCTGATGATTTCGGCCCTGCAGGACAGCCATTTGCCTGATAAAGAAGGGCGGATGGTGGAACAGGTTCACCGTGCGCTGGAAGGGGCGGAGGATCTGCTGGCAGATCTGCTGGACATTTCAAAGCTTGACCAGCAAGCCATGAAGCCGGACTTGGTGTATACCGATATGGATGCGCTGGTGAGAGGGCTCGGGGCCGAGTTTGAAGCCGTTGCCGAGAACGCCGGACTGGATTTTCGGGTGCGTTCATTACCTGCCATGGTACAGACTGACCAGCGTATGTTGACCCGAATCATCCGGAATCTTCTCAGCAATGCGTTCCGATACACCCGGACGGGCGGCGTGCTGTTGGCCCTGCGCCGCCGTGCAGATACCCTGAAGGTAGAGGTATGGGATACCGGCGTCGGAATAGAACCGGCCAAGCTGCGGGATGTTTTCAGAGAGTTTCACCAGATCGTTCCTCACGGTTCCGGTGGCCGGCAGGGTGTAGGGCTTGGGCTTGCCATTGTGGAACGTATGGTAAGGGTCCTGGACTACCGCATTGATGTGGCATCGAGGCCAGATACCGGTTCGCGCTTCACCCTGACACTTCCCCTCGCTTCAGCTCCTAGCCTGCAGGCCTGGTTTCGGCCGGTCATACCGGAGCCTCCCGGTAATGGTTTTGACGGAGTGTCTGTGCTTGTTATAGACAATGAGCCTGCGGTCCTCGAGAGCATGCAGGCGCTGCTGGAACGCTGGGGATGCAGGGTAATGACGGCCACCAGCCGGGTTCAGGCGTTGGAACGGCTTGCACAGGATGGTGGTCGCCCTGACGCACTTCTGGTCGATTACCACCTTGATCATGATTTGACCGGATTCGATGCAATTTACGGGGTTCGCAAGTATCTGAAAGCCGATATCCCTGCCGCAGTGATAACTGCAGACCGGAGTGACGAAGCCCGCTCGTTGCTTAGGGCCCAGTATCTTCCCGCACTGAATAAACCTGTCAAACCCAACCGGTTACGGGCTCTGCTAACCAGCCTTCTCGCAACGGGTACTGTCTGACAGGCGACAATATTTGAGTTACCGTTGCAGGAGCAAACGGAATACCTACAGGAGAAACCGGTGACCGACTACAGAACCGAACAGGACAGTCTGGGCGAAGTGGCAGTACCCGCAGAGGCCCTCTGGGGCGCCCAGACCCAAAGGGCCATCGACAACTTTCCGGTCAGCGGCCAGCCCATGCCGGCCGATTTCATCAAGGCGGTGGTACTGGTGAAGTGGTCTGCCGCCCAGGCTAATGCTTCCCTGGGCTTGCTGGATGCGCCCTGTCGGGATGCCATTGTGCAGGCCTGCGGTCGGCTGAGCATGGGCGAGTTTGCTGACCAGTTTCCGGTTGACCGCTACCAGACCGGGTCCGGCACCAGTACCAATATGAACGTGAACGAAGTGGTAGCCGCCATCGCCCGCCAGCAGGGCGTGGATGTGCATCCCAATGATCACGTGAACATGAGCCAGAGCTCGAACGATGTGATCCCCACGGCCATTCACATCAGCTCGGTGCTGGCGGTAAAGAACAAGTTGTTGCCAGCCATCTCGCACCTTCGCGGGGTGATTTACCAGCGCGAGGGTGAGCTGGCAGGGCAGGTGAAAACCGGCAGAACCCACCTGATGGATGCCATGCCCGTTACCCTCGGCCAGGAACTGAAAACCTGGCGGGAACAGCTGGCAGCAGTTGAAAAGCGGCTTGAAGCGGCGATGGACGAGCTGGCAGACCTGCCCCAGGGGGGCACGGCGGTCGGCACCGGGGTGAATGCCGCTTCCGAGTTTGCCGGGCAGTTCATCAAGTTCCTCAAGATAAACAGTGGCTACAGTTTTCGATCCCTCAACCACAAGTTCGTAGCCCAGAGTGCGGTGGATGCGCCGGTGGCGCTGTCGGCCCAGCTCAGAGGGCTTGCGGTGGTGCTGACCAAGATCGCCAACGATCTGCGCTGGATGAACAGCGGCCCCATACATGGCCTATCAGAGATCAGCTTGCCGGCGCTGCAGCCGGGCAGCAGCATCATGCCCGGCAAGGTGAACCCGGTTATTCCGGAGTCGGTGGCCATGGTTGGAGCCCAGGTAATGGGGCTGGATAACGCCGTGGCCATGGCGGGCCAGTCCGGCAATTTCCAGCTGAACGTGATGCTGCCGCTGGTGGGCGCCAACCTGCTGGATATGGTCGGCTTGCTGGCCAATGCCACAACCATGCTGGCCGACAAGGCCATTCAGGGCTTTGCGGTCAATGCCGATAACCTGAATGCCGGTGTGGGGCGCAACCCGGTGCTGGTGACGGCCCTGAACCCGGAGATCGGCTATGCCCTGGCGGCGGACATTGCCAAGGAAGCCTACCGCACAGGCCGGCCGGTGATTGATGTGGCGGAAGAACGCAGTGGCTTGAGCCGTCAGCGTTTGGAAGAGCTGATGGATCCGCTCAAGCTGACCCGTGGAGGGCTCGCCTGAGCCAGTCCCGCCGGAGGTAACCCGTGCTGTTGTCGCTGGAGTTGTTTGTCATGCTGGTTCTGGCCAATGGATCTCCGGTGGTGGTGGCCCGGCTGTTGCACAATCGCTGGGACTGGCCGGTAGATGGTGACCGGCTATGGCGTGACGGCCGGCCGGTGTTTGGCCACAGCAAAACCTGGCGCGGGCTGGCCTCCGGTGTGCTGTCCTGTCTGTTATTCGCGGCCTGGCTGGGGCTGGGCTGGATTTTCGGGGCGCTGTTCGGCTTGCTGGCGTTGCTGGGGGATTTGCTCAGCAGTTTTATCAAGCGCCGCGCAGGGCTCGTGTCCAGTTCCCGCGCCCTGTGGCTGGATCAGCTGCCGGAAGCCCTGTTGCCCATGCTGATGGCCTGGTACTGGTTGCCGCTGGCGTTATGGCAGGCGGTTTCGGTGGCTGTGCTGTTTGCCATTGCCAACGTGGTGGTGTCGCCGCTGCTGTTCCGGCTGGGTATCCGCAAGCAGCCTCACTGAGGGCCTCAGGCCGGGCCCCGGGTGAGGGTATGCAGTGTCACTTCCGGCGGGCAGTTCAGCCGCACATTCAGCACCGAGGTTCCCGCCCCCGGCGAGGTATACCCCTGCATACCGTTCACCTGCCAGGAGCCCTTGCCGAGCCTGCGGGGACAGTCGGAGTCGAGGGTGACCGGAATGCCGCCGGGCAGGCAGATCTGCCCCCCGTGGGTGTGGCCGCATAAAAACATGTCATAGCCCGCGTGGGCCGCTTCGCGCCAGATTTCAGGCGTGTGGCTGAGCAGCAGGCTGATACCGCCTGCGGGAATGTCGTCGCCGGCCCGGTGCAGGTTGTGCACTTTGTAGTAATGGGCGTCGTCTACTCCGGCCAGGTAAATCCTGGCCTGTTCCCGTTCCAGTGGCACCATTTCATTCATCAGCAACCGGTAGCCCATGTCTTCCAGTGCCGGAACCATGCGCACGCTGTCGTGGTTGCCCAGCACCGCGTAGGTGTCTCCCCGGATCGCCTCCCGGAGCTTTTCCATGCCCGCCAGGGCGGCATCTACCGGGCCCCAGGTGCGCTGGCGATAATCGCCGGTCAGTACGCACAGATCGTAGTCCAGCGGTTCAATCTGGCGGATGACGGCTTGCAGGTTCTGCTCGTCCATGTCCACGTGCAGGTCGGTCAGGTGCAGTATCCTGAAACCTTCAAAGGCCTCGGGCAGGTCTGGCAGCACGAAGCTGTTGTGGGCGGTTCGCAGTTTGCGGCTGTTGCTCTGGGCCCGGTTAAACAGACCGACCGCCTGCAGGCAAAAACGGATGAAACCCGGCGCATTGGCGAGGTTTTCCAGGTGAAATGATCGCTTGTCGCGGCCCAGAACCAGGGCTTCGGATTCCTGCTCTATGCCCAGGCGCTGGCGGGCGTGTACCGGCCCCAGCCGAAGGCTTAGGCGGTAATGGAGAAGCTCGTCCTGATCTTCCGGTTCGCGGACTTTTGCTGTCATGCTGGTTCCCTGATGCCGAGCGGGGCCTTATCTCTGGCCCCTGTTTTCATTATGGTGGCTGACAGGGCATGTGCAACCGCCCTGACATAATTTCATGTTGCGGTTGTGTCTGTTTATCATCGGTGGTCGTATACACGGGTATAACCTGTGCAACCAGAAACTGGAGACAAACTATGACCGAAAGCTGCAATATTCCGGGCCTGAATGTGCCGCGCAGCCGGTTCCCGACCCCGGAACAGGAACTGCCTGAAGCCGGCAGCGAAGCCCATGTGGTGCTGGCCGGTGGTTGCTTCTGGTGCGTGGAAGCGGTGTTCCTGGCTATCGACGGAGTTACCCGGGTTGAATCCGGCTATGCCGGCGGTTCGGCTGACACGGCGAATTATGAGGCGGTCTGTTCCGGCAGCACCGGCCATGCTGAAGTGGTAGATGTGCACTACAACCCGGAAAAGGTCGGTTTCGGCGAACTGCTGCGGGTGTTTTTCTCGGTGGCCCACGACCCGACCCAGCTGAACCGGCAGGGCAACGACATCGGCAGCCAGTATCGGTCTGCCGTATTCTATGAAACCGATGCCCAGAAGCAGCTGGTGCAGGCCTACATCCGGCAACTGGATGAGTCCGGCGTTTACCCGGCACCGGTGGTTACCACCCTGGAGCCGCTGACGGCGTTTTACCCGGCCGAGGCGCACCACCAGAACTTTGCGGCCCGTAATCCGTACCAGCCCTATATCATGGCCGTAGCCGCCCCGAAGATGGAAAAGCTGGCCAGCGCATGGCCGGACCGACTGAAACCCGAATTCAGCCAGGACGACCAGGACCTGGCCTGAGGAGAATGCAATGAGTGTATCGGCATCAGGCTATGACCTGACCCCGCTGAGCGAAGCGGACATTGAAGACAAGGCCAGCGCACTGAGCGCGGAAGAGCGACGGGTGTTGCTGGACCACGGCACCGAGCACCCGTTCTGCGGTACCCTGCTGGACAACAAGAAGACCGGGGTATACCACTGTCGGCTGTGTGACCTGCCGTTGTTCAGCTCCGATGCCAAGTTTGATTCCGGCACAGGCTGGCCGAGCTTCTTCCAGCCGTTTGACCCGGAGCATATCCGCTACATTGAGGACACCAGCTTTGGCATGGTGCGAACCGAGATCCGCTGTGCCCGCTGCGACAGCCACCAGGGCCATGTGTTCCCCGATGGTCCGCCACCCACCGGTCAGCGGTATTGCCTGAATTCGGTGTCTCTGGTGTTCCGGGAGACAGAGCATTCAGCATGAAACGACTGAACTTGAGCCCGTTAACTGAATCGGCAACCCTGCTGCGGCGCGCGGCTGTGGTGCTGGGGTCTGTGGGGCTGACGGCGCTTTATTCGTTACTGGTGTTGTTACGGGCGTTGTTCGGCAAACTGGACCGTCGGATTGTCGACAAGTACTGCCGGGAGTGGTCTGCCGCGTTGCTGAAACTGGTACGAACCAGCCTGACCGTTCGCGGGGAGGTTCCGGACTTCAACGACGGCCGGCGGTATATCATCATGAGCACCCATGCCAGTCACTACGATATTCCGGTCAGCTTTGTTTCGCTGCCCGGCTCCATTCGTATGCTCGCGAAGAAAGAGCTGTTCAAGATCCCTTTGTTAGGCCAGGCCATGGCGGCCGCCGAGTTTCCGTCCATAGACCGTTCCAACCGGCAAAATGCCGTGCGTGACCTGGATCGGGCACGGGCGATGATGGAGAGCGGGATAGTGCTGTGGGCGGCGCCTGAAGGTACCCGGTCACCGGATGGTAACTTGCTGCCCTTCAAGAAGGGGTGTTTCCACCTGGCGCTGGACACCGAAGCGGTGATTGTTCCTGTGGCCATCCGGGGTATTCACCGGGTGCTGCCCGCCCGGAGCATGCAGATTAACCTGGGGCAGCCAGTCGATGTTCGGGTAGGAACGCCCATCGATACGGCAGGGAAGTCCAAGGAAGACCTGGCCGGGGTCATGGAAGAAGTGCGCCAGCGGCTGGAAGAGTTACTGGGGGATGGCGAGGCTGGCTGATGCGCCAGCCTCGCGGACGGCAAGTGGTTCAGCTTGCTGCCATGGTGGAGAACAAATAACCGGTGTAACCAACGTACACCAGCAGCAACAGGGCGCCATCTACCCTTGATATCAGCTTGCGCCAGCCGGTCAGGCCGAAGCCCATCACCAGCAAGGCCAGTGTCAGCCCGAACATCAGGGTCCAGTCGCGGTAGAGTACTTCCGGGGCGACGGACAGTGGCTCAATAGCCGCGGCAAGGCCCACCACGGCCAGGGTGTTGAAAATCCCGGAACCCAGAATGTTGCCAAGGATCAGGTCGTGCTCGTTCTTCTTTACTGCGGCCAGTGCCGATGCCAGTTCCGGCAAGGAGGTACCGATCGCGACGATGGTCAACCCGATAATCAGGTCGCTGATGCCCAGGCTCTGGGCGATGGTTACCGCGCCCCAGACCAGAATCCGGGAGCTGACAATCAACAGAACCAGCCCGACCACCAGCCAGATGATGGCGCTTTTCAGGGGCATGGGGTGAGCGATCATCTCGGTTTCGGTGTCCCCGGCCAGCGGATCTTCCTTGCCCTGATAACCCTGGTAGATAGACCAGCCCATAACGGCCGCAAAAACACCCAGCAGCACCCAGCCATCAAGCCGTGACAGTTCGCCGTCCAGCAGCTGTGCACCGGCAATCAGGGTCAGCACCAGCAGCAGTGGCAGTTCCTTGCGGATAACCTGGGAATGCACGGCAATGGGCGCGATGATGGCGGTCAGGCCGACAATCAGGGCAATGTTGGTAATGTTCGAACCGTAGCCGTTCCCCAGGGCTAATCCCGGGTTGCCATCTGAAGCCGCCATGGCGGAGACCGCCAGTTCCGGTGCCGAGGTGCCGAAGCCGATAATCACCATGCCAATCAGCAGGGTAGGCATGCCCAGATGCTTGGCCGTGGCGGCCGCACCTTCCACAAATTTGTCTGCGCTCCAGACCAGTAACACCAGCCCGGCAATAATGGCACCTATAGCCATCAACATAGGAAGACCTCGTTAGTTCAGGTTGTCGCCGCAGGTTACGCAGGCGAGGTCACAGTTGGCGCACAAAGATACAGTAAGTGGGCGTTTCAGGTCAGCCCCCGGGCTATCGGAAATACCGCTATACGGGGTGATCCGCATTGGCCCCTCGCTGGTATCAGACTAAAGTGGCGCTGATATTGTTAACAAAACAGGCGAGAATGGTCGCAAACAACATAGTTTGCCCGACACACGTCGATTGACAATCGCAATTTATTATTCCGATAAAAATCGGGATAATCGCGCTCAATCTCATACCGGAAGCATACGGCAGCGCCGCCTACCTCGCGCCCGACCGGCTTCCGACAGGCCGCTTTGCTGATCGTGGAGTGGCATCAGGCTTCAACACTAAGCTAGGGTGAAAACCAATGGCCGTAAGACAGGCAGACGTAGTGCTGGTCGGAGGGGGCGTCATGAGCGCTACTCTCGGCATGATGCTCAGACAGCTGGATCCGTCCCTGGACATCGTCATGGTGGAGCGTCTTGACCACGTTGCCCATGAAAGCACCGATGGATGGAATAATGCAGGCACCGGCCATGCCGGCTACTGCGAACTTAACTACACTCCCGAAACCGAAAACGGCGATGTTGAAATTGCCCGGGCTTTGCAGATCAACGCACAGTTCGAGGTTTCCCTGCAGTTCTGGTCTTACCTGGTAGAGCAGGGCATTCTGCCCGAGCCGTCCACCTTCATTAACCGCACGCCGCACCAGAGTTTTGTCTGGGGCGAGAAAGACGTTGCCTTCCTCAAGCGCCGTTTCCAGAAGCTGAAAGCCCACCACCTGTTCCGGGAAATGGAATACACCGAAAACCCGGAAGACCTGGCTGAGTGGATGCCACTGGTTGTCAGCAATCGGGACCCGATGCAGAAAGTTGCCGCTACCCGCATCAAGCACGGTTCTGATGTGGACTTCGGTTCACTGACCCGCAGCATGGTGAAGTGGCTGGAAACCCAGCCCAACTTCGAACTGATGCTGAGCTGCCCGGTGCACTACATCGACCAGCGTGACAACGGCCGCTGGAAAGTCCGGGTGAAGAACCAGAAAACCGGCGAGCTGACCAAGCTGGAAGCCGGTTTTGTATTCCTGGGTGCCGGTGGTGGCGCGTTGCCGCTGCTGCAGAAGTCCGGTATTGACGAAGCCCGTGGTTACGGTGGTTTCCCGGTCAGTGGCCAGTGGCTGGTGTGCCAGAAGCCGGATGTGGTCAAAGCCCACCATTCCAAGGTTTACGGCAAGGCGCCGATTGGCGCGCCGCCCATGTCGGTTCCGCACCTGGACACCCGGATCATCAACGGTGAGCCGGCGCTGCTGTTCGGGCCGTTTGCCGGTTTCACCACCCGCTTCCTGAAGCAGGGTTCGGTGTTTGACTTGTTTGGTTCGGTGCGGGCGACCAACCTGCGGCCAATGCTGTCGGTGAGCAAGAGCAACATGGACCTGACCCGGTATCTGATCGGCGAAGTGTTCCAGTCCCACACTGACCGTGTGGAATCCCTGCGCAACTTCTTCCCGGATGCCCAGGAAGACGACTGGGCCCTGCAGATGGCTGGCCAGCGAGTGCAGATCATCAAGCAGACTGCCGAAGGCGGTGGCAAGCTGGAGTTTGGTACCGAGATCGTGGCGGCCAAAGACGGCTCGCTGGCGGCACTGCTGGGTGCATCACCGGGCGCGTCTACCGCAGCCAATGCCATGCTGAATGTGCTGGAGCGCTGTTTCCCCGAGAAGATGCAGTCTGCCGAGTGGCAGGAGCGCATGAAGGAGCTGGTACCGTCTTACGGCCAGACCCTGGTGGAAGACGAGCAGTTGCTGAACAAGGTGCGTGAGCGCACACTTTCAACCCTGAATCTCGTTTGATATAACCAATCAGTATCGGCAGCGCCGAAAGTGCAGAGGACAGTGGGGATAACCCGCTGTCCGCCTTCAAGCTGAGTCTCCCGGTACCGACTGATTGCCGACAGCGTTGGAAAGAATGCTATGCTCGGAGGCAAATTGGCCTGACGGGGAAGCAGAGTATGACCAACGCGCAAGCCACGCCGCGTAATGGCGCAGAACTGTTCGTCCGGGCCCTCGAGAACGAGGGCGTAAAGTACATCTTCGCAGTACCGGGCGAGGAGAACCTGGATCTGCTGGAGGCGCTCCGGAAGAGCGACATCCGGTTGATCCTCAACCGCCATGAGCAGGCGGCAGGTTTCATGGCCGCCACCTTTGGCCGTCTGACCGGCCGGGTCGGGGTCTGCCTGTCCACCCTGGGGCCCGGCGCCACCAACCTGGTCACGGCCGCGGCCTATGCCCAGCTCGGTGGTATGCCCATGATGATGATTTCCGGGCAGAAGCCGATCAAATCCTCCAAGCAGGGGCTGTTCCAGATCCTCGATGTGGTGGACCTGATGCGGCCGCTCACCAAGTACACCCGCCAGATCTCCAACGCCAATACCATTCCGGCCAAAGTCCGGGAAGCGTTCCGGTTGGCATCCGAGGAGCGCCCCGGCGCCGTGCACCTGGAACTGCCGGAGGACATCGCCGCCGAAGTGCCGGCACCGGACACCCACATCTTCGCGCCCAGTGATGCCCGGCGCCCCTCGGCCAGCCAGAAGAGTCTGGAGATCGCTTGCGACATGCTCCGTGAGGCGAAGCACCCGCTGATCATGATCGGGGCCGGTGCCAACCGTAAGCGGGTCTCCCAGGCACTGATTCACCTGGTGAACACCACCAACATCCCGTTCTTTACCACCCAGATGGGCAAGGGCGTGGTCGACGAGCGCCATCCCCGTTACCTGGGCAACGCCGCCCTGTCGGCCGGAGACTTTGTGCACCGGGCCATCGACCATGCCGACCTGGTGATCAACGTCGGTCACGATGTGGTGGAGAAGCCGCCGTTCTTCATGCAGCCGGGAGGCAAGAAGGTCATCCATGTGAACTTCTCCGGGGCCGACGTGGACCCGGTGTACTTCCCCCAGCATGAGGTGGTCGGGGACATCGCCAACAGTGTCGAGTACATGGCGGAGAACTGTGGCATCTGCCACAACCACGACTTCACCTGTTTCATGGAAGTGAAGGCTGCCGTCGACCGGCACCTCCGGGACAAGGCCGAGGATGATCGCTTCCCGGTGATTCCCCAGCGCATTGTTCACGACGTACGGGCAATGGTGCCGGAGGACGGCATCATTGCCCTGGATAACGGCATGTACAAGCTCTGGTTCGCCCGTAACTATCCGGCCTACGACAACAACACCGTGCTGCTGGACAACGCACTGGCTTCCATGGGCGCCGGACTGCCCAGTGCCATGATGGCATCCATGCTGTACCCGGACCTGAAGGTGATGGCCATCTGCGGCGATGGCGGATTCATGATGAACAGCCAGGAGCTGGAGACAGCGGTCCGGCTGGACCTCAACCTGGTGGTGCTGATCATCAACGACAGCGCCTACGGCATGATCAAGTGGAAGCAAGCCCAGGAAGGGCTGGCGGATTTCGGGCTGGATTACCGCAATCCGGACTTTGTGAAATACGCCGAATCCTATGGCGTCACCGGTCACCGGGTTGTCCGCACCGAGGATCTGCGCCCCACCCTGGAACGTGCCCTCGCCGCTGGTGGCGTGCATCTGGTGGATGTACCCGTGGATTACAGTGAGAACCGTCGGGTGTTCGACGAGGAACTGGCGGAACTGACCCGGCAGCTTTAGTGTTGTGTCGCTGCGAATGCCGGCTGGCGGAAGCCAGTTTGCTCAGGGCAGGGTAAGGCTCCCGGCACCGGGAGCCTTTGTGGAAAATGGTTAGAGTTTGGCAAAGGCGGCATCAAAGTCCTTTGCGGCCGCATCGGTAAATTCAAAGCTCTTGCGAATGTAGGCCAGCGTGGCCTTTTCGGTATCGGTTACGCCGGGGCCGTCCTGGGCGGACTCGAATAAATCGGCAACCTCATCCTTCGATAACTTGCCTTCACCACGCCCGGTTGTGTGCTTGCGGGCCAGATCGAGCAGTTCTTTTTCGTATTTTTGTCCGTCTATCGTTTCGTAAGCCATAACAACACCAACTCCGTTTTCAAGGATTCGATACCCGGGCAGCCAGTGTGGGTGCGCCGGATATGGGGGGCGAAAGGCTGTGCCATCCAACTGGCCTATCGGTTTTATCCAAGCACAGGGTTCGGAGTTGTGCAAATATTGGGCTGGTTGTTTTGGTGGGGCTGAAACGAAAAAAGACTGCGTACGTGTAAATTCGTTTCGAGGCATTGGGAACGTTGCCTATTTAGCAACTACCTAGAAATCCTCGGTGGTTGCCGGTTTCGTATGTATGCGTCTAATCCGTGATCGAACTTTCCGGAAATGCCGGATGGTTCCAGTTCTTCTGGTCTTGGCAGTATGTGCAAAATTTGCAACAACTGAACTGCTAAGATTTCTTTAGCAGTTCAGTGTTGGAGCCAAGTGAAACAGACGAAGGAGATTGCATCCGGTGGCGCATCTATTTGCTGGCCCATAGAAAGTCGCCGTTGCGTTGACGCTTGGTGGACACCTAAAAGGTCTTATAAACGGTATCTCTACGGGCAACTGTGATCACGGTGACAACCACTTTCCCGTCGTCCACATGATAGACAAGGCGAAAGCCTTGGGATCGCAGTTTGATTTTGTAGAAGTCCGAAGATCCCTTTAGTTTATGCTTAGGGATCCTCGGGTTCTCCAGGCGGCGTTCCAGAATTTTCAGAAACTCTGCCTGGACGGTAGGGCTAAGCTTGCTCCATTCCTTGAGCGCTTTTCTCTTGAATTCCAGTTCGTAGCTCATTGATGCTCACCGGTATTGATTCATCATCCATGCGTTTGCGAGCTTCCTGGAGTAACCGGTAATCTTCAAGCTGCTCTTGCATCTGCTCGAATGTCTCGACAGGCACCATATAGGCTCTGGGCTTGTTATGACTCAGAATCACCACAGGTTCGCCATTAGCCTGGTTGAGCACCTCATTCGGATTAGCCTTGAGCTCCGAAATGGTGGCAGCAAGCCTCGCAAATAGGCTTCTCATGTATTGTTTCCTCCGTGCCGTACTCATTCGTTGTAGCCCGTTCAACATCGTTAGTCTTCACATGCGATTATTCAGGGCACCTCATCATTTCCGTGGCACAGTTCCATGATATCAAAATTAGATCGAAAAAAAGATCTAAATAAGGAGCTTTTTTTAATGCTTTGGCTTGCACAGGACGAAAATGCGAGGGTATAAACGAAAAAAGCCCCTATAAACAGGGGCTTAATTCTTTGAAGGTGGTGGAGACGGCGGGAATTGAACCCGCGTCCGCCAGCACTAGGCCTTGAGATCTACATGCTTAGTGTCCTTCTATTGTTTTAACCTCAAGCGACCCGAAGGCCAGGGTGCAAGAGGCGAGCTCTTTAAATCTTAGCCTTTAGCCAGTGAGCTCTGGATAAAGGAGCATCCCGTAAGCGATGACGTCCTGAGATGTTGCTTCCGAGCTACGGGCGACCCGGTCAGGACGACTAGCAGCTTACGCTGCTAGTGCGTAGTTTTCGTCGTTTGCGACTATTGCGTTGCAGCTTTGGATTAACGAGATTGGCTGCCATCTCGACATGCACCCAAGGGTTCGCCACCAGCGTCGAAGCCATGTCGTCCCCTCTTACTTGGAGTATATGTGGGCGGCTCCCGATACTTCAAGGGGTGTTTCACTATCGTGGCGGTTATTTGTACCTATCCGTATCACGACGCAGCGCGAAGATCCCCTGTCGAGCCCTTGGCCTTTGCGGCCTGGTACAGATTCCGGAAGCTGTCGCGGAAGTATTCCATCACTGCAACCGGGTCTGCCGGGATGCCTTTGTCGATGGTAATTCCGAACTGTACGGTGCCGGCGTAGCTGAAAATGCTCATGCCAATGCCGATGTTGCCGCTTTGAGGTACCCAGAACATGGGCTGAACCAGTTTGCTGCCGGCCAGGTACACAGCGTGTCGGGGGCCGGGCACGTTGGTCAGTACCGCAGAGGCTTTGTTGCTGAGCAGGTCCAGTGCCCGTCGTTCCAGGATATCGGGGCCGCGACCGAACAGATCAAGCAGGCTGTAGGTGACCTGGGCTTGGTAGGAACGCTTTAGCCGGTTCATGTTTTCCTGCACCTGGCGGAAGCACATGAGAGGGTCGGTAACTTCAACGGGCAGGCCCACCAGTACCAGGCCGAACTGGTTGCCCAGGGTCTCGATCGGCTGGTCCAGCGGGCGAAGGTTGAAAGGCACCGCTACCCGAATGCCGCAGTCCGGGATGGTCTGGTGTTGTTCGGTGAAGTGCCGGCTCAGGGCACCGGTGGCGGCGCACAACAAAACATCGTTAACGGTGCCGCCGAGTATTTTGGCGCAGGCTTTGACGTCATCAAGGTCGAGCGGTTCGGCCCAGGCGACCTGTTTGCGGCCAACCAGTTGTTGTTTCAGGCTGGTTTTTGGTTCGAAGGGAGCCAGCCCGAGTTTTACCAGGTCCGCAGCAATGCCGCCGGCCGTGGTGGCGAGCTTGAGCGGGTAGTTGGGTTCTTCACGGACGGAATCCAGGAGCAGTCTCGCCTGCTGCCATCCTGCCTGGCTGCTGTCTACCAAGCGGTGCAGGAAGCGGGAGGCGGCCGTGCCTTCCGGTTTTTTGGCAGGTTTCGGTTTGCTGGAGATTTTTTTCAGCCTGGCTTCGGGGGATTTATCCGTAAGGGAAAGCAGTACCCGAACCAGGGAGATGCCGTCTGCTATGCAGTGGTGAATGCGCACCAGCAGCGCGCAGCCGCCGTTAAAATTGTCGATATAGTGGATTTGCCAGAGCGGGCGCCGGAAATCCAGGGCGCTGCTGTTGAAGTCGCTGGCCAGCGCCTGGAGTTCATCTTTGCCGGCTTTGCCGGGCAGGGCAATGCGGTGCAGGTGGTTGTCGAGATCGAACAGCGGATCGTCTTCCCAGTAAACCCTGTCGCCTTTGTCTACGATGCGCTGGCGGAAGCGCCGGAACTTAAGGAAGCGCTCCTCCAGGGTGCGCTTCAGGCGATTGATGTCGATCGGCTTTTCGAACATCAATACCGCCGAAATCATCATGGGGTTTTCCGGGGTGTCCATGCGCAGCCAGGACCGGTCTACCGACGACATGGCTGCCCGTTGTGGTGACATACCCCCTCCTTGTGTCTCAGCCTCAGGTGTTGGCTTCGCGCATAATTCGCTGCTTCTGCCGGTTCCAGTCCCGCTCTTTTTCTGTCGCCCGCTTGTCGAACAGCTTCTTGCCTTTTACCAGGGCGATCTCGCACTTCACTTTGTTGCCTTTCCAGTATAGCGCCAGCGGGATACATGTGTGCCCGGCCTGGTTGACCTGGCCGATAATCTTTGCAATTTCCTTGGCGTGCAGCAGCAGTTTCCGGGTGCGGGTGGGGTCGGCAATCACATGGGTAGACGCCGTGTTGAGCGGCGTAATGTGGGCGCCAAGCAGCCAGGCTTCGCCGTCTTTGAGCAGGACATAGGCATCCACCAGTTGCGCCTTGCCGGCACGCAGAGACTTCACTTCCCAGCCAAGCAGGGCCAGGCCCGCTTCGAAGCGTTCCTCGATGTGGTATTCGTGCTTTGCCTTCTTGTTCAGGGCAATGGTGTTACTGGTTGGTCCGCTTGCTTTCTTCTTGCTCATGAATCCTGTCCGGGATCGGAAGAATGACTTGGCCGGCGGTTAACAGAGGGCCGGCAAAGCGGGCATTGTAGCTCAGGTCTGCCAGACGGGTCACGATTTCGCCGCCGGGGTGCCACAATGGTCGTTTGCCGCCACCGGTATCGGCTACAATAAGCGGCCATAGCTTTTCAGGGGCCGGAATGCCGCACAAGTACCAGACATCCATAGGGTCGTTTACCCGAAAATCCAGCTTCTTCTGGGCCTCGGTTGGTGCAACCGTGGGCCTTGCCAACCTGTGGCAGTTTCCCTACCTGGCCAGTATTCACGGTGGCGGTCTGTTTATCCTGTTGTACCTGGCGTGCCTGTTGCTGGTGGCTTTGCCACTGATGGTGACAGAGGCGGTGTTCGGGCGGCACTCCCGGCACGGGATCGTGCTGGCCATGGATGGCTTTGTGCGCAACGCCGGCAGCCACCGCTTGTGGCACCTGACCGGTCCCCTGAGTGTGATTGCAGCCTTCCTGGTACTGTCATTTACCGCAGTGTTTGGCGGCATTGTGCTGGCCTATGTGTTTGCCGGTGCTTCCGGCCAGTTCAGCAGTGCGACCACAACTTCCGCTTCGGCGGTGCTGACCGAGCTGGTTTCAAGCCCGGAGCGTTACCGGGAGTTTATGGCCTGGCACGGGTTCTTCCTGCTACTGGTACTGGCGGTGTCGGCACGGGGTGTCGTGAAGGGATTGGAGCGTTCGCTGCGCATTGTTGTGCCTTGCACGTTAGTGTTGCTGGCGATGTTGTTTGCCCTGTCCGCCGGGCATGGGCGGCTGGAATCCGGGGTTGATCACATTCTGACCTTCCGGCCGGAACAGTTAAGCCTCGACAGCATCAAGGCAGCCTTCTTCCATGCCTTTTACACCCTGGGGCTCGGGGTCGGGGTATGGGCGATCTTTGGTGCCTACACCACGGCGGAAACCCGCCTGAAACGATCCGTTCTGGCGGTGGTGCTGATGGATACCCTGGTGGCAATCGTTGCCGGTGTGATGATGTTTTCCATTGCGCTTGACGGCACCAGCCTGGATGGCGAGCGAGGCTTCAGCCTGTTGTTTGTCTCGCTGCCGGTGGCACTGGCCCAGGTGCCGTTCAGCCAGGTAGTGATCACCGCGGTATTCCTGCTGGTGGTGCTGATTGTCTGGGCGACGTCTATCTCCCTGCTGGAGCCCGTGGTGGGCTGGTTGCGGGAATGGCTGGGCGCGCCGAGGGGCTGGTCTGTGGTGTGTGTGGGCCTGGCGGTGTGGCTGGCGGGCCTGGCCTCGCTGTTTTCTTTCAACGTCTGGGCCGACTATCAGCTGGCGGGTGCGACGGTTTACCGCTGGCTGGAGCTTGTGACCGGCGGCATCCTGATTCCGGTGGTTGCCATGCTTGTTGCCACCTTCGCCGGCTGGTGTCTGACTCGCCGCTACAGTGCGCAGATTCTGGGCGATGCCCCGGCGTTTTTCCGCAAGCTCTGGTATTGGGTGATGCGGCTGGTGCTGCCGGTTGTGGCGTTGTGGATCGGTATCCAGTACACCATTTTTTCACTGTCCAATCTTTGTGATAACGGTAACGATGCGATCTGGTGCGGGCCGGGTACGCCGGTTGCTGAAGCTTCGGCACCTGTTGAAAACGCCCCAAACGGGCCGGATATCCAGTATCATGGTGAATGACCCATCGGCCGGTGACAGCGGTTGGTGTCAGTAGTAGTAAAAAAGCGCAGGAATTCCGTTTTACATGGCTCATCAGATTGATAAAACCGCGCTGGTGATGCATTCGGCCGAACGCATGTTCCACCTGGTCAATGACGTGGCGCGTTATCCCGAGTTTCTGCCCTGGTGCGCCGGGGCGGAAGTGCACGAGCGTACCGATGCCGAGATTATGGCGTCACTGGAAATCGCCAAGGGTGGTGTGCGACATCGCCTGACTACCCGCAACCAGCTGCTGATGCCCGAAAGCATCGAAATGAAGCTGGTGGATGGCCCGCTTAAGAACTTGACCGGTCGCTGGCATTTCCGGTCGCTGGACGACAATGCCTGTAAGGTTATCCTCACGCTGGAGTTTGAATTTGGCGGCTCGTTGTCCCGAATGACCTTCGGCCCGGTATTCAACCAGGCTGCCAACACCATGGTGGACGCCTTCTGCCGTCGCGCGGATGAAATCTATCGCGGAGGATTGGTGTAATGCAGATAGAGGTGGCATACGCCCGGCCCGACAAGCAGCAGATTGTGCCGGTTAAGGTTCCGGAGGGCGCTACGGCGCTGGAGGCGGTAAAGCTTTCGGGTATTGTGGATATCTTTCCGGAAATCGAGCCGGACACGATTGATATGGGCGTGTTCGGCAAGGTGATCAAAGATCCGGCCAGCCACGAGTTGCGGGAAGGCGACCGGGTAGAGCTTTACCGGCCGCTCAAGATAGACCCGAAACAGGCGCGCCTGAACCGGGCCAAGAAGAAAGCCTGAAGCTTAGTAGGCCGGGGTTTCTTCCAGCAGCTGGGCTTCGTAGTGGCTGTACTGGTCGCCGTTGTAGTAAACGATGATGCGTTGTTCTTCGATGTCACCACCCCGGCGCTGGAAGGTGTACACGTAGTATTCCCTGGAAGGATCGACCGGGTTCAGCATCAGCGGGCTGCCCAGTACCGCGTGTACCTGGCTGCGTGGCATGCCTTCGGAGAGTTCAGTCAGCTCTTCGTCGGTAACAATGTTTCCCTGCTGTACGTTGATCTTGTAAACGCCGGGGAAGACGCAGCCTGACAAGGATAAAATGCCAATAAGAATGATAGCGGTGAGCTTTTGCATCGCCAGGGGAAATCCTCTATCTTGAAATCGCCTGCCTTTGGCAGGTGTGAAACGGGTTTAACCGTTGAACGGCGGCTTCATCATACCGGAAGCCGTAAGGCACACCAACGAGTGAATAGTAGCATGCCATCTGAAAACGCCGAATTACGAAAAGTCGGTCTTAAGGTTACTCTGCCCAGGGTGAAAATCTTCAATATTCTGGAGAACGCCAAGGAGCATCACCTGAGTGCTGAAGACGTCTACAAGAAGTTGCTCGATCAGGGTGACGATGTGGGCCTTGCGACCGTTTACCGGGTGCTGACCCAGTTTGAGACAGCTGGCCTGGTATTGCGCCACAACTTTGAAGGCGGCCATGCGGTGTTCGAAATGGCCGGTGACGATCACCACGACCACATGGTCTGCACCCAGACCGGTGAAGTGATCGAGTTTGTGGACGAGATCATCGAAGAGCGTCAGCAGAAGATTGCGGCAGAACACGGCTACGAGATTGTCGATCACAGCCTGATCCTGTACGTAAAACCTCTGAACTCCGGCAAGAAGTAATCAAACGATAAAAAAAGGGGCCAGCAAGTGCCGGCCCCGAAGCTCTCCGAATCGAGAGGGGATTTCAGTGATGGGTCGCCTGGCCCTTTACGAACATCTCCCGGGCATGGGCAATGGTGTGCTCGGTCATGTCCACGCCACCCAGCATTCTTGCTACCTCGCTGATCCTGCCCTGGTCATCCAGTGCCTCAATGCGCGAGTAAGTCGCTTCTTTCTCAGTAAACTTGCTGACAAACAGGTGCTGATGGCACTGGGCGGCCACCTGCGGCAAGTGAGTCACACACAGTACCTGGCCGTTATCCCCCAGTGACCGCAGCAGTCGGCCCACCACTTCGGCAGTGCCGCCGCCAATACCTACGTCCACTTCATCGAACACCAGCGTGGGTGTTGTGGAGGTTTGTGCCACAACCACCTGGATGGCCAGGCTGATCCGTGACAATTCACCGCCGGAGGCCACCTTGGCCAGTGGGCGCGCCGGCTGGCCGGGGTTGGCGCTGACCAGGAATTCGATATCTTCCATGCCATGGGGTGCCGGCTCGTTGTCAGTATTGCCGCTCAGGTGGGTGACAAACTGCATGTTGGGCATGCTTAGCTGGGCCAGTTCCCGGGCAATCCGCTGGTCTAGTTCCATGGCGGCCTGTTCCCGTTTGGCAGACAGCTGTGCTGCCAGCTCATCGAATTGTTTGCGCAGGTTTTCCAGCTCAGCTTCAAGCTGTTCCAGGCTGCCTTCGCCGCCGTCCAGTTCGGCCAGTTCTGCAGCCAGGCGCTGGTGCAGTTCCGGCAACTCTTCCGGGGTAATCCGGTGCTTGCGGGCCATCTGGTAAATGGCGCTCAGGCGTTCTTCCACCTCGGCTAACCGCGCCGGGTCGGCTTCATAGTCGTCAACAAACCGGCGCAGGTTGTCGCCGGCTTCGGAAATCTGGATCTGTGCTTCGTTCAGCATCTGCAGGGTATCGGCCAGTGCCGGGACTTCCAGCGGCAGTTGCTCCAGTTGCTGCAGGGCCTGGCGTACCAGGGCGGCTGCGCTGGTGTCATCTTCGGTGCAGAGCAGGGCTGCCTGGTGACTGCTGTGCAGTACTGCATCCGCCTGGCTCAGCTGGGCCTGCTCCTGCTCAAGGGCCTCCTGTTCGCCGTCTTCCAGTGCCAGCCGGTCCAGTTCCTCTACCTGGTAGCGAAGCAGTTGCAGCCTGGCCTCGGCTTCGTCGGCATTGTGCCGGCGCTGTGCCAGTTTCTGGCGGGTGGCGTTCCAGACTTTCCAGGCGGTGCGGGCCTGGTCGGCGAGTTGTTCGGCGCCGGCGAACTCGTCCAGCAGTTTGCGGTGGGTGTCTTTGCGTAGCAGTGACTGGTGCTGGTGCTGGCTGTGGATGTCCATCAGCAGGCCGCCCAGTTCTTTGAGCTGGGACAGCGGGCAGGGCTGACCGTTGATAAATGCCTTGCTGCGGCCGTCTTTGCGGATGGTGCGGCGCAGGATGCAGTCTTCCTTGTCATCCAGCTCGTGGGCTTCAAGCCATTGCCGGGCTTCCGGAATTCTCGAAATATCGAAACTGGCGTTGATATCGGCACGCTCGGCCCCGTGGCGCACAGCTCCGGCATCTGCGCGGCCGCCCATGGCCAGGCCCAGGGCATCCAGAACGATAGACTTGCCGGCACCGGTTTCGCCGGTGAGTGCTGTCATACCCTTGCTGAACTGCAGTTCAACCCGTTCAGCAATGGCGTAGTTCGAGACCGTAAGTTGGATAAGCATGCCGATTACCTCCGTTCAGAGTCTGTTGTCTCTGAAAATTTCGAATACTGTGATTCCATACAGTTGCTGTGAATATATACAGGGTTTTTTCTGTTTGCAAATAACCTGTGCCCCGAATTTGTAAAGAATGTATCCCGGAAGGTTGAAACCCGCCCGGCGGGCCCCATATCCGTTCGCAAAGTCGTATTTTCCTGCCCTGAAACGGGCGGGGCTTAAACCAGCCGCAGGCCTTCGGGCCCTGGGAAAATCCATCAGGAGTTGTCATGAGTGCTGACGAAAAGCGCAACGAACAGGTAGAAGAAGAGCTGAACGAAGCCGCACAGGCGGAACAGGCTGATGCCGAGCCGGAAGCTGGCGAGGCGGGGCAGGAGGGTTCCGAGCTGGATGCCCTGAAGGCCAAGCTGCAGGAGTACCAGGACCAGGCGTTGCGCTCCCAGGCAGAAATGCAGAACGTGCGCCGCCGGGCCGAGATCGACGTGGAAAAGGCGCACAAGTTTGCGCTGGAAAAATTCGTCAAGGAATTGCTGCCGGTGGCCGACAGTCTGGAGAAGGCCGTGGAAAGCACGGAAGGGCAGGAAGACGCCAGCGAACTGGTGGCTTCTATCCGCGAAGGCGCGGAAATGACCCTCAGCCTGTTCATGAGCAGCCTGAAGAAATTCAACGTGGAGCAGGTGAACCCGGTGGGTGAACCGTTCGACCCGCAGCAGCACGAAGCCATGTCTATGGTGCCGGCCCCGGACGCCGAGCCCAATAGTGTGGTGGCGGTGGTGCAGAAGGGTTATCTGCTGAACGGCCGTGTTGTTCGTCCGGCCATGGTTGTAGTAGCAAAAGCAGAAAATTGATCAAAAAAGGCGCCGCCGGGGCTTGAAAAGCCGCTGAAAGCGCCAATATAGCGATTAAACAGCGACAGCCGGGGTGGTCTCACTCCGGAGCAGAATTCAGAAAGATCTTGGAGTGATTCGATGAGCAAAATTATTGGTATCGACCTGGGAACCACCAACTCCTGCGTGGCCATCATGGATGGTGACAAGGTAAAGGTAATCGAGAATGCCGAGGGTGATCGTACCACCCCGTCCATCATTGCCTACACAGACGATAACGAAACACTGGTCGGCCAGTCTGCCAAGCGCCAGGCGGTCACCAACCCGGCAAATACCCTGTACGCCATCAAGCGTCTGATCGGTCGTCGCTTTGAAGACGACGTGGTTCAGAAAGACATCAAGATGGTGCCGTACAAGATCGCCAAGGCTGACAATGGCGATGCCTGGGTAGAAGTGAAAGGCCAGAAGATGGCTCCGCCGCAGGTTTCTGCCGAAGTCCTCAAGAAAATGAAGAAGACTGCAGAAGACTACCTGGGCGAGACAGTAACCGAAGCGGTTATCACCGTGCCGGCTTACTTCAACGACAGCCAGCGCCAGGCCACCAAAGATGCAGGCAGGATTGCCGGCCTGGAAGTTAAGCGGATCATCAACGAGCCGACCGCCGCAGCGCTGGCCTACGGCATGGACAAGCAGAGCGGCGACCGTACCGTGGCGGTCTACGATCTGGGCGGTGGTACCTTTGACCTGTCCATCATCGAGATTGCCGACGTAGACGGTGAGCACCAGTTTGAAGTGCTGGCTACCAACGGTGACACCTTCCTGGGTGGTGAAGACTTCGACATGAAGGTCATCGAATACCTGGCGGACCAGTTCAAGAAAGACAGCGGCATCGACCTGCGCGGTGACTCCCTGGCAATGCAGCGCCTGAAGGAAGCCGGCGAAAAGGCCAAGATCGAGCTGTCCAGCAGCCAGCAGACCGACGTAAACCTGCCGTACATCACTGCAGATGCGTCTGGTCCCAAGCACATGAACGTGAAACTGACCCGCGCCAAGCTGGAATCGCTGGTAGAAGAGCTGGTTCAGCGCAGCCTCGAGCCCTGTAAAGTGGCTCTGCAGGACGCTGGCATGAAGGCCTCTGAAATCGACGAAGTTATCCTGGTGGGCGGTCAGACCCGTATGCCGCTGGTGCAGGAGAAGGTTAAGGAATTCTTCGGCAAAGAGCCGCGCAAAGACGTAAACCCGGACGAAGCCGTAGCCATGGGTGCTGCCATTCAGGGTGCGGTACTGTCTGGCGACGTGAAAGACGTACTGCTGCTGGACGTCACCCCGCTGACCCTGGGTATCGAAACCATGGGTGGTGTGGCCACTCCGCTGATCGAGAAGAACACCACGATTCCGACCAAGAAATCGCAGACCTTCTCCACAGCGGACGACAACCAGACTGCGGTAACCATCCACGTTGTTCAGGGTGAGCGTAAGCAGGCGGCACAGAACAAGTCACTGGGTCGTTTCGACCTGGCCGACATTCCGCCGGCACCCCGCGGTGTACCGCAGATCGAAGTGACTTTCGACATCGATGCCAACGGTATCCTGAACGTGTCTGCCAAAGACAAGGCGACCGGTAAAGAGCAGTCCATCGTAATCAAGGCCTCTTCCGGCCTGAACGATGACGAAATCGAGAAAATGGTGCGCGATGCCGAGGCCAACGCCGAGGAAGATCGCAAGTTCGAAGAGCTGGTACAGGCTCGTAACCAGGGCGACGCCATGGTTCACGCTGTACGCAAGACCCTGACCGAAGCCGGCGACAAAGTCACCGAGGCTGAGAAAGAGTCCATCGAAGGCGCCATCAAGGACCTCGAAGAAGCTCTGAAGGGCACCGATAAGGAAGATATCGAAGCCAAGACCCAGAAGCTGACTGAAGTCTCTTCCGAGCTGGCCCAGAAAATGTACGCGGATCAGGCTGACCAGGCGCAGCAGGCCGACGGGCAGGAAGGTGCCCAAGCTGCAGACGACGCGGTTGATGCCGAGTTCGAAGAAGTCAAAGACGACGACAAGAAGTAAATCCGAAGTACATCAGGCAGTTGGAAAACGCGGGGGTAGCCCCGCGTTTTCCGCGTTATAGCAACAGGGTTTTGAAGTATGGCCAAGCGCGATTATTACGAAGTACTCGGGGTTGCCCGGGGAGCGGATGAGAAGGAAATAAAGCGGGCATATCGGAAGCTCGCGATGAAATACCATCCAGACCGTAACCCGGATGACCAGGATGCCGACAGTAAATTCAAAGAGGCCACCGAAGCCTACGAGGTGCTCGCTGACTCCGGCAAGCGTGCTGCGTATGACCAGTTCGGTCATGCCGGTGTAGACGGCCAGGCCGGTGCCGGTGGCTTCGGCGGTGGCGGCAGCTTCTCCGACATCTTCGGAGACGTGTTTGGCGATATCTTCGGTGGTGGTGGCGGTCGTGGCCGCAATACCCGTGGCTCAGACCTGCGCTACACCCTGGAGCTGGACCTTGAAGAAGCCGTTAAGGGCAAGTCCGTCGAAATCAAGATTCCGGGCCACAAGGAATGTGACGTCTGTGAAGGCAGTGGCGCCGAGAAAGGCTCCCGGCCGGAAACCTGTGGCACCTGTCAGGGCATGGGTCAGGTACGCATGCAGCAGGGCTTCTTCACCGTGCAGCAGGCCTGTCCGACATGCCGTGGCTCTGGCCAGATCATCAAGGATCCCTGCAAGGCCTGCCACGGTCAGGGTCGTGTTCGCCAGGACAAAACCCTGTCGGTCAAAGTGCCGCCCGGCGTGGATACCGGCGACCGCATCCGCCTGTCTGGCGAAGGGGAAATGGGCGTAGATGGTGGCCCGCCAGGCGACCTGTACGTTCAGGTGGCTGTGCGTGAACACTCCATCTTCACCCGCGACGGCCGCAACCTGTACTGCGAAGTGCCCATCAGCATCGTGGATGCTGCCCTGGGTGGTGAGCTGGAAGTGCCTACGCTGGATGGCCGCGTGAAACTGAAAATCCCGGCCGAAACCCAGACCGGCAAGCTTTTCCGCCTGCGCAACAAAGGCGTTAGCCCGGTGCGTGGTGGCCCTGCCGGCGACATGCTGTGCCGGGTGATGGTGGAAACCCCGGTGAAACTGACCAAGCGCCAGAAAGAACTGCTGGAAGAATTCCAGCAAACGCTGGACGGCAGCAACGGCACCCATCATGCTCCGAAGAAAACCTCCTGGTTTGAGGGTGTGAAAAACTTCTTCGACGAAATGAAATTCTGAGGGCAGAACAGATGCGGGTAGCAATCATTGGCGCCGCCGGGCGCATGGGCAAGGTACTGATCGAAGCGGTAGACGGCACCGAGGGCCTTGAACTCGGCGCCGCCATCGTCGAGCCGGGCAGCAGCCTGATCGGCGCCGACGCCGGCGAAATGACCAGCGTTGGCAAAACCGGCGTAAAAATGGCTGGCAGCCTGGACGACGTCAAAGACGACTTCGACGTACTGGTGGACTTCACCTTCCCGGATCTAACCCTGGAAAACGCCAAGTTCTGCAGCGCTAACGGCAAGATGCTGGTCATCGGCACCACCGGCATGACCGACGCCGAAAAAGAACAG
This sequence comes from Marinobacter sp. UBA3607, assembly GCF_002375525.1. NCBI lineage: Bacteria > Pseudomonadati > Pseudomonadota > Gammaproteobacteria > Pseudomonadales > Marinobacteraceae > Marinobacter > Marinobacter sp. UBA3607. The sequence goes on along the minus strand of NZ_DFLY01000025.1, from coordinate 560 downwards.
CTCGCCCTGGCCGCTGAATCCACCCCGGTCGTCTTCGCTCCCAACATGAGCGTGGGCGTTAACGTCGTCCTCAACCTCCTGCGCACCGCCGCTGCGACCCTGGGCGACGACTACGACGTGGAAATCATCGAAGCCCACCACCGCCACAAAAAAGACGCCCCCTCCGGCACAGCCCTGCGTATGGGCGAAGTCGTGGCTGACGCCCTGGGCCGCGACCTGAAAGAGTGTGCAGTGTACGGCCGCGAAGGCTTCACCGGCGAACGCACCCGCAAGGAAATCGGTTTCGAAACCATCCGTGCCGGGGACGTGGTAGGCGACCACACCGTGCTGTTCGCCACCGAAGGCGAGCGCATCGAGATTACCCATAAGGCCAGTAGCCGGATGACCTTTGCCAAAGGTGCTATGCGGGCTGCTTTGTGGCTTGAGGGTAAGGCGGCTGGTTTGTATGACATGCAGGATGTTTTGGGCCTTAAAGGCTGATTTTTGCCACTAAATCCACGAAAGAACACGAAAAGAAAAGGTTTTGTGCCACGGAAACCATATATGGTCTCCTCCCCGCT
>NZ_DFLY01000031.1:20608-46506 GCF_002375525.1 Marinobacter sp. UBA3607 | reverse complement strand
ACGGACGTATTCACAGCGTGTTTCGGAAGGGCACCCCCACACGCTTACCTGCACCGAGGCCAGAACTTGAACCAGAGATGGGGGTCGACCGGGGCATTTCAACCCCGGCCAGAACCAATTCAGTCTTCGAGAAGGAAGTGCGCGCGGGCCGTGGCAATAGGCTGGGAACGGGATTTTTGCCAGGCGGTGATCATTACATTGGCTACCCGGTTGCCCTGGCGGGTCAGGCGGCATTCGGCGTAGGTTTCTCGGTTGAGGCCGGCGCGCAGGTAGTCGAGGGAGAAGTCGACGATTCTGGGCATTCTGAAGGTGTCCTGGGACATCATCAGGTAGATCGCCGCAGACATTTCCATGAAGCCACCAATCACGCCGCCGTGGATGGCGGGCAGGATGGGGTTGCCGAGGTTTTCTTCTTTCTTGGGCAAGCGGAAAATCAGGTCGTCACCGAAGCGCTCGCACTGCAGGCCGATCCACTTGGCGTAGGGTACGGCGTCGAGCATTCTGGAGAAGTCACCGCTTTCCCGGGTGTGTTTGAGGATTTCCGGGTCAGTCATTCAGCGCCTCCGGTGATCAGGTCGCGATAGCTTTTGGGCGTAGCTTCTTTGCCGATGCGCATGAAGGTGCCCACGCAGTTGGCGATGGTTTCGCCGCCTTCCTGGTAGGCTTCGCAGCGGGTGAAGATGATGTTCTTGGTGATCTTGTAGGTTTCGGCCCGGGCGAAGACCGGTTTATGGGGTTCTGCCGGGCGCATGTAATCTACCCGCAAGTCCAGGGTCGGGCAGAGTTCGAATTCTTCCAGGGCGCAGATCATCACCGAGCCGGAGGTGGTGTCCATCAGGGTGGTGATGGCGCCACCGTGGATCACGCCGGTGTCCGGGTTACCGATGATTTTGTCGCTGTAGGGTAGCTCCATGACCAGGTAGCCTTCACCCGCTTCCCGTGTGGCCAGGCCGAGTTCCCGGGCCTGGTTGAGCGTGTTCACAAACCGGTTCACCCGGTTAATTCGGGTTTCGTCATTCATTCAGGAAAATCCTGCAGGTCAGTTTTTCGATTTTGCGTCGTCACCCGTGCCGGCGGGGTTGGCTTCTTCAAATACTTTGCCGGCACGCAAGGATGCCAGGGCATCAGAGTGGAATTCCCTGCGGTAGAGCACGTATACCACCAGGGTAGCCGCCGCAATCAAGGCCAGCGGGTGTATAAACCAGGCCACCACGGCGAGCGCATAGTAATAGGAGCGCAGGCCAAGGTTAAAGGTATCGCCCGCCTGGTTGCAGATGGCACCGGCACTGCGGGCAAAGGCCTCCCTCGCCGCCGGGCTGGTTTTGCTGTCGTCGGGCATGGGGGCGCTGCCGATCATCACCGCCACGAAGTTGTACATGCGCATCGACCAGGTGAATTTAAAGAAGGCATAGACAAACACCACCATAAGCACCACCAGCCGCAACTCCCAGATTTCCCGGGAAGGCACTACGCCGAACGGCATGGTAGCGAACACTTCCATGGCTTCACTGGTGTACCCCAGTGCCGTGATGATACCCGCAAGGATCAGCAGGCAGCTGGAGGCAAAGAACGCACCGTTGCGCTCAAGGTTACCCACCACAGAGGCATCGGAGATGCGGTTGTCCCGCTTGAGCATCACCCTCATCCAGTCTTCCCGGTAGAGGTCCAGCGTGTTGGAGAGGCAAGACCGGGAATCCGCCCGGTTACGGGAGTACCAGGTATAGCCGCCCCAGCAAGCCAGAAACCAGATCAGTGCCAGAAAATCCAGGTAATGCGTTGTCACAGGTAGCGGTATCCGGGCCAATTTCGGTGATTATTCAATGTGCTGATATGATACGCCAAGGCTGGTGGCCCGGCCACATTCCCGCCAGTACAGGCGAGGAAACCACCGCCCGGCTGTGCTATAAAAACAGCATCATCATGAATGGCCGGCCTCTTAACAGGACGTTGGTTACTGACCAATCAAGGAGTAAAACGTGATTTCCGGATCTCTCGCCCGTTTGTGTGTCGTTCTTTCTTTGCTGTTTGCCCTGGCGGGCTGCGCCGTGAATCCGGTGACCGGCAAGAAGCAGCTGTCCCTGATCTCGGAAAGCGAAGAACTCGCTCTGGGCGCAGAACAGTATAGCCCTACCCAACAAACCCAGGGCGGGCAGTTCTACATTGACCCTGAGCTGACGGTGTACGTTCGGGAAGTCGGCATGAAGATGGCGCAGGTCAGTGATCGTCCGGACCTCCCCTACGATTTCGTGGTGCTGAACAACAGTGTACCCAACGCCTGGGCCCTGCCGGGGGGCAAGATTGCCATCAACCGGGGGCTGTTGGTGAAGCTTGAAGACGAAGCCCAGCTGGCCTCGGTACTGGGCCATGAAATTGTTCACGCTGCGGCCCGCCACAGCGTTCAGCGCATGCAGCAAGGCATGCTGATCAGTGCAGGCATGGCGGGGATCGGCATTGCGGTCTCTGACAACGAGTGGGCAAGCCTGATTATGGGAGGCGCCGCCGTTGGCGCACAGCTGGCGCTGGCACGGTACAGCCAGGGCGACGAACTGGAATCGGATGCCTATGGCATCGAATACATGAAAGCCGCAGGCTATGATCCCCAGGCCGCCGTGGAACTCCAGGAAATTTTCCTCCAACTCTCCGACGGCCGGGAGAGCAACTGGCTGAGCGGGCTGTTTGCCAGCCACCCGCCCTCCGCCCGTCGGGTGGAGGCGAACCAGCAACTGGTGCAGGAACTCGGTGGGGGCGGCTACCGGGGCCGGGACGTGTACCAGCGCCGGATTGCCAAAATCAAACAACTCCAACCCGCCTACGATGCCCACGACAAAGCCATGAAACTGGCGTCCGAGGGGGATTACGAGGCAGCCCTGGCTTCGGTAAACCAGGCCATTAAGGCAGAACCCCGTGAAGCCATGTTCTATGCCCTGCGTGGCCGCATCTACAAGGCACAGGACCAGGCTGAGAAAGCCCGTGCCGACTTCGACAAAGCCGTCTCGCTGTATCCGGAAATGTTCGAGTACCAGCTTTACAACGGCCTGAACGAGCTGCAACTGAACAACCTCACCAAAGCCCGCGAACACCTTGAACGGGCGAACCAGGTGGTGCCCACCTCTATCGCTTACCTGCGGCTGGGCGATATTTCCCGGCAGCAAGGGCGGAGAGATGAGGCGGTGCAATACTATGCAGCCGCTGCCGAAGCCGGTGGAGATGTGGGCGAGGAAGCCAGGCGTAAACTCGCCGCCATGACCAACTGACGGCAACGCCGCAAGCCCGGGAACCGGAGGCCACAAGCCTCCGGTTTTTTTGTGCCCGGTCAATTTGCCAGCCTGACGCGGAGTTCGTGTCACTGAATGCATTGACTTCTAGAGCAATAACTCTAAAAATCACTGAAACCAACAACAACCGGATTGCGAACATGCTCCTCAAGCGACTCCAACCGATGATGTTTCAGGCCAGGCGTAATTATGTGGAACTGATGTTCCAGGTAATGGGCCGGGCACTGCAGGCGATCAGTGACGTAGACGAACCCACCCGCGAAGAAGTCCGCGCCCTGCCCGAAGGTTTTCTGTTCGAGATGCAGGTTATGCCCAACGGGCCGAAACTGATTGTGGAACACACCGGCGACGGCAAATTACACTTTCACGGTGACACCGCCCCGCGCCCCGTGGACCTGTCTATCCAGTTCAAACACATGGCCCACGCGTTCCTGGTGTTGTCGTTCCAGGAGAAAACCTCCGTTGCCTTCGCCAACGACCGCATGCTGGTAGATGGCGATGTCAGCTACGCCGTGCGTATGACCCGGGTGCTGAACCGCCTTGAGTCGTTCATCCTTCCGAAACTGGTGGCACAGCGGGCCGTCAAGGAATACCCCGCAGACCTCCACCTGCCGGAGAAGCTCATGAGCTCAGCCCGCATCTACCTGAAAGTTGCCACCCAATTTGTCGAGACAGTGAGAGCATAATGACTAACAAATACTACGAGTTCTTCTGCCCGGTAAAAGTGATTGCCGGTAAAGCCGCCCTGGAGCATATTCCGTACGAACTGACCGGGCTTGCTGCCAAGCGGCCAATGATTATTACCGACAAGGGTGTGCGGGCCGCCGGCCTGCTGGACCCGGTGATTGCAGCCTGTGAAGAGAGCGGGCTGGAGATTGTGTCTATCTATGACGATGTGCCGCCGGATTCCTCCACGACCGTGGTAAGGGACATCGCCGCTGTTTATCGCAAGGAAAAATGCGACTCCATCATTGCCGTCGGTGGCGGATCCGCCATCGATACCGGAAAGGCCGTCAACATCCTGGTGTCCGAGGGTGGCGATGACATTGCCAGGTACACCGGCGCGGGCGTGCTCAAACATCCGCTCAAGCCCTTTTTCGTAGTACCCACAACTGCCGGCACGGGCTCCGAGGTTACCTCGGTGGCGGTCATTACCGACGAAAAGAAAGGCGTCAAGCTGCCGTTCACCTCCAGCTTCCTGCTGCCGAATGCCGCGATTATAGACCCGCGCATGACCCTGACGCTGCCGCCGCACATTACCGCGGCCACCGGCATGGACGCCCTTACCCATGCGGTTGAAGCCTTCACTTGCATGGCCAAGAATCCGTTAAGCGACGCCTACGCCACCGCCGCCATCAAGAAAATCAGCCAGTCCCTGCTGGCGGTGATGGACAACCCGAAAGACCAGGACGGCCGGCTGGAGCTGGCACAGGCCTCAACCATGGCCGGCATTGCCTTCTCCAACTCCATGGTAGGGCTGGTGCACTCCCTGGGGCACGCCACCGGTGCCATCTGCCACCTGCCCCACGGCCTGTGCATGAGCCTGTACCTTCCGTACGTGCTGGAGTTCAACCTTGAAAGCATCCGTGAGTCTCTGGGCGAATTGCTGCTGTATCTGGAGGGCCCGGAGGTCTATTCTGCCACTCCGGCTTCCCGCCGTGCCGAAGCCAGCATCTCCGCCATCCGCAAGCTTCGTGATGCCCTGCACAAGCGCTGTGAGTTGCCCCGTACCCTGAAGGAAACCGGCAAGGTACTGGAAACCCAAATGGAGGAGATTGCCCGCCAGGCACTGGACGACGGCTCCATCATGTTCAACCCCAGAGAGGTGACCCTCGAGGACGCATTGAGCATTCTCCGCCGGGCCTGGGCCTGAACACGGATTCAAAATCATTGAAACAAACGGATAAAACGGTAATATTTAGCAAGCGCACTGGCAGGGAGTTGGCCGGATAAGTGCATTTTCAAAGCATAGGCCGCTTCCACCAGAGTTTCTTGCGATGACTAAACTGATCCGACACCTCAAGAGCATTGGTTTCCGGACACTCTCCGGGCTGATAACCGCAGGCTGCTTTTCCATGGCAGCCTATAGCGGAGAAACCGGCCCGGGCGTTTTCCACTTCAACGTCTCCCCTAACGGCTACCCCCCGTACCTGATCGTCCAGGACTCCGAGCCTGCCGGTATCATGTGGGATGTAGTGGAACTGATTGTTCCGCGACTCGGCTACCAGGTCGAGCCGCGAAAGATACCGCGTAAACGGGTAGACCAGATGCTGGAAGACGGGTACATCGATGGCACGCCCAGAGCCATCGAATGGACCGAAGAACCGGAAAAGTTTCTGTTCACGGATCCTGTTGTGAATGTGGAAGAAGTGTTTTTCTTTCCTGAAGTTTCAGACCTGGATTTCGAACATCCCAGCGACCTTTTCGGGAAAACCGTGGTGACTCACCTGGGCTACCTCTATCCCACCCTGGCCCCCTATTTCGAAGACCAGCGTATCCGGCGCTTTGACGTTTCCCGTGACCGTGACATGTTCCGCTTCCTGCAACACGGCGACCGATTCGATACCGCACTGGCAGACCGCCTGGTGGGCAAGTGGATACTGAGAAATGAAGGCATGGCGGATGAGTTCAGAAGCTCGGACAAAGCCATCAGCCAGTATGGATTCCGGCTGATGTTGCGGCCTGACTGGACGGATTTCGCCGAATCATTCAACCGGGAACTGGAACTGATTCGCGAGAATGGCGAACTGGACGCCATTCTCGCCAATTACCGCTAAAACACCGTCATTGCCGGCTCACTCGAGCCGGCGCAGCAACAGCATGGGTGACACGCTGAGCACGGGCCGCAACTGCCAGCGGCCAAACAGGGCCAGCAGCAACGCGCTGATCAATGGCACCGGCAGCATCACTTCCCAATGCCACTGAAAACTGCCCTCGAACATTCTCACCTGCAAGGCATAAACCGCCGCTTCCGCCGCCAGCACGCCCAATATCCCGGCAACGAACCCAAGCAAGGCAAACTCGAGCATGGTGCTGCGCACCAGCAGAGATTGTTGGCCGCCCAGCGTCCGCAACAGGGCACCTTCACGCTGACGGTCCCGCAAGGTCGCGCTGACGACCGCCGCCATCACAACCAGTGCCGCCGCAAGAATCAGCGCCAGAATGGCCTCAATGGCCTGGGTGACCTGGCGGACGATATCCTGGATGCGCTCGATAATGTGATCGATCTCCAGCACCGACACGGTGGGAAAACGGCGCGAAAACTCGTTCAGGGCCACCTTGTTGCTGGCCCCCAGATGGAAACTGGTAATCCAGGTAGCCGGCATGTCGGTCAGGCCGCCGTCCGGGGGAAAGGCGATGTAGAAGTTCGGCTTCATGCTGTCCCATTGCACGGTACGAATACTGACGACCGGCTCGGTGACCTGTTCCGAGCCTATGGTAAAGGTCAGCCGGTCGCCAAGTTCCAGCCCCAGCCTCTCCGCCAGCTCGGCCTCCACCGAGACCCCCTCGGTTACGCCCGCAGCAAACCACTCCCCTTCCACAATGCGGTTGTCTTCGGGCAGGTCTTCCATCCAGGTGAGGTTCAACTCCCGATTAAGTGCGTTAATTCGCTCATCCTTACTGACCGCCTCTTTCACAGGCTGGTCGTTCAGTTCGGTCAAACGGCCACGCACCATGGGATAGACGGTGTCCAGGGGCGATCCCTGCTGCGCCCAATAGGCATCAACCTCGTCCACCGTGTCCGGCGCTATGTTTATCAGGAAGTGATTGGGAGCATCGTCCGGAAGCTGGGCCTGCCAGTCGTCCAGCAGGGACGAACGGACCAGCACCAATGTCGCCGCCAGCATCAGGGTCATGGCAAATACCGCCATTTGCGCCATGCTGGCCTGACGGTGCCGATAAAGGCCAACAAGGGCCAGGCGCCAGGCGTTGCCACCACCGCGCACTTTGCGCAGCACCGAGACCATCAACCAGCCCACCAGCCCCAGCACTGCCAGCAATAACACCAGCCCGCCCAGCAGCGATGCCACCAGGGCAAGTTCGCCGGCATACATCCACACCAGCCCGAAGATGGCCAGCACGGCGATGATCAGGTCCGGAACGGCTTCCCGGCCGGTTTCCCCGGGCTGGGAGCGCAGCACCCGCATAGCCGGCACATTGCGCAGGCGGCGAACCGGCGGGTACGCGAAGGCGAACAAGGATACCAGCGCGGTCAGCAGCGCCGGCGCCAGGGCTGCAGGGTCGAGATAAATATCAACCGGGCGCTCCAGCACACTGCCAAGCATCCTGGCCAGCAGCCAGAACAGCGGCAGCGCCAGCACCAGCCCACCAATAATGCCCGCCACGCCCCACAGGGCCAGGCGGCGAAGGTACAATCGGCCGATGCCCTTACCGGTAAGCCCCAGCGTTTTCAGCAGTGCGACCGTGTCCCGTTGCGACAATGCGTACTGGCGACTGGCCACGGCAACCGCCACCGCTGCCAGCAGAACCGCCAGGCTGCCGCCAAGCAGCAGGAAGCGTTCGGCCCGCTCAAGGGAGCGGGAGAAGGTTTCGCCATCCCTCACGCCTTCCCATTCATGGCTCGGCTCCAGTTGCGGCTCCAGCCACTGGTAGTAATCGTTTAACAGGTTTTCGGCACCGGCAAACAGATAGATGTATTCCACCCGACTGCCTTCCTGAAGCACTCCGGTAGCCGGAACATCGTCTACGTGCATCATCACCCGGGGCGCCAGCGATGAAAGCCGGAAACCGCCATCGGGCTCACGTAACAGCAGGTTTGAAATCTCAAGTTTCAGGTTGCCGACTTCCAGCGTGTCGCCAACGTCCAGCTCCAGCAAGCGCAGCAGGCGCGGGTTGATCCAGATCTCGCCTTTGGCAGGGCCAGACCCCACAATTGAGCGAGTACCCTCGGCACGGGATTGCACTTCAATGTCACCGCGCAGCGGATATTCGTCGCTGACCGCCTTTACCGACACCAGCTGAAAACCGCTTTCACCGAACACCATGGTGGAAAATTCGATCATCTGGCCGGTTTCGATGCCGCGATCACGCGCTTCCTCAATCCAGCCTGCCGGCACCGGCCGGCCGTTTTCCGCTTCCAGCTGGCGATCAGCCGCCAGGAAGGAGCTGGCCGAAGATACCAGCGTGCGCTGCAACTGGCTGGCAAACAGGGCGATGGTGGCCACCGTGGCCACGGCGATAATCAGGGCAACCAGGACCACCCGAACGTCTCGTTCGCGCCAGTCCCGGCTGACGGACATGAGCTTCTGTGATGCTGCCATCAGCCAGACACCTCTTCCATCAGCTCCGGCTCGGTGAGCACGCCCGCTTCAATATGCAGTTGCCGGCCACAGCGGGCCGCCAGGCGGTCATCGTGAGTGACCATCACCAGTGTGGTGCCCTGCTCCCGGTTCAGGTCCATCAGCAGGTCGGACACTGCCTGGCCGGTGCGGTTGTCGAGGTTACCGGTGGGTTCATCGGCAAACAGGATCACAGGGTCGGAAGCAAACGCCCGGGCAATTGCCACCCGCTGCTGCTCGCCGCCGGAGAGCTGCCGGGGCGTGTGGCTCAGCCGCTCACCCAGGCCAACCCGTTCCAGCAGCTCTCGGGCCCGTTTCTCCGGCGCTTCGATGCCGGCAAGCTCCAGCGGCAGCATGACATTTTCCAGGGCACTCAGGGCCGGCAACAGCTGGAACGACTGGAACACGAAGCCCACTCGCCGGGCCCGCAGCCGGGCGCGTTCGTCCTCGCTCAGACGGCTGATTTCAGAGCCGTCCAGCTCGACCTTGCCTTCGCTGGGGGTATCCAGGCCCGCCAGCAATCCGAGTAACGTGGTTTTGCCGGAACCGGAGCGGCCAACAATGGCTACGGACTCTCCCCGATTGATTTCCAGATTGACCCCCTGCAAGATCGTCAACGTATCAGCTTCCAGGCTGACCTTGTGGGTCAGCTCTGTTACGCACAGCATCGGGCTGGTATCGGTTTTACTGAGATCCGTCATCTGGTTCACGGTTGCTCCGTTGTCTGGTTCTGGATGTTCATGAATTGTTTAAGGGTATACGACTTTACTATGCATACGATATCCACGTTCGTCAGATCATTGGTCATCGCAGCGTTTGCCATGGTGTCGCTGCCGGTTCTGGCCAGCCAGAACACCCTGCTGGTGGTCGGCGACAGCATCAGTGCCGCCTACGGCGTACCCTCTGAAACCGCGTGGGTAGAGCTGCTCAGGGAACGGCTGTCCGGACAAGGGCTGGACTGGCAGGTCGTGAATGCCAGCATCAGCGGCGAAACCACAGACGGCGGCCTTCGTCGCCTGCCGGGGCTGCTGGAGAAGAATGATCCGGATATCGTAGTGATCGAACTGGGTGGTAACGATGGCCTCCGGGGGTTTCCGCCAAACGTGATCGAATCCAACCTGGCCGGGATGATTGAGCTGGCACAGGATTCCGGCGCGGTTCCATTGTTGGTGGGAATGCAGATTCCGCCAAACTACGGCCAGCGCTATACCCGGATGTTTGCTGATCTGTTCCCGACCCTATCTGACCGTTACGGGGTCCCTTTGGTTCCGTTTTTCCTTGACGGAATCTACGACCAGGACGGATTAATGCAGGGCGATGGCATTCACCCTACCGAGGAGGCCCAGCCTTTGTTGCTGGACAATATCTGGCCGCGGCTGGAACCCCTGGTTGCCGATTAACTTCCAACAAACATTAACGCCCGTCGCTCTGACCAGTAGTAACCGTCCTTCGCATGCTCCACAAAGCCCACGTGCCCTCCCCACTTGGGCACTTCCAGCTTCACATAGGAACCCAGCACTTTCTTTGAATCCGGGAAACAGGCCGGAGACAGGAAAGGGTCGTCTGCGGCGTTGATCATCAGCGAAGGTACACGGATATCTTTCAGCCGGAACAGGGCCGAGCAATTCTCCCAGTAGTCCTGCGCATCTTTGAAACCATGCAGGGGGGCGGTGTAGCGGTTATCGAATTCATGGAAGTTACGGATATCCCTGAAACCACTCACATCGATCAGATCAGGGAATAATTCCGATTTTTCCTGCATTTTCCCATGCAGATCGTTCAAAAATCGCTGCATATAGATCTTGCGACTGGGCAAGGCGAGCATGTCGGCGCTGCCGGCGAGATCTGCCGGGACTGAATAGACCACCGCACCACTGATGCGGCTGTCTACCTGTTCACCCTGCTGGCCAAGATACAGGAGCGTCAGGTTGCCGCCCATACTGAAACCACTCAGGAACAGGTTCTGGTAGCTTTTGCCCAGGGCGTGGTTGATCACGATTTCGAGGTCTTCCGTAGCACCGCTGTGGTAAAACCGCGGCTGACGGTTCATCACGCCTCCGCAGGAGCGGAAGTTCCAGGCCAGCACATCCCAGCCAGCCGCCATCAACGCCCGGGCCAGGCCCAATACATAGGGGCGCCGGCTGTGGCCTTCCAGTCCGTGGGAAATAATAGCCAGACGGTTGCTGTCCTGGCGGTACCAGTCCAGGTGGAGCTGGTCGTCATCCGGGGTGCTGATCACTTCGGTTTGTGGCTCCGGCATCTGCACCTTGCGGAACAGCGTGGGCCAGATGGACTGCACGTGTCCGTTACGCAGCCAGACCGGTGGGCGATAACGGCTTTTGGTACTTCTGTGCAAATTTTGACCTTTCATTTCAGAGGGTTGACGAACCTGATCAAAGCGCTTAATATGCGCGCCACGTTGATGATGTTCCCCGATAGCTCAGTTGGTAGAGCAACGGACTGTTAATCCGTTTGTCCCTGGTTCGAGCCCAGGTCGGGGAGCCACTTATTCCGAAAAGCCGCTGATTGTTTCAATCAGCGGCTTTTTACTTTCTGCCTCAGAATACTTCTTCCCGCTGCATGAATTCCTTCAACACCTGGTACAGGGTGTAACCGTCCTGGGTACCAATGAGTTCCCGAATGGAATGCATGGCAAATTGCGGCACACCGATATCCAGGGTCGTTACCCCCAGATTGCCGGCAGTCAGCGGGCCAATGGTGCTGCCACAGCCCATATCGCTGCGCACCACAAAGGTCTGGTGCGGCAGGCCGAGTTCGTCACTGATGTGACGATACAACGCAGCTGAGCGGCTGTTGGTGGCGTAACGCTGGTTGTGGTTAACCTTGATCACCGGGCCCTGGTTCAGGATCGGACCATGGTTCTCATCGTGCTTGTCCATAAAGTTAGGATGCACGCCGTGGGCGTTGTCGGCCGAGATCATCATGGAACGGGCGATGGCCCTGCCCTTGCCGGCACCACACCAGCGCTCCAGCACGGAACCGAGGAATGGCCCCTGAGCGCCTTCGGCCGACATGCTGCCCACTTCTTCGTGGTCGTTGCATACCAGCAAGGCCGCCTGGTCTCCGGACGTATCCAGCAACGCCTGCAGGCCGATGTAACAGCTCAGAAGGTTGTCCAGCCGCGCAGAGGCCAGGAACTCTTCCCGCAGGCCAACGTAGGAAGCGCCCTGGGCGTCATAGAAGCTCAGCTCATAACCCAGCACCTTGCGGGCTTTCAGGCCGGATTCACTGGCAATCTGCTCCCGCAACAGGTCGGTAAAAGCCGTGGTATCCGTCTCTGGCACCTGCATGACGACCGGTGGCAGGTCAGCCTGGGCATTGACCGAACGATTGCTGTTGGCCTCCCTGTCCAGGTGAATGGCCAGGCTGGGGATAATGGCCACAGGCTTGCGGAAGTTCACCAGGGTGTCCTGCACCTTGCCGGACTCATCCAGCACGGTTACCCGGCCTGCCAGGGACAGGTCCCGGTCAAACCAGGGGTTCAGCAACACACCGCCATAGACTTCTACCCCAAGCTGGAAGAAACCTTTGCGGCGGATTTCCGGTGTCGGCTTTACCTTCAGGCAGGGGCTGTCGGTGTGGGCCCCGACCATACGTACACCGGAGCTGACCACGTCATTCTTTCCGGTACGGAAGGCAATAATGGATGAGCCGTTGCGAATGGCGTAGTAACCTTTGCCCTGCTCCAGCGCCCACTCTTCACGTTCATCCAGCTGCTGAAAACCTGCGGCATCGAGGCGGGTTTTCATGGTATTCACGGCATGCCAGGGCGTGGGTGAGGCGTTCAGAAATTCAATCAAGTCATTATTAAATTCAGTGTGTTCCATGATCTTCCTGATTGCATGATAATGGCCGCTACAGTATGGCACGAAGCCGGCAATGCTCCTACAGCGTGCGCCGTCAGTGACTATACTCACCCAACAATATTTACCGGAGTCGCCTGTGTCGATACCCCGCTTTCTGGACATCGAATACTGCCAGACCGAAGACGCCCTGTTTCCCGTTGCCATTGCCTGGTCGCTTGCAGATGGCCAGATGAAAACCGTGGTGATCACGCCGGAAGAATCCTGGCTTCCGGAAGACGGGGATCTGGGGGATATCGATCTGCTGTACCTGGAAGAACAGGGCGTACCGCTACTGGAACTGGTACAAGAGCTGCACCAGGACCTGCCGGACCAGACAGTTTACGTAGACGGCATAGACCCGGATGAAATCCTGGTCGACCTGATTTTCAGCGCCGTAAGCCAGGATGCCCCCTTCGAAGTCGCCCCTGTTTCCGAACTGATCACCGGCCTGGACAGCGAAGCCATCGAGGACCGCCGGCGCCAGCTGTTGTTCGATGAAGGCCTTGAACCACAGCTCCCGGAAAACGGCGTCTATGCCCTGCTCCTGCTGGCCCAGGAAGAAGGCCTGCTGGACGACCTGTAAAACCGGCCTTCAGGCGGGGAAGTGTGACCGGCGTCTGCGTAACAACCCGTTACACAAGGCAGAATCTGGCGTCAGTATCCATGACGACAGGACGCCGGACCATAATGAAAAAAATCACATCGCCCCTGCTTTGCGCCAGCCTCGTGACCGCGGTTTTATTCCCGCCGGTTGTATGCGCCCAGGAAAGTGCCGCGTCAGAAACTCCCCGCTCGGACAAACACTACATCGGATTACTGGCCACGGCACTGGAACATCGCTCCATCGGCATTTCCAAGGAAGACGGCTGGGGCCAGGCGGGTACGCTGGTGATCGGTGGCCACCTGAATGACCTGATCCACGCTGAAATCCGCCTGGGCGGTGGCTACAAGGATGCCGAGATCTCCCGAGGTGACCTGAGCCTGGCGATCGACTATTTCGGCAGCTGGTACATGGGGCTGCATTACCCGATTGGTGAGCTTGGTAATGTCTATGCGCAGGCAGGCTTCACCCACGTGAGCGGCGAGGCAACACTGGACAATCCGGATGCCGATGCCAACGGGCAGTTCCGGGATTACGTGGGAGATTACCCTTCAAGCAGTTTCAGCTTCAGCTGGCTTGCCGGTATCGATTTTGAACTGCTGGATAGCACGTACCTGGTGCTGGAAGGTGGCAAGCTGTTCAAAGATACCGATACCAGTGCCAATGCTTTCCAGTTTTCTTCTGGTATTCGTTTCGAGTTCTGAGTTGGCGGCCCGTTTCCGGTGCAGGCCGCCACTAAACTGACGCTTAATCAGTAAGTTTATGTTGGACATGCCAGCAGCGGTGAATCTTTTGATTCCGCTGGAAATCCTTGTCCAGAGTGCTCGCCGTTACCTCTTTAACTTCGAACTCCTGCTCCAGATCTTCATCAAGCTTAAATTTCCGGAAGTTGTTGGAGAAGATCAGTAAGCCATCACTGGATAACCGCTCCATACACTGCCGAACCATGGCGCCGTGATCCCGCTGTATGTCGAGAACGCCGGCCATTCTGGCGGAGTTCGAGAAGGTGGGCGGGTCCATGAAGATCAGGTCGAAGGTCTGGTTGGCGGTTTTGCGGTCGGCCAGCCAGGCCAGGCAGTCGGCCTGTTCCACTACGTGCTTGCGGGAGTCTGTCCGATTCAGGGCGAGGTTGTCCTGCGCCCAGCTGACGTAGGTTTTGGACATATCCAGGCTCAGGGACCGGCTGGCGCCGCCAACGGCTGCGTGTACGGTGGCTGCGCCGGTGTAGCAGAACAGGTTCAGGAAGCGTTTGCCCCGGGCATGTTGCTGTATCCAGTGGCGTACCGGGCGGTGGTCCAGGAACAGGCCGGTGTCCAGGTAATCTTTCAGGTTTACTTTCAGGGTGCAGCCGTGTTCGTGCACGTTGAAGTATTCACCGGTTGCGGCCTGTTTTTCATACTGCTTGGTGCCGGTCTGGCGCTGGCGTTGTTTACAGACCAGGTTTTCCGACGCAACTTCCAGCACTTCCGGGATGACCGCCATGGCTTCGGCGAGGCGTTCCCTGGCGGCTTTTTCGTCTATCGATTTCGGGGCCAGGTATTCCTGCACATGCACCCTTCCCTCGTAGATATCGATGGCCAGGGCGTACTCCGGCATATCCGCATCGTACAGGCGGTAGCAGCCAATGTTCTGTTTCCTGGCCCACTGGCCGATGGTTTTCAGGTTTTTCTTCAGGCGGTTGCGCAGCATGTCTGCCCGCTCGGGATTGGCGATCCGGGGCATCACCTGGCCCGGCGCTGCAGGGTCCCGGGGGGTGCGGGCATTGTCGGGCTGAATTTCGAACAACAGCAGTTGTGCCGGCAGTTTGCCGTTGAAGAGCTTGTATTGCTTGAAGCTGCGCAGGCCGATGGACTTTCCGAACTCCGGAGCACCGGTAAACACTGCCAGGCGCCAGCCGGGCAGCTCACGCAGAACCACTTCGCCAAGAGCCTGGTAAAGGCCTGCCAGTTCTTTGCGCTCGCTCAGGCGTTCGCCGTATGGAGGGTTGGTCAGCACCAGGCCCTGTTCGGCCCAGCTTTCCTGCCGTTCAAATCCGGTAACCGGCCGAACCTCAACCTGCACAAGGTCATCCAGGCCGGCCCGGCGGATGTTGTTTCGGGCGGTATCGATAACACGGCTGTCCTGGTCGAAACCGGCAAAGGCCGGTATCCGTTTCTGTTTGCCTTCGTGGGCGCGGCGCTCCGCTTCCTGGCGTAGTCCAAGCCAGAGTTCCGGCTGATGGCCAGGCCATTTTTCGAACCCGAAACGCTCGACCCGGCGGCCCGGAGCGATATCCAGGGCCATCAAAGCGGCTTCAATCAGCAGGGTGCCGGAGCCACACATGGGATCAACGAAGTCACCGCCGGCAGCGGCAATGTCCGGCCAGCCGGAACGCATCAGCAAGGCAGCCGCCAGGTTTTCCTTCAGGGGTGCCAGGCCTTTCTCCGTGCGATAGCCCCGCATGTGCAGGCTGTGGCCACTGAGGTCGAGCCCCACCGCCAGCCGGCCCCGGTTCAGGCGGGCAGAAATGGTCACGTCCGGGTCTTTCGGGGCGACGGACGGCCGTGGCATGCCGGCACCGCGGATGCTGTCAACGATACCGTCTTTAACTTTCTGGGCACCAAACTGGGTGTTACGGATCTCTTCATTCTGGCCCAGGAAAGTCACGCGGAAACTGCCAGACGCAGGGATATGGGCCTGCCAGTCCAGCGACACCACGCCTTCGTAAAGTTCCTCGGCACTGCGGGCGTCTACCTCGGCGATGTGCAGCATTACCCGGTTGGCCAGGCGCGACCACAGGCAGGCACGGTAGCCCGACTCCAGCGTGCCCTCTACCCAGACTCCTGCCGGCGCATTACGCACCTGTGCCAGACCAAAACTTTCCAGTTCATCAGCCAGGAGATACTCAACGCCCTTCGGGCAGGTTACGAAAAATACATGTTTGGACAAAATAAACTCCTGGTTTTCCTGATGAAGCCGGTAAGCCGCCGGATTGGCAGCAAAACCCGATTTCGGGCTGTCATCGATATGCAATAAACCTATAAGAAAAGGTTCACATAGATGAAATAAGTAGTGTACTTCCGCTCAAGGTTCGTCTTACCTTGTACATGACGCGTCGTTCCGGAAGCCAGTAGAAAGTGCTTCCGTTAACAGGATCCTGACTGCTCTGGCCCGAGCTGGCAATAGGGGGATATCCCGGATGGGTACCCATGCCATGGTCACTGCAGATGTGTACACGCTTGTTCTGTTAATCCATCAGTGAGGAACGGCATGAAAAGACAGAAGAGAGACATGTACGCTCGTGCATTCAAGCGGGGTTATCTCGCTGGCGTGTCCGGCAAATCCAAAGACAGCTGCCCCATTGACCAGCCAGAAGTGCGTCAGGAATGGCTGAACGGGTGGCGCGAAGGCCGCACAGATAACTGGGAGGGCATGACCGGCGTATCCGGCATCCACAAGCTTGCCAACGTAACCGCCACGTAACTGCGGTGTTGGCAGACCCCGTTTAACCCTGATCTGTTTTTTTCACACACCAACACAACAATTAAAGCAGTAACCAGAGCAACCGAAACGGGGCCTCCCGCCCTGTACCATGCGAAGAAGCGCTACGGGGTTAGTTCCCCGCAAGGGCCCGCTCAGCGGGCCCACCTTCTTTCTGGCCTCACCGTTTTTGCTGTTCTTTTCTGATCGCTTCTACCGCTTCGTTAATCAGCGCAGGGCCTTTATAGATGAAGCCTGTGTAGATCTGTACCAGTTTCGCCCCTGCCCGGATTTTCTCTGCTGCGCTCTCGCCATCGGTAATGCCGCCCACGCCGATAATGGGCAAACGCTCACCCAGCTCGGCATACAACCCCTGAATCACCCTCAGGGAGGCCTCGCGCACCGGGGCACCGCTCAAACCACCCGCTTCCTGTTCGTGCCGGTGGCCGCGCACTGCCTCACGGCTGATCGTGGTATTGGTGGCAATCACGCCATCCAGGCCCGCCTCGAGCAGCGCGCTAGCCACAAAACGAATACCGTCATCGTCCATATCCGGCGCAATTTTGACAGCAACGGGCACATAGCGGCCCAGGGCCTGGTGGCACCTGGTCTGCTCGTCTTTGATGGCATGCAGCAACTGCTTGAGGGAGTCACCAAATTGAAGGTCCCGCAGGCCCGGCGTATTCGGCGAAGACACATTCACCGTAATGTAGTCGGCGTGTCCATAGACCGCCGCAATCCCCTTGCGGTAATCCAGCTCGGAGTCTTCGTTTGGGGTGTCTTTGTTCTTGCCCACATTAATGCCTAATACACCCCGGTAACGACGGTGCTGAACATTGTGAACCAGGTGCTCCAGCCCTTCGTTATTAAAACCCATGCGGTTGATGATGGCCTGGTGTTCCGGCAAACGGAACATACGGGGTTGAGGATTACCCGGCTGGGCCAGGGGCGTAACCGTGCCCACTTCAATAAAACCGAAGCCCAGCGCACCCAGGGCATCAAGATGGTCGGCATTTTTGTCGAGGCCTGCGGCCAGCCCGACCGGGTTCGGAAATTCCAGCCCCATGACATTGACCGGACAAGGTGCAGGATGCTTTGAAAATACATTCAACATACCCAGTTTATGGGCTACATCCAGGCTATTAAGTGTCACATTGTGAGCGGTTTCCGGGGGCAGCCGGAAAAGCAGGTTTCGAACAACGCCGTACATCAGAAAACTCCTTGCCAGAGGGTGGCCGGAGTATACCGGAAGTTTTCCACACCATCCTCCTGAACCGGTAAATGTATCCTTAAGCCCCATGTTCAAAGGGCTCGCGCGGCTTTTCCACGGAATCTGTGGATAACCCTGTTGAAAACGTCGGGGCAAACGTTTCTACCCCTTGATAACTGCGCCAGCCTACAAAATGATCATTTTTTAACCAGTCTTTTTGTTGTTATTTTTCAATGATTTATAATGATCCAAATAAGATTTGACGAAAGTTGGAGCAAAATGCTAGCGGGTAACTGTTTGGTCATCATGTGCATAAATCGATCCGTCTTTCTTGATTAATCCCGCCCTGTCAAGCGCTTGTTCACGCTATACTGGCCACTGTCAGAAATCCCCGGAGCCACGGATAATGGAACAGCCTTCCCCAACACATCACCGCCCACAGCCCGACCTGGAAAAGGAAAAGCATGCTGCCTCCCGGGTTACCCTGATCGGGATGTTTCTTGACGCCTTTCTCGGTGTCATGAAAGTCATTGGCGGTACTCTTTTCCATTCCCAGGCCCTGGTCGTCGACGGCATCCACTCCTTTACCGATGTGGTCTCTGACTGGGTGGTACTGGCGGTCATGCGGTTATCCCGGAAAGGCCCGGATGCCGACCACCCCTACGGCCACCAGCGCATCGAAACGCTGGGCACCCTGCTTCTGGGCAGCATCCTGATTGCCGTAGGTGCAGCCCTGGCCTGGGAGAACATTCTGCGGCTGCTATCCGGCGAGGACCTGGCAGTTCCCGGCTGGCCGGTTCTGGTCGCGGCGGCTATTTCCGTTGGCAGCAAGGAGTGGATTTACCGCTACACCCGCCACGTTGGTATCCGCATCCGCTCTGACCTGCTGATTGCCAATGCCTGGCACAGTCGCACTGATGCATTCTCTTCCGTTGTGGTGCTGCTATCCACCATCGGCGCGATGCTTGGGTTTGTGTGGCTGGACGTCGTCGCCGCGGTGGTGATTGCCGGCATCATTATCCACATTGGCTGGAAGTTCACATGGGACAGCGTGAAAGAACTGGTCGATACCGGTCTCTCTGAAGAAGATACCCGCATGCTTATGAACATTGCCATGGAGACCGATGGCGTTCGCAACGTTCACGAACTGCGCAGCCGCCGGATGGGCCACGATATCCTGCTGGACGTTCACCTGGTGGTACGCCCGGAGATCAGCGTGTCGGAAGGCCATCAGATTGGCATGAAGGTGGTTGCCGGCATGCGGGAGGCCCTTGGTAACATCCTCGATATCAATTTCCACATCGATGCCGAGAACGACGAAAAGTACCCCCACCCCACCGAGCCGGACCTTCCCTCCCGCGAGCAGGTGCGGGAATACCTTCAGAACGCCCTGGGCGAGCTGCCCCACCACAGCAAGCTCCGCCTTCATTACCTGAAAAACCGGGTACACCTGGAACTGTTCCTGGACGAGGATCACCCCGCCCCGGAACTGAACAACGAAACCGTCCGCCAGGTTCTTGCCGATTACCCCTGGTTTGGCAGCGTCCGGGTCTGGGTGGCGGCCACCTGACCCGGCAGCCTCGCTTAACCGGGATCAGCGGCGGCGGTTTTCCTCCATGCGGGACAGAAACTCCTGCATGATCAGGGTATACAGTTCACCGCCCAGGAACTTGTCCTCAACACCGGAATCGATGCTCGGGTTGTCGTTCACTTCAATCACCGCAACCCGGTTACCGGCCTGTTTGATGTCTACACCGTACAGGCCGTTACCGATCAGGCGCGTGGAGTTCAGCGCCGCCTGAATCACGTTGCGCGGCACCTCGTAGGTGGGCATGGTTTCAAAGCCGCCACTCTCCACCGACGCGCCACCATGCTGGTAAATCTGCCAGTGGCCTTTCACCATCATGTATTTGCACGCGTAAATCGCCCGGCCGCCAAGCACACCAATACGCCAGTCGTAATCGGTATAGAAGTACTCCTGGGCCAGCACCAAGGCCGATTGTTTGAACAACTCTTTAAGACCCGCCCGTAGCTCCTTCTCATCCCGGGCCTTGGCCACACCCCTCGAGAAAGCACCGTCCGGTATCTTGATCACCACCGGAAAGCCCAGCTCCTGCACTACCTGCTCAACCGCGTTTTTCTGATCTTTCGACAGGATCAGGGTCTTTGGCGTGGGCACCTTGTTGTTCTTCAACAGGTCCGCCAGGAACACCTTGTTGGTGCAGCGCAGAATGGAAACCGGGTCATCAATCACCACCATGCCCTCGGCTTCTGCCTTGCGGGCGAACCGGTAGGTGTGATGGTCAATGGCGGTGGTTTCCCGAATGAACAGGCCGTCGTATTCCGGCAGCCGCATATAGTCCCGCCGGGTAATCCGCTCCACATTGATACCCAGCTTGCGCCCCGCTTTCTCGAAGCGTTTCAGGGCAGCCTCATCACTTGGCGGCATTTCCTCGTCCGGGTTCACCAGCATGGCCAGGTCGAACCGGTAACGCCGGCGGGTGCGGGGTTTGCGCCAGACCATGCTGCTGAACCGATCCAGTGCAGAGGCAAAGACATCCTGTTCAGGCTCGCCCAGGTCAGACGGAGACGCCGGCTTCATGGACTCGATCTGCCACTGTTTCCGGTGCCGGAACATCACTTCAAGAATCGGACAGGGAAAACGCTCGAACAGGGCGCGGGCCACCGGCTTCAGGTCCGGATGCTCGGCCTGCCCGAAATAGGTTCGAATCCGCACCTCATGGGTCGCTTCCCGGGCATCGGTAGACGGGTCAATTTCCCTGGCCTCTTTTTCCAGCCACTGGATAACACTGCTGTCGAGTTCCTCCAGCTCCAGGGAGAAAAGGCCCTTGCGGCTGAGGTCATTCAGCGTCATCACCGACGGCACCACATGATGGCCGCGGGCTTCGGCCAGCAAGGAGCAGTAGTAACCCCGGCTCAGGTACTTGCCACTCTGGCACAGGTTGATCACCCGCACCCGGCTGTTCGCCGGCGCGGTAAACTGCAAGTACTGGTCAAAGGTAAGCACATCTTCGCTGGGGTAGTAAGGCGCCCAGTCTTTGGCACGGTCCACAACAATCAACAAGCGGGACATCAGCGTCATTCCTCCCTGAAGGTTCAGCCGGGGTTATTTCGCGCAACAATACGCCGGCGCACAGTACTTCACAATCGGCTTTCGATGCGTGCTTTTACGCATCACGGCCGGCTATCGGAACACGGCGCTCTCTACCATAATAGCTGCAGGAACGGCGCCCGCCATTTCAGCCTGATACACCCGGGACACCCAGACACATGACCGATGTAATTCTCCGACAAGCCGTCGCTAAAGACCTTGATGCATTGGTTCAACTGGAACAGCGGTGCTTCTCTGAAGACCGGATATCCCGCCGCAGTTTCAAGCGTTTCCTGGACATGCCCAGAGACCGGTTAATAGTCGCCCGGCAGGAATCTGAACTGGTAGGCTACTGCCTGTTGCTGATGAACGCCGCCACCCGCCTGGCCCGCATCTATTCCATTGCGGTATCACCCTCGGTTCGTGGCCGGGGCGTGGGCGAGAAGCTGGTTCGTGAGGCAGAGAAAGAAGCGGTAGAAGCAGACCGGATTCTGATGCGCCTGGAAGTTCGGGAAGACAACACCGGCGCCATCAATCTTTACAAGCGGCTGGGCTATCGCCAGTTCGGCACCTATCGGGATTACTACGAAGACCACGGCAACGCCCTGCGGTTCGAACGGCGCATTCTGTATTACGAGCCATCCCGAGAATTCCTGCCGGTGCCCTACTACCCCCAGACGACGGAGTTTACCTGCGGGCCGTCGGCACTGATCATGGCCATGGCCGCCCTGGATGAGCAGCAGCCCGTCAGCACGCTGGAAGAGCTGAAAATCTGGCGCGAAGCCACCACCATTTTCATGCTCGCCGGCCACGGCGGTTGCGGCCCCCACGGCCTGGCGTTGTCTGCCTGGCACCGGGGCTTCGAGGCCAGCGCGTGGATCAGCCAGGAAGGCGCCCTGTTCAAGGACACCGTCCGCAACGATGACAAGAAACGGGTACTGGAACTGGTGCACGAAGGCTTCCTGCATGACATTGGCCGGACCGATATCCAGCTGCACCACGACCCACTGACGCTGGACGCCATGGAAGCAGCCCTGCACCAAGGCCGTATTCCGGTGATCCTGATCAGCACCTGGCAGCTCAACCGCAGCCGGGTACCCCACTGGGTGACGGTATGCGCCATCGACGAAGACTTCGTGTACCTGCACGACCCGGAAATCGACACCGAAGAAGGCGAAACCGTAGCCGATAAGCAATACCTGCCCATCGACCGCCGGGTATTCGACAAGATGTCTCGCTATGGCCGCAACCAGCCCTTGCAGGCTGCGGTGATCGTCGGGCCGAAGCGGTCCTGATCAACCAGTACGAATAGCCGCTTCCTTCAGTTCGGAAATCTGGTCCCGCAGACGGGCGGCCGTTTCAAAGTCCAGGTCTGCGGCGGCCTTGTACATATCATCTTCAAGGCGCGCGACTTCCTTGAGCAGGTCTTCCGGTGAGCGTTTGCCCGCCTTCACCAGGTAACTTTCTGCTTCTTCCGCCGCCTTCTGGCCCGGGCGCTCCGCCTTGCGCCGGCCACGACCACCACCGGTGGCGCCTTCCATCACATCGGCAATCTTCTTGTTCAGCCCCTTGGGGGTAATGCCGTGTTCTTCGTTGTGAGCCAACTGTTTCGCGCGACGACGTTCAGTTTCATCAATGGCCCGCTGCATGGAACCGGTTATCCGGTCGCCGTACAGAATCGCCTTGCCGTTCAGGTTACGGGCTGCCCGACCAATGGTCTGAATCAGGGAACGCTCGCTGCGCAGGAAACCTTCTTTATCTGCATCCAGAATGGTTACCAGTGACACCTCCGGCATATCCAGGCCTTCCCGCAACAGGTTGATGCCCACAAGTACATCAAACTCGCCCCGGCGCAGGTCACGGATGATCTCCACCCGCTCCACGGTATCGATGTCCGAATGCAGGTACCGGACCTTGATGTCGTGTTCCATCAGGAAGTCGGTCAGGTCTTCCGCCATGCGCTTGGTCAGGGTGGTCACCAGTACCCGCTCCTGCACCGCCACCCGCTTGTGAATTTCTGACAGCAAATCGTCCACCTGTGTAGACGCCGGGCGCACCTCGATTTCCGGGTCCAGCAGGCCCGTAGGCCGCACCACCTGCTCCACCACCTGGCCGGCGTGTTCCGCCTCGTAGTTGCCGGGGGTGGCAGACACAAAGATCATCTGCGGCGCAATCCGCTCCCATTCCTCAAACCGCATGGGCCGGTTATCCAGTGCCGACGGCAGCCGGAAGCCGTATTCCACCAGGGTTTCCTTCCGGGAGCGGTCGCCCTTGTACATGGCGCCTATTTGCGGAATGGTTACGTGGGACTCGTCCACCACCAGCAACGCATTGGGTGGCAGGTAATCAAACAAGGTAGGAGGCGGCTCGCCCGGGGCGCGGCCCGACAGATAGCGGGAGTAGTTCTCGATGCCGTTGCAGTAGCCCAGCTCCATCATCATTTCCATGTCGTAGCGGGTGCGTTCCTCCAGCCGCTGGGCTTCCACCAACCGGTGGTTGTCCCGAAGTTGCTGCAGGCGCACTTCCAGCTCCGCTCGAATATTCTCCACCGCATCCAGCACCTTTTGCCGGGGCGTCACGTAGTGGGATTTCGGGTAAATGGTCACCCGGGGCACCCGGCGCAGCACTTCCCCGGTGAGCGGATCGAAGTAGCTGAGGTTTTCCACCTCGTCGTCGAACAGCTCAATGCGAATGGCTTCGCGCTCGGATTCAGCCGGGAACACATCGATGACGTCGCCGCGCACCCGGTAATTGGCGCGGTGGAACTCGATATCGTTGCGGGTGTACTGCAGCTCGGCCAGCCGGCGCAGGATCGAGCGCTGATCAATCTGATCGCCGCGATCAAGGTGCAGCATCATCTTCAGGTAGGATTCGGGATCACCCAAACCATAGATGGAAGACACCGTGGCCACGATAATGGCATCCGGCCGCTCCAGCAGCGCCTTGGTGGCAGACAAGCGCATCTGCTCGATGTGTTCGTTGATGGAGGCGTCTTTCTCGATAAAGGTGTCGGAAGACGGCACATAGGCTTCCGGCTGGTAGTAATCGTAGTAAGACACGAAATACTCCACCGCGTTATCCGGGAAGAACTCCTTGAACTCGCCGTATAGCTGTGCGGCCAGGGTCTTGTTGTGGGCCATGATGATGGTGGGCCGCTGAACTTCCTGCACCACATTGGCAACGGTGAAGGTCTTACCGGAGCCGGTTACCCCCAGCAGGGTCTGGTGCGCCAGCCCTGAATGAATGCCGTCCACCAGCCCGGCAATCGCCTTGGGCTGGTCGCCGGCAGGCTGATAGGGAGAGTCGACACGGAACACTCCTTCACGGGCGACACTGGATGCTTTACTGGCCATAACGGGCGGTTAACCTCCGGGTTTGGCGCTGGCCGCAATACGGCACAACCCCTACAAGAAATTTAGTGTTCTGGCTGCTTCATGATACCATCTGTGCGATCGACGGCTGGGTAGAAAAACAGCCCGCACCTTTGGCTCCACAGTTGCCCGGCCGATCGCAGCCCATAAGACGCAGCTTTAAGGAGCTCAAGTTTGGACCTTCAACTTTCCAGCCGAGTACAGGCGATCAAGCCTTCCCCCACCCTCGCAGTCACCAACAAAGCCGCAGAACTCCGCGCGGCTGGCCAGGACATCATTGGCCTGGGTGCTGGCGAGCCGGACTTCGACACCCCCGAGCACATCAAACAGGCAGCCATTGAAGCCATTAACAACGGCCAGACCAAGTACACCGCCGTTGATGGTACGCCGGCCCTGAAGAAAGCGATTATTGCGAAGTTCAAACGGGACAACGGCCTGGATTACGAAGCCAACCAGATACTGGTAAGCAGTGGTGGCAAACAGAGCTTTTTCAACCTGGCACTGGCCACGCTGAACGAAGGCGACGAAGCCATCATCCCCGCGCCTTACTGGGTATCTTACCCGGACATGGTGCTGGTAGCGGAAGGCAAGCCGGTGATCATAGAAACCACCGTAGATACCCGCTTCAAAATCACCCCGGAACAGCTGGAAAACGCCATTACCGAGCGCACCCGACTGTTCGTGATCAACAGCCCGTCCAACCCGAGTGGCATGGCCTACTCCCTGGAAGAGCTGCAGGCCATTGGTGAAGTGCTGAAAAAGCACCCCAACATCATGATCGCCACAGACGACATGTACGAGCCGATCCTGTGGACCGGCAAGCCGTTCTGCAACATCCTGAACGCCTGCCCGGAACTGTACGACCGCACCTTCGTACTGAACGGCGTGTCCAAGGCCTACTCCATGACTGGCTGGCGTATCGGCTACGCGGCCGGCCCGGCGAAAATCATCGGCGCCATGAAGAAAATCCAGTCCCAGAGCACCTCCAACCCCTGCTCCATCTCCCAGGCTGCCGCGACTGCCGCCCTGGATGGCGACCAGGCTTGCGTGGGTGAAATGGTCAAGGCATTCAAAGAGCGCCACGACTGGCTGGTAGACGCCCTGAACAAACTGCCGGGCGTTGAATGCCCCTACGGCGACGGCACTTTCTATGTATTCCCGAGCTTCCAGGGCGCTATCGACGCCACTGAAGGCGTGAGTACAGACGTAGAATTCGCCGAGAAACTGCTGACCGAAGCCGGCGTTGCACTGGTTCCGGGTTCTGCCTTCGGCAGCCCCGGCCATATGCGTTTGAGCTTCGCCACCAGCATGGATAACCTGCGAAAGGCCATCGAGCGTTTGCAGAAAGCCCTTGGCTAAAAATTTTAGTCAGGGGGTTGACGAGGCGGTATAGCCAACTTAATATACGCGCCTCGTCACATGACGACGTTCCCCGATAGCTCAGTTGGTAGAGCAACGGACTGTTAATCCGTTTGTCCCTGGTTCGAGCCCAGGTCGGGGAGCCACTATTTCGAAAGCCCACTAGTTCTCTGAATTAGCGGGCTTTTTTGTCATGCCTCGTTTATGGTTTTCTTCCTGGGGCTAATGGTGGCATTGCCTGGTTCTGGCCCTAGCCTGCAGGGCTTGGAGCATGGCGAGGTGGGGAAGACCTTTCCGAAAACCGCTCCTTACGGCACATCCCTGTGGCGCTTCTGCTCCGCCATC
>NZ_DFLY01000031.1:0-20540 GCF_002375525.1 Marinobacter sp. UBA3607 | reverse complement strand
CGCTTCTGCTCCGCCATCCATGGCTCCGCAAATTTTCGGAAAGGTCTTCCCCACCCCGCCATTCGGACACTGCCAGTATAGGCAACTAAAAGCCCGGAACAGTGTACCGAGACCTTCACTCCTAACACCGCAAAGAACCAGCAAGATCACTTGGATCTCTTAACGACTATGCCCGCATTTGCCAGAAGGGCGCGGATGGGTGTCCCTCCCGAAAATTTCGGAGGCCATGGATGGCCGGAGAGAAGCGCCACAGGGATGTGCCGTAAGGAGCGGTTTTCGGGAGGGACACCCATCCGCGCCCTACCCGCGAACCCGGCAGGCTAGGTGCGGAGTAGGCGCTTTAACCGAAGTTAGACTGACACCACCTCAGCGTGAATGGCCTCCAAGGCAGCCAGGGGGTCAGATGCCTGGGTAATCGGGCGGCCGATGACGAGGTAGTCGGAGCCGGCTTTGAGGGCATCGGTTGGGGTCATGATGCGCTGCTGATCGCCTTTGTCGGCAGTCAGGGGGCGGATTCCCGGGGTGATTAGCTGGAAGTCGGCACCCTGCTCGGCTTTCAGGCGCGGGGCTTCCTGGGCGGAGCAGACGACGCCATCCAGGCCGCAGTTCCTGGTGAGGGCTGCCAGGCGGGATACCTGGGCTTCGGCGGAGTCGGTGATGCCGATGCCGGCGAGGTCGGCGTCAGACATGCTGGTAAGCACGGTAACGGCAATCAGCAAGGGCTTGTCGGCACCGAAGGACTCCAGGCGCTCGCGGCAGGCCACCATCATTTTTTCCCCGCCGGAGGCGTGCACGTTCACCATCCAGACGCCAAGATCAGCCGCAGCAGCAACGGCCGCAGAAGTGGTGTTCGGGATGTCGTGGAATTTCAGGTCCAGGAACACGTCGAAGCCCCTGCCCTGCAGCGACTTGACCAGTTCCGGGCCGGAGCGGGTGAACAGCTCCTTGCCGACTTTCAGGCGGCACTTGGCCGGGTCCAGCTGGTCAGTGAGGGCCAGCGCGGGGTCCTGGGAGGGAAAGTCCAGGGCGACGATGATTTTCGGGTCGTTAAGGGTTTGCACAGTAGAGTTCCGCATTCGGTAAATTAAGTTCGTTATTCCGCTTCGACGCCCTGAATGGGCCTGACGGTTTCCCATTGCTTGCAGCTCGGGCATAACCAGTGCAGTTGCTGGCCGGAGAAACCGCAGCTTACGCAGCGGTATACTGGCCGGTTGGCGAGGATCAGGTGCCCTATCCGGCTTACCAACCGGCCTTCATCGGTGGTCATGCCCTTTTCATATCCGGCAATTTCAACCAGGCGCAGCAAGCCGCGAACGGATGGCCGGAGTTCCAGCTCCTGGCGCAGCAGGTCAATCGCTGCCGGCCGCCCTGCCGAGCGCTCGACGGATTCTACCAGCGCCAGCAGCAAACTGGTGCCGGGATATTGCTCGTAGAGTTTGCGCAGTTTCTTCACCAACCGGCCTACGTCGCCATGCTCCCGCTCTAATTTCATCAGACGGTCCACGGCTTCCGGGCCGAAGTCCGGATTCTGCTCGAATACTTTCAGGCTTTGATTGCCGGCCTCCCGGTAGTTGCCCTGGCGTATCTGCATTTTCATCAGCAGAAGGGTCGCTCTGACACAGGAGCGATCGTAATCGAGGGCTTCCTTGGCCAGCTTCTGGGATGTCCAGCGGTCGTCTTTGCTCAAAGCCGCATCGGACAGTTCGCAGGTTATATAGGCCAGGGTCTTGAACATGGCGGGCTCAGCGTCGGAGCGGGTCAGCGTCTGGGCCACCTGGGCGGCTTTCTCCCATTCCCGCTCCTGCTGGTACAGCTCGATTAGTTCCCGGGCAGCCCTGCGGCCGTACTCGCGATCGCCCATTAACTGGTGAAACAGCGCCTCGGCCCGGTCAAGGAGACCTGCGTTCAGGTAATCCATGGCCAGTTCAAAGGTAACCTGGGGGGTGTAGCGTGCCGGCAGCTCCGGGCGGGCAAGCAGGTTCTGGTGTATCAGAATCGCCCGGTCAGTCTCGCCCTTGTTGCGGAAGTGGCTGCCTATAGAGAGGTGAAGGCTGACTGTGTCCCGGTTAACAGCCAGGGACTGAACGAAGTTTTCGACCGCCTGGTCAGAATAGTTGGTAAAGAGAAACTGCAGACGATCCCGAACCGAATCTTCGTTATCAATGCTCTTGCGGGAACGATGGCGCTGCTTACTGTAGCGGCCAACGACCCAGCCGGCGGCAACCGCTACTGTCAGAAGCAGCCAGTTAAACACCATATCCATTACAGCGTCCGGTCGTTTTCGGCCCTGGATTTTTCAAGTGCCTGCTCGGCACGATCAAGTCGTTTTTGAAGGTTACGGCGGGATACCGAGGTGCGGAAAGTTGCGAGCATGGTAATCAGCACGCCAATCAGCGCGCCAATCACAAAGGACATGATAATCCAGACTGCCACACCGTGAGGCTGGGTCTCGAACAACAGGAAATTGAGCGAGACCGCCATCTGGTTGTTGAGCGAGAACACCAGCGCCAACAAAATAAGAAGCAGAACCAGAACGGTGATAAGGATCTTCTGCAGTCCAGCCATGTCGTTTGCGCTCCAGACGGGCAGTTCGCCCGATGCTACGGTGTCCTTTGATCAGTGCGGGCGTGGTTCAGAAGCCTTTTTTCAGACTGTCGTTCACCTGCTCACGCAACTCTTTACCAGGCTTGAAGTGGGGCACAAACTTGGCAGGCAATTGAACCGCTTCCCCGGTTTTCGGGTTGCGACCGGTGCGGGCTTCCCGGTGATGCAGGGAAAAACTACCAAACCCCCGGATTTCAATTCTTTGACCATCAGCAAGAGCCTGGGACATATGCTCGATGACCGTTTTAACCGCGAGCTCAACATCCTTGACGGAGAGCTGAGTCTGCTTCGAGGCAATCAGTTCTACCAGTTCGGACTTCGTCATGAGGCGTCTCCCTCTGTCATTATTATTCCGTGGTCACTTACCGGATTCCAATGCCTCTAGTTTAGCCAAACCAGAAAAAAACACAAAAAAAACGGGCTCTTAGAGCCCGTTTTTTTGACACCAATCGGAATTTTATTCCTTGTTGGCGTTCTGCTGCTGCATCTGTTCCTTGATCAGGTCACCGATAGTGGTGGCACCTGAGGACTCAGCAGCCTTGCTGCGTACATTTTCCAGGGCCTGCTTGTCGTCCTCTACATCTTTGGACTTAACAGACAGGTTGATGACGCGGTTCTTGCGATCGATGCTGATGATCTTCGCTTCAACTTCTTCGCCTTCCTTCAGAACGTTACGCGCGTCTTCTACGCGGTCACGGCTGATTTCGGAAGCCTTCAGTACCGCTTCAACTTCTTCGTTCAGGGCAATGGTGGCGCCTTTGGCGTCAACTGCAGAAACAGTACCCTTAACGATGGAGCCCTTGTCGTTCAGCTGAACGAACTCGGCAAACGGATCGCTTTCCAGCTGCTTGATGCCCAGGGAGATGCGCTCACGCTCGGGATCAACAGACAGGATAACGGTTTCAACTTCGTCGCCCTTCTTGTACTCGCGAACGGCTTCTTCGCCAGTCTCGTTCCAGCTGATATCGGACAGGTGAACCAGGCCGTCGATGCCGCCATCCAGACCGATGAAGATACCGAAGTCAGTGATTGACTTGATCTTACCGGAGATGCGGTCACCCTTGTTGAAGTTGCTGGAGAAATCTTCCCACGGGTTGGATACGCACTGCTTGATACCCAGGGAGATACGACGACGCTCTTCGTCGATATCCAGAATCATCACTTCAACTTCGTCACCTACCTGAACAACCTTGGACGGGTGGATGTTCTTGTTGGTCCAATCCATTTCGGATACGTGAACCAGACCTTCCACACCTTCTTCCAGCTCGGCAAAGCAGCCGTAGTCAGTCAGGTTGGTTACGCGTGCAGTAACCTTGGAGCTTTCCGGGTAACGGCCTTTGATGTCGACCCACGGATCTTCGCCCAGCTGCTTCAGGCCCAGGGATACGCGGTTACGCTCGCGATCGAACTTCAGGACCTTAACATTGATTTCGTCGCCCACATTCACGATTTCGCTCGGATGCTTGATGCGCTTCCAGGCCATATCAGTGATGTGCAGCAGGCCGTCAACACCGCCCAGATCTACGAACGCGCCGTAGTCGGTCAGGTTCTTGACGATACCCTTGATTTCCAGACCTTCGGTCAGGGTTTCCAGCAGAGCTTCACGCTGCTCGCTGTTTTCAGCTTCAAGAACGGCGCGGCGGGAAACAACCACGTTGTTACGCTTCTGGTCCAGCTTGATAACCTTGAATTCGAGTTCTTTGTTCTCCAGGTGCGCAGTGTCGCGAACCGGACGAACGTCTACCAGGGAACCCGGCAGGAAGGCACGGATGCCAGCCAGATCAACAGTGAAACCACCCTTGACCTTACCGTTGATGATACCCTTAACAACTTCTTCAGCTTCGAAGGACTTCTCGAGTACCTTCCATGCTTCAGCGCGCTTGGCCTTCTCACGGGACAGACGGGTTTCACCGAAACCGTCTTCAACTGCATCGAGAGCCACATCGACAACGTCGCCGACAGCTACTTCCAACTCGCCTTTTTCGTTCAGGAACTGGGAGGCGGGGATAACGCCTTCGGACTTCAGTCCGGCGTTAACGGTGACCCAGTCGTTATCGACGTCTACAACGGTTCCCTGAACAATGGAACCCGGTTGCATATCGATTTCTTTCAAACTTTCTTCGAAAAGATCCGCAAAGCTCTCGCTCATTATGTGCCCTATATGATCAACGCAAGTGTGCTCCGTGCCGCCAGCAACACGGTCTGTTAACAAGTTCCGGATTAAGCCTGTGGCTGGCAGATAGCGCTACATCCGGCATTTCAACGACAAAAAGGTGTAGTCAGGCCTGGCCTGCTGCAGCCATACACCTGTCCAACACCTCTTCTATACTCAATCCCGTAGAATCAATGACTTGCGCATCATCTGCGGGCTTGAGAGGGGCTGCTGAACGGTTCATATCCCGCTCGTCACGTACCCGTATCTCTTCCAAAAGGGCGTCAATATTAACATCGACACCCGCTTGCATCAACTGGTTGTAGCGTCGCCTGGCCCGTTCTTCGGCACTGGCGGTCAGGAAGATCTTGACCGGCGCATCCGGGAACACCACGGTTCCCATATCACGGCCGTCTGCCACCAGGCCCGGTAACTGGCGAAAATCCCGTTGCCGCTGCAGCAGGGCATCGCGAACCGGCTGCATAACCGCAACTTTCGAGGCGTTATCACCACAGGTTTCGGTACGGATTTCCGAGGTGACATCCTCGCCGGCCAGAACCACTTTAACCGGGCGCCCTTCCCCGGTCGGCTCAAACGCCACATCCAGGGTTGTCGCTACTTTCACCAACCCGGCCTCATCATCCAGGGCAACGCCCTGCCGGGTTGCCGCCAGGGCAGTCAGGCGGTACAACGCGCCACTGTCCAGCAGGTGCCAGCCCAGTTTCCTGGCCAGCATCTGGGTGATGGTGCCTTTGCCGGAACCGCCCGGGCCATCCACGGCGATTACCGGAGCCTTGGTCTGGGTCATTACTGAACACCTTCTGTACTGATCTGAATTCCTGTCTGCTTTGCCAGCTCAACGAAGCTTGGGAACGACGTAGCCACGTTCGCGCAATCGTTGATCCGGAGCGGGCCGGTAGCCCGCAACGAGGCGACTGCAAACGACATGGAAATCCGGTGGTCTTCATGGCTTTCGACCGTACCGCCACCAATAGTCTGGCCGCCGTCAATAATGATGCCATCCGGCGTTACCGTGGTTTCCACGCCCAGCGCAGCCAGGCCGTCAGCCATCACCTGAATACGGTCGCTTTCCTTCACCCGCAATTCCTCGGCGCCGCGCAGCACGGTGCGACCCTCAGCGCAGGCGGCGGCAATGAACAGCACAGGGAACTCGTCAATAGCCAGCGGCACCTGGTCTTCCGGGATATCAATACCCTTCAGGCTCGCGGAGCGAACCCGCAAGTCAGCCACCGGCTCGCCACCAATCACCCGCTCTTCCAGCACCTCTATATCCGCGCCCATCTGGCGCAGAATATTGATCACACCAACACGGGTCGGGTTCATACCAACATGGCGCAGGGTCAGGTCGGAATCCGGGGCAATACTTGCCGCCACCAGGAAGAACGCTGCCGAGGAAATATCCGCCGGCACATCGATTGCACCGCCAGTCAGCTTGCCACCGCCGGTAACACTGGCCGTGGCGCCATCACGGTGCACGTGGTAGCCGAAACCCTGCAACATACGCTCGGTGTGGTCGCGGGTAGGAGCAGGCTCGGTTACGGAGGTCACACCTTCGGCGTACAGCCCTGCCAGCAACAGGCACGACTTCACCTGGGCACTGGCCACCGGCATGTCGTAGTGAATACCAGTGAGGTGCTGCCCGCCCCGGATCTTCAGGGGCGGACGACCACCTTCTGCGGTATCAATCACCGCACCCATGGCGCGCAACGGGTCGGCTACTCGGCCCATTGGGCGCTTGGACAGACTGGTATCCCCGGAGAGTTCTGAGTCAAACGGCTGCGCAGCCAGCAGGCCGGCAAACAAACGCATCGCAGTACCGGAATTGCCCAGGTACAGCGGGCCCCGGGGCGCCTGCAGGCCGTTCATGCCAACACCGTGGATGCGGACAAACCCGTCTTCCGGGCCTTCAATCGTTACACCCATATCCCGGAACGCCTGCAAAGTCGCCAGGCTGTCTTCGCCTTCCAGGAAACCCTTAACCTCGGTAATTCCCTCAGCCAGGGCACCCAGCATGATGGAGCGGTGAGACATGGACTTGTCACCCGGCACCCGGATATCACCCCGGACAGAACCGCCGGGCTGCATTAGGAATGTCACCTGCTTGTCACTGTTATTCGTCACGTAAGCCTGCCCTGAAAGCATCTTGGAAAAATGTTCCCGCGCCGCCTTGGCGCGACTGAATACCCGGAGCATCGTAGCGCCATCACCGGCAGCGATGGCAGTCCGAAGCTGGCCTAGGTCCTGGGTAAAATGGTCGATCACCCGCAGAACCGCATCGCGGTTTGACAGGAAAATGTCGTGCCACATGACCGGATCGCTGGCCGCAATCCGGGTAAAGTCCCGGAAACCGCCGGCCGCGTACCGGAAGATGTCCATATTCTCGTCTTCACCCGCCAGCGTGTCCACCAGCGAGAAAGCGATCAGGTGCGGCAAATGGCTGGTAGCCGCCAGCACTTCGTCATGATAGGCCACAGACATGGTCAGCACCGTGGCTCCGGTGCCTTCCCACAGTGCCGTGAGCCTGCTGACACCCGAAGGAATCGCGCTATCGGCTGGCGTCAGGATGACTTTATGGTGGGCAAACAGCTCCGGGTTAGCGGCACGAATACCGCTCTTCTCTGAGCCGGCAATGGGATGCCCGGGAATAACATTTGCGGGCAAGGTGCCGAAAACCGCCTCCACATCCGCAACAAAGCTCGACTTGGTGCTTCCGACGTCGGTCAGCAAGGCATCTTCTGCAAGAAATGGCTGAACCTGTTCGAGTACAGCCCGGGTAGCCCGAACCGGAACCGCCAGCACGATAAGGTCACTGCCCTGCACCGCCTGCTCAACACTTTCAGCGGCCTCGTCAATAACGCCGAGCTCAACCCCCAAAGCCGCATCTTCCGCTTTGCGGTCGAATCCCACCACGGTACCGGCCAGCCGGTACTTGCGGATTGCGCTGGCCAGGGAACCGCCGATCAGGCCCAGGCCTATAACGGCAACACGACGAAAAACAGGCTCAGGTGCTGCCAAATCAGCCTCCCTCACCCGCTGATACCAGCGCCTCGGCAAGAGCATCCAGAAAACGATCGTTCTCTTCCGGCAGGCCCACAGAAACCCGCAGGTGACACGGCATGCCATAGCCGGCTACCGGGCGCACAATAACCCCGTGCGCCAGCAAAGCCTGGTACACACCGGCCGCCTGCTCGCCCACTTCTACCGCCACGAAATTGCCGGCGGAGGGAATGTAAGGCAGGCCCATCCGATCAAAGCCTTCGCACAGCTGGCGCAGCCCGGCTTCGTTCACTTCCCGGGAACGGTTCAGATAGGCTTCGTCTTCCAGGACCGCGGTGGCAGCCGCCAGGGCGACAGTGTCTACATTAAACGGCTGGCGCACGCGGTTGAGAATATCGGCAATTTCCGGCGAGCTGGTGGCATAGCCAACCCTCAGAGCTGCCAGCCCCCAGGCCTTGGAGAAGGTGCGGCAGACGATCAGGTTCGGGTATCGCGCCAGCAGCTTGATGCCGTCCGGGTATTCATCGCCGGTCAGACACTCGCAGTAGGCTTCGTCCAGAACCACCAGCACCCGCTCCGGAATGCGATCCAGGAAGGCTTCGAGGGCATCCGCTTCATGCACGGTTCCGGTGGGGTTATTCGGGTTGGCCACGAACACCAGCTTGGTGCGGTCTGTTACAGCAGCGGCCATGGCGTCCAGGTCATGGCCCCAATCCCTGGCAGGTACTGAAACGCCCTTGGCCCCGATGGCCTGGGTGACAATGGGGTAAACGGCAAAGGCATACTGGGAGAACACCACTTCGCTGTCGCTGTCAGCAAAGCAACGGGCGATAACTTCCAGCACATCGTTGGAACCGTTGCCCAGCGTGATCTGGTTCATGTCCACGCCGAAACGCTTCGAAAGCGCCTGCTTCAGGTCGAAACCGTTGCCGTCCGGGTACAGGCACATTTCTTCCAGCGCCTTACGGGCGGCAGCCATTGCCTTGTCACTGGGCCCCAGGGGATTCTCGTTGCTGGCCAGTTTAACAATCTCCGCGGGGTTCAATCCCAGCTCACGAGCCAGCTCCTCAATGGGCTTGCCCGGCTGATACGGAGACAGAGCCTGAACACCTTTCACCGCAAGACTCTGGTAATCCACTGCCATTCAACTTTCCTCCGGTTCCGGTCTGTGAAATCTCAGAGAACACCAATGGGGTATGAGCCCAGGCGTTTGAGCTCCACAGCTTCCTGATCAATTTCAGCGAGTACTTTTTTAACCTGTTCGTCGTCCATATGCCCTTCGAAATCGATGTAGAACACATAGGCCCAGGTGCCACTGGGCGACGGACGGGTTTCAATACGGGTCAGACTGATGCCGTGGCGATGGAAGGGCTCCAGCACGGCGTAAAGCGCACCCGGCTTGTTCCGCATAGACACCAGCACTGATGACTTATCCTGGCCGCTGGCAGGCACCTCTTCCTGGCCGATAATCAGGAAGCGGGTGGTGTTGTCCGGCCGGTCTTCAATACTGTTGGAAAGCTTTTCCAGCCCGTACAGCTCTGCCGCCATATCACCGGCAATCGCGGCAGTGCCCGGCTCTTCCGCCGCACGGCGGGCCGCTTCTGCGTTGCTTGAGACGGTAATCCGCTCGATGCCGTAGCGGTGGGTATCCAGCCACTGGCGGCACTGGGCAAAGGACTGCTGGTGGGAATAAATCCGGGTAATTTCCTGGTCTTTGTGCTTGGGCGAGACCAGCAAATGGTGATGAATCCGCAACTGCACCTCACCGCAGATTTTCAGCGGTGAGCCAATAAACATATCCAGCGTGTGGTTAACCATGCCTTCGGTGGAGTTCTCCACCGGCACCACGCCGTATTGAGCCGCGCCAGATTCCACTTCACGGAACACGGCATCAATAGCCGGCAGCGGAACACTGATCACGGAATGGCCAAAATGCTTGAGCGCCGCAGCCTGGGTGAAGGTACCCAGGGGGCCCAGGAACGCGATGTGCATCGGCTTTTCCAGGGCCAGGCAGGCCGACATGATTTCCCGGAACAGGCGGGCCATCTCTTCCGCCGGCAAAGGCCCCGGGTTCTGCTCCTTGATGCGGCGCAGAACCTGGGCTTCCCGCTCCGGACGGTAGAAGAACACATCCTGCCCCGGATTGGCTGCCATCTTCACGTTAGCCACTTCCTGGGCGCATTTGGCGCGGGCGCTGATCAGCTGCATGATCTGCTGATCAAGGCTGTCTATTTCATCCCGCAGCTCACCCAGACGGGTCTTCTCGTCCGTCATGATCAGCCCCGCTCCTTCGCAAATTCCGCCATGTAGGCAATCAACGCATCCACGCCCTCTTCCGGCATGGCGTTGTAGATGCTCGCCCGCATGCCGCCTACCGAACGATGGCCCTGCAGGTTCAGCAGGTGCCGGGCTTCAGCACCCTTCAGGAACTCGCCGTTGAGGGCATCGTCTGCCAGGGTGAACGGCACGTTCATCCAGGAACGGAAACGCGGTTCGATCGGGTTGGCATAGAAATCATTGGTATCAATGAAGTCGTACAGCTTCTTCGCCTTGCGGGCATTCAACTCGCCCATGGCCTTCACGCCGCCCTGCTCTTTCAGCCACTTGAACACCAGGCCGGACAGGTACCAGGAATAGGTCGCCGGCGTGTTGTACATGGAATCGTTATCGGCGATGACCTGATAGTTCATCATCGTCGGCGTTTCCTTGCGGGCCTTGCCCAAAAGGTCCTTGCGGATAATCACAACCACCAGGCCAGACGGCCCGATGTTCTTCTGGGCGCCGGCGTAAATCAGCCCGAACTTGTTGATGTCTACCGGGCGCGACAGCATGGTGGAAGACATGTCCGCCACCAGCGGCACCTTGCCGCTGCCCGGAATGAAATCGTATTCCAGGCCACCAATGGTTTCGTTCGGCGTGTAATGCAGGTACGCCGCATCGGCATTCGTAGTCCATACCGCCTGGTCCGGAATGGTGGTAAAACCGCTGTCTTCAGAACTGGCCACCACGTTCACATCACCGTAGCGGCTGGCTTCTGCGATGGCTTTCTTGGACCAGATACCGGTGTTCACATAATCGGCAGAGGTCTTTTCACCGAGCAGGTTCAGCGGGATGGTAGAGAACTGGCTGGAAGCTCCACCTTGCATGAAGAGTACGGCGTAATCGCCTGATATTCCTGCAAGTTCCCGAAGGTCTTTTTCAGCCGTTTCGGCAATCGCCACAAACTCGTCACTGCGGTGACTCATCTCCATCACCGACATGCCGGTGCCGCGCCAGTCGAGCATTTCGCTCTGAGCCTGCTTCAGCACAGCCTCCGGCAAGGTGGCCGGACCCGCACAGAAATTAAACGCCCTGCTCATTCTTCGGTTTCCTCGCCTTCAACGTCTACGTCAACGCCCGCATCGGTATCTTCCGCATCGGCATCGTCATCATCAGATTCTGCAATCCGCTCAACACCCACCAGGCGCTCGTCTTCCTGCGCCAGGCGAATCAGGCGCACACCCTGAGTGTTCCGGCTGAGTACAGAGACCTCATCGGTACGGGTACGCACCAGCGTGCCCTTGTCCGAAATCAGCATCATCTCGTCGCCTTCGAACAGCTGCAGGGCGGTTACCAGGTTGCCGTTACGCTCGGAGCACTGCATGGCGATAACGCCCTGACTGCCACGGCTGTAGGCCGGGAATTCGTCGATGGCGGTACGCTTGCCGTAACCGTGTTCACTGGCGGTGAGAATTACGCCGCCGTCCTGCGGAATAATCAGCGACACCACATGGTGGCCTTCCGGCATCTTGATACCGCGCACACCACGGGCAGTCCGGCTCATGGGCCGCACCTGGTCCTCGCGGAACCGCACCGCTTTGCCGGCGGTCGAGAACAGCATGACCTCGGCGGAACCGTCGGTGATGGCGGCGCCAATCAGGGTATCGCCTTCGTCCAGGTTCAGGGCAATCAGGCCACTGCTGCGCGGACGGGAGAAGTTCGGCAGCGGGGTTTTCTTGACCACACCGGCAGAGGTGGCCATCAGTACAAACTGGTCTTCCGGATAATCACGCACTGGCAGGAAAGTGGTAATACGCTCACCTTCGTCCAGCGGCAGGATATTGACCATCGGGCGACCACGGGAACCACGGCTGCCACGGGGAATCTCGAACACTCGCAGCCAGTACACCTTACCGCGGTCGGAGAAGCACAGAATGGTATCGTGGGAGTTGGCGACCAGCAG
Source organism: Marinobacter sp. UBA3607 (assembly GCF_002375525.1). Classification (NCBI taxonomy): domain Bacteria; kingdom Pseudomonadati; phylum Pseudomonadota; class Gammaproteobacteria; order Pseudomonadales; family Marinobacteraceae; genus Marinobacter; species Marinobacter sp. UBA3607. The sequence goes on along the minus strand of NZ_DFLY01000031.1, from coordinate 8,544 downwards.
CTTCTCGATAAAGTCTTCATCTTTCATCGAGGTGGCGGCCTTACCGCGACCACCACGGCGCTGGGCCTGGTAATCTTCAACCGCCTGGGTCTTGGCATAACCGCTGTGGGAAATGGTAACCACCAGGTCTTCTTCGTCAATCAGGTCTGCGATGGTCAGGTCACGCTGGGAACTGGTGATTTCGGTACGGCGCTCGTCACCAAACTCGGACACCACGGCTTCCAGTTCTTCACGGATAACCTGCATCAGGCGGTCCGGATCACCCAGGATTTCCAGCAGGCCGGCAATCTTCTCGAGGATTTCCTTGTACTCGTTCTGGAGCTTTTCGGTTTCCAGGCCGGTCAGGCGGTGCAGGCGCATATCCAGGATCGCCTGGGTCTGCTCCGGTGACAGGTAGTACAGGCCATCGCGCAGGCCGTAGAATTCGGGCAGGTCATCCGGACGGCAGGCATCTTCACCGGCGCGCTCAAGCATGGCCAGTACATCACCGGGTGCCCAGCCCTTGGACATCAGCTTTTCCTTGGCTTCAACAGAACTCGGCGAAGCCTTGATCAGCTCGATCATCTCGTCGATGTTGGCCAAGGCTACGGTCAGGCCTTCCAGGATGTGACCACGCTCACGGGCCTTGCGCAGCTCATAGATGGTCCGACGGGTAACCACTTCGCGACGGTGGCGCACGAAGGCGTCGAGCATCTGCTTCAGGTTCAGGATCTTCGGCTCGCCGTTCAGCAGCGCAACCATATTGATGCCGAACACCGTCTGCAGCTGGGTGTGAGCGAACAGGTTGTTTACCACCACTTCCGGGTTTTCACCACGGCGCAGTTCAATAACAACCCGGATACCTTCCTTGTTGGACTCGTCACGCAGCTCGCTGATGCCCTCAAGGCGTTTTTCCTTGACAAGTTCGGCGATCTTCTCGATCAGCTTCGCCTTGTTCAGCTGGTAAGGCAGCTCGGTGATGATGATCGCATCGCGGTTGGTCTTGTTGTCGTGCTCGATCTCGTGACGGGCACGAATGTAGATACGGCCACGACCGGTGCGATAGGCCTCGACAATGCCGGCACGTCCGTTAATGATGCCCTGGGTCGGGAAATCCGGGCCCGGAATGTATTCCATCAGTTCATCGATGGTCAGGTCCGGGTTATCAATCAGCGCCAGGCAGCCGTTAACGACTTCGGTCAGGTTGTGGGGCGGAATGTTGGTAGCCATACCCACGGCGATACCGGAGGAGCCGTTCACCAGCAGGTTCGGTACGCGGGTGGGCAGGACTTCCGGAATACGCTCGGTGCCGTCGTAGTTGTCTACGTAGTCGACCGTTTCCTTTTCCAGGTCCGCCAGCAGCGAGTGCGCCATCTTCTCCATGCGGATTTCGGTGTAACGCATGGCGGCTGCGTTGTCGCCGTCGATGGAACCGAAGTTACCCTGGCCATCAACCAGCGGGTAGCGCAGCGAAAACGGCTGGGCCATACGAACGATGGTGTCGTATACCGCAGAGTCGCCATGGGGGTGGTATTTACCGATAACGTCACCCACCACACGGGCAGACTTCTTGTACGCCTTGTTCCAGTCGTTACCCAGCTCGGACATGGCGAACAGAACCCGCCGGTGCACCGGCTTGAGGCCGTCGCGCACATCCGGCAGGGCCCGGCCAACGATAACGCTCATGGCGTAATCGAGGTAGGACTGTTTCAATTCGTCTTCAATATTGACCGGCAGGATCTCTTTGGCTAACTCACCCATCGAGAAAGGTTCCTTTGCGTTATCTGGAAGTCGTTACGGGGCCTTTTTCCGCACCCACATTTATTCTTCAACAAGCCGCCAAGCATACCACAGCCCACCCCTCGCCGGGGCAACTGTGGTAAAGCCTTAATCAAACACTACGGTCTTGTTTTCATAGGTAATCACGCGATCTTCAACATGCGACCGGAGCCCGCGGGCCAGTACGTTCTTCTCAACATCCTTACCCAGGCGAACCATGTCTTCGATGGAGTCGCGATGGCTGATGCGAATAACGTCCTGCTCGATGATCGGGCCTTCATCAAGATCCTGGGTTACGTAGTGGCAGGTAGCTCCAATCAGCTTCACACCACGGCTGTAAGCCTGATGGTATGGCCGGGCACCAGCGAAAGACGGCAGGAAGCTGTGGTGGATATTGATCACCTTGCCCGCGTACTTTTCACACAGGTCTGCCGGCAGGATTTGCATATAACGGGCCAGCACCACCACATCGGTTTCGTACTGTGCGAACAGCTCTTCAATGTGGGCAAAGGCTTCGGCCTTGTTTTCCTTGCTCACCGGCACGTGGTGGTAGGGAATGTCATGCCATTCCACCATCCGGCGCAGGTCATCGTGGTTCGAGATAACCGCCACGATTTCGCAGTTGAGTTCCTTGCTGTGCCAGCGGTGTAACAGGTCGGCCAGGCAGTGGGATTCCTTGCTGCACATCAGGATCACCCGCTTGGGGCGGGCAGAATCGGCAATGTGCCAGTTCATGTTGAACTCGCGGGCAATCGGTTCGAAGGCTGCGCGGAACTGGTCCAGCCCGAACGGAATCGATTCGGCCTTGATCTCGTGCCGCATGAAGAACCAGCCGGACTGGGTATCTGAGTGGTGGCTCGCCTCGGTAATCCAGCCATTGTAGGTGGACAGGAAATTACTCACCTTGGCAACAATCCCTACCCGGTCCGGGCAGGAAATAACAAGACGATAGGTATGCTCCATGAAGCCTTTCCTTAACTTGAATCCGGGAAAGCGGGTGCGACAGGGAACCGGCAAAACAAAGTTTGCGGCAAACGATCGGAACGCACCGTTAAAAATGACCGGCTATGATAGCCTATCTGAAAGCCAGAAACGAGGAGTGAGCGCATGGACAGAGTCAACCACAGCCTTTTAAAGAAAATCCCTCTGAGGGGCCTGTGGCGCCTTACAGCCGCAAGCTTGTTCGCAGTTGCAACCACTGCTGCGGCAGCCAGCAACCAGGCCATCCTGGAAGGCGAGCGCTTTCATCCCGTTCAGGGCAAGAACGGCATGGTGGCCACCAGCCACACGCTGGCCTCGGAAGTGGCCCTGCAGGTTCTCAAAAACGATGGTAACGCCATAGACGCTGCGGTTACCGCCGGCTTTGCCCTGGCTGTCACCCAGCCCCGCTCCGGCAACATCGGTGGTGGCGGCTTTCTGCTCTACGCACCGGGCGATGGCACTGCGCCAGAAGCCATCGACTACCGGGAAACCGCACCGGCGGCCGCGACCGAAACCATGTTCCAGGACGAAGACGGCAATGTGGTGAACGAACGCAGCCGGTTCAGCCATAAAGCCGCGGGCGTCCCCGGCACCGTGGCTGGCCTGGCCATGGCCCTTGAACGCCATGGCACCCTGTCGCTGAAAGAAGCCCTGGCGCCGGCCATACGCCTGGCCAGGGACGGCTTTGTGGTTCCACACCGGTTTACCGAGGGGCTGGAACAGGCCCGGGATCGCCTGCAACGCTGGCCCGCCACCCGCGATACCTTCTATAAGGAAGACGGCTCCGCACCGCAGCCGGGGGAAACGTTCAGGCAGCCGGAGCTGGCCGCTACCCTTCAACGCATTGCTGATCAGGGCATCGAGGGCTTTTACCAGGGCGAAACCGCCCGGCTGATTGTGGAAGAAATGCAGCGCGGCGAAGGGCTGATTACCCTGGAAGACCTGGCCAGCTATCAGCCCGCGGTCCGCCAGCCGGTGCAGGGTAATTACCGGGGATACGATATTTTCTCCATGTCACCGCCCTCTTCCGGCGGCACCCACATCGTCCAGATCCTGAATATTCTTGAGCACTTCCCCATTGGCGAATGGGGGCACAACTCCGCCAACACCCTGCACCACATGGCAGAAGCCATGAAGCTGGCCTACGCCGACCGGGCCGAATACCTGGGCGACACGGACTTTGTGGAGGTGCCCCTGGCCGGGCTGACCAGCAAAGACTACGCCGCAGAACTGCGCAAAGGCATTGCCCCGGACAAGGCCCGCCCGTCCCTCGAGATCAAGCCCGGCCAGCCCGCGGTATTTGAAAGCCCGGAAACCACCCACTTCTCGGTGGTGGACCGTTGGGGCAATGCCGTATCCAACACCTACACCATCAATTTCAGCTACGGCTCCGGCATCACCGTGGCCGGCGCAGGCTTTCTGCTGAACAATGAAATGGACGACTTCAGCGCCAAGCCGGGCGCTGCCAACGCCTACGGCCTGATTGGTGGCGAAGCCAACAAGATTGAACCGGGCAAGCGTATGCTCAGCTCCATGTCGCCCACTATCGTGCGTAAAGACGGCAAGAATGTTCTGGTCACCGGCAGCCCGGGCGGCTCTCGTATTATCACCACCACCTTGCAGGTAGTGATGAATGTGATCGACCATAATATGAACATACAGACCGCCGTCAGCGCCCCGCGCATGCACCATCAGTGGCTGCCGGATGAGATTCGCATCGAACAGGGCATCAGCCAGGACACTATCGAATTGCTTGAGTCCCGGGGCCATGTGGTGAATACCAGTACCGCCATGGGCGCCATTCAGAGCATCATGATCGGCGAAGACGGCACCCTGTTTGGCGGCGCCGACCCCAGGCGAAGCACTTCATCCGCCATGGGCTTCTAATCAGACAGGAACGTAGTAATGGAACCTGAAAAGCAAGGACAAGACCAGACGCCACCACCGGCCGAACCAGGCCGGAACTGCCACCCACTTACCGGGCAAAGCCGTACCCCGCCGTGCGCAGCAGGTTAACCTGGTCCTCGGTTAACGCCGCAGGTACAGCCATTCTTGCTCCTCAAGATTGCTTGCCTTCGAGTTTATCCTGGGTGCGTAAGTCAAAATCGCTCGCATCGTGGCGCTCAAGCAGCTGGGAGGACAACTCGCCCCAGGCACGGTTCACCATGCGGCCACGCTGCACTGCCGGGCGCTTGGCCAGTTCATTCGTCCAGCGCAGTACGTTGGTATAAGTATGGGCTTCCAGGAATTCGGCGGCCTCATACACGGTATTCTTCACCAGCGAACCATACCAGGGCCACACCGCCATATCGGCGATGGTGTACTCGTCACCGGCAATATACTGGTTGTCCGCCAGCTGGCGATCCAGCACATCCAGCTGGCGCTTCACCTCCATGGTGTAGCGGTTGATGGGGTACTCGTATTTTTCCGGGGCATAGGCATAGAAATGCCCGAATCCACCACCCAGAATCGGTGCGCTGGCCATCTGCCAGAACAGCCAGTTCATAGTTTCTGCACGCCGGGCACGATCCGTTGGCAGGAAGGCACCAAACTTCTCTGCCAGATAGAACAGGATAGAACCGGATTCGAATACCCGCACGGCCGGGTCTTCACTGCGATCCAGCAACGCGGGGATCTTGGAGTTGGGGTTAACCTCCACAAAACCGCTACTGAACTGGTCACCTTCCATAATCTGGATCAGCCAGGCATCGTATTCGGCTTCCTTGATGCCTTTCTCCAGCAATTCCTCAAACATGATGGTGGCTTTAACACCGTTGGGCGTTGCCAGGGAATACAGCTGGAACGGATGCTCGCCCACCGGCAAGTCTTTATCGTGGGTGGCACCGGCAATCGGGCGGTTGATGCTGGCAAACCTGCCGCCGTTGCCCTGCTCCCATTTCCAGACTTTCGGTGGCGTGTAGGTCGGATCGCTCATCAGTTGTTTCTCCCCTTTACGTTGAAAGATGCGTGGCATGACTGTAACTGAATCCGGCACAGGAAAGCACCCATGAACTATACTCGGCCCTACAAACAATGGCTTACACCGGAATGAAGGTGTGATCCAGGCCGGCGAAGCCATCCTGGAGGTGGGCGACCCGAGTGCCCTGGAAGTGGTGATCGACGTACTCAGCTTTGATGCCACCAAACTGAAGCCTGGGCTGGACACCCGCCTCAGCCCTGTTTCGGCATGACGGCGGGCACGCGGTATTTCGGCTGCGATAACGCACAGGCACCCCCCGGATTTCGCAACCTAGTTTTTCTTGAACACAGCCGTTATCCGATCCCACCAACTGCGCTTCATCTGCTCTTCAGGGCTGGGCCAGTTTGGATCCTTGCTTTTGCTCTGCACAATGCCACTGTTACCCAGCCGCAGGCGCCACAGCTGGGCCGCTGAGTGACCCTGCCCCGGCTGCTCAGACACCAGCAATAAATGGAAGTCCTGCTGCCTCTCGATCGGATGAACCTGTACCGAAAACCCGGACTCCTCATCCTCCTCACACACATACAGTCGGTCCCGGCTCACCTTGATCATTTCACACAGAGCTTCGAAATCCAGCGTTATACGCTCCCTGATTTCATCGTGTTCCAGCGTGTCTTTGTCCGGTTTGAGCAGTGAGCGGTAACAGATAACTTGTGCATCATCGTTGTTGGCCGAGCGTCCGACGGCACTGGCGACCACCTGCGGCAAATCCGAGAGATTTCGATAATCCACCCACACCAGCTGCCTGGCCACCTGCTGCCTGGTGTAAGGCATTCGCAGGCGAATCCGCCAACGGGGCTTGCCCCGGCGTAACCGGCGGGTAATCACGTTGATCATGTCTTCGCGCACCATGTCACGAATGCCGTACATCAACGCGATAACCAGCAACAACGTGATGGAAAGCGTTTCGCTGGCATTGCGCACGTTAAACAGCATGTAGGTCAGTATCGACATGATGAACATTGTGGTGGCAGCCTTCACCAGCTTGCGCGTACCGGAGCCGAGTTCGGCAACTTTTGGCCGTAGCGAGATGGGGTACTCCAGCAACCGGTCGTAGAGGCTCATACGATTCCAAAGCGCGGTGGGCGTTCCCTGAAAATCACGCAGGTAATCCTGCTCTTTACGATGGGTTCGCTCCTGCTGGAGAAAATCCGTAATGCTCTGGCGGAGCGCCTCGTCCAGTTCGGAAAAGCTGTCGCGGGTCATGCATTCGAGGAAGAACTGCTCCGCGAACCAGGAAAAGTAAATGTCCATCTGGCGCAGATACCGCTTCTGGCGGTCCCGCGAGGGCTGAGTCTCACGCATGCGTTGCGCGAAAGCCTGGCTGAGCCGCAGGGCGCGCGCAATGGTCTCGCCCGGCGTGTCGGTATTGTTCAACTGCCCTCGCAACCGACCCATGGACGCCTTGTACCGAAGCAACCAGGAACTGTTGGCAATCTCGAAGTACGGGGATAACAGGGCAAAGGACTCATCATTCTTGACGGCCCTGTCGCCACCCTGCAAACCCATCAACCCAAAACTGTGGGCAACAGAGCCGAAGAAGAACTGCTGCTCTGAAAGCGTTCGGGCAGAAAGCGTGGTTTCTGGCGGGATAAACAGATACAGCTCAACCGAATGCCGTCCGGGCGTGTTCACCGTACGAGTCAGCCGGAGCTCATAATCGCCCTTCCGCCGTGTACTCCATTTATCGACCATACTGATAGTTCTTGTACCTCCATCAACAAACACATCTTAGGCTAAGCTTGCCTTATTACCGCCAACAAATTTGTCCAATAACCAACGAGGTGCACCCGGTGCCGGAAAATTCCGTATTCATAGGCAATGGCAGTCACGTTCAGAGCCTGCTGCTAAGCCGTGCTAACCGTCATGGCCTGATTGCCGGCGCCACAGGTACCGGCAAAACTGTCACCCTGCAGATTCTGGCGGAAGGCTTTTCCGCCCAGGGTGTGCCGGTGTTCATGGCCGATGTAAAAGGCGACTTGTCTGGCATCTCCCAGCCCGGCACGCCCAAGCCTGCGCTGCTCAAGCGTGCAGAGAAGATAGGCCTTGAACCCTACACCTTCCATGGTTTCCCCACCGTTTTCTGGGATGTCTTCGGCGCCGAAGGCCACCCCATGCGGGCCACCATTTCAGATATGGGGCCACTTTTACTGTCTCGCCTGCTGGAACTGAACGACACCCAGGAAGGCGTTCTGAACATCGCGTTCAAAGTGGCGGACGAGCACGGCATGGCCCTGCTGGACCTGAAAGACCTGCGAGCCCTGATGACCTTCGTGGCCGAGCAGTCACAAGAGCTCACGGCAATCTACGGCAACGTCAGCAAATCCTCTGTGGGCGCCATACAGCGCCGGTTACTTCAACTTGAGCAAGAAGGCGGAGACCGGTTTTTCGGTGAGCCCGCACTGGAACTGGCAGACCTCATGCGCTGCGACGCTGCAGGGCACGGACACATTAACCTGCTGGCAGCAGACCAGTTGATTCAACGCCCACGGCTATACGCCACCATACTGCTCTGGTTGCTTGCCGAACTGTTTGAAGAGTTACCGGAAGTCGGCGACCCCGACAAACCCAAACTCGTGTTCTTTTTCGACGAAGCGCACCTGTTGTTTGATGATGCCCCGAAAGCACTTCTACAAAAAGTTGAACAGGTGGTACGGCTGATCCGCTCCAAGGGAGTAGGCGTTTATTTTGTCTCCCAGAATCCCACCGACATCCCGGACACTGTGCTGGGCCAGCTGGGCAACCGGGTACAACACGCACTCAGAGCCTTTACCCCCCGAGACCAGAAAGCCGTTCGTTCTGCCGCCTGCGTATTCCAGACCAAG